>JBCBQD010000193.1:0-11181 GCA_039820425.1 Cyanobacteria bacterium J06635_1
TTCGCTCATGGCGAGTTTGACGTTGGGATAGCTATCGCTAAACTGCTTCAAAATTTCGGGTAGCACAGTGTGCATAGATGAGGGTGTAAACCCAATCCGCAAGCAGCCTACCTCTCCTCGGGCTACACGCTGCGCCACCTGCACAGCCACGTCCACTTGCTGTAACGCTTTGCGAACTTCCCCTAAAAATGCAGCACCCGCTTCGGTCAGCTCTACTGTTCGTTTGGTGCGTCGCAGTAGCTTTACACCCATTTCAGCTTCTAATCGATGGATCTGTCGGCTCAGGGCAGGTTGGGTAATCTGCAATCGAGCCGCAGCTCGACCAAAGTGCAGCTCTTCTGCGACGGCCACAAAGTAATGAAAAGCATGAAGCTTCATAGTAATAACCTTATGTTATTAGTACTGCCCTAAAAAGCATTGGACAGCATTATTCTCGCCTGTTTATGTTGGAACTGTGCACCTGCTTCTACAAAATTCATGGGGACAGACAGCGTTTGCTGAGCTGGGTAAAACATCATGGCACGTCCAAAATGGATTTCTGGGCTCGTTCTCTTCTCAATATCGGTTGGGGTTGCGATCGCACTCACTCACCTGACGTCATCTGGCCCCTTACCGGAGCTGAGTGCTGGATATACCCAAAGCCCTCCAGTGTCTGGGCCAGAGGCAATATACTCCCCCAACCTGGAAGATTCAGATGATTCTTTAGTGCAGTTTCCAGCCAACTATCAGCAGCAGTTTGTCCACTACGCGACGGTGGACTGCCCCAACAGCAGCATTGTCAGACAGATGTATGTAAACCGCCCTGCCCTCGACACCCTTAAAACCAGTGAAACGGTGCCCAGCGGCACCGTGATTGTGATGGAAACTCACTCAGCGCGTCAGGGCAGCCACGGGCGCTTAACCCCCACGCGGCTCAACAACGTGTTTATTCGAGAGAAGCGCAGTGGCTGGCAGGTGAATGCCGATAGCGGCGAGTGGCAGTCTGCCTGGTATAGTCCGTCCGGAGATCTAGTTTCTAACAGTCAGGGTTCCTGTATTGGCTGCCATACGAGGGTGCGCGATTCTCATCCTGAGAGGTTTTACCAACGCGACTATCTGTTTACTTTGCCTGCTTTACTCACGGCTGCAAACACTGAACAGCTGCAACATCAGACGACAGAGTTTGGCACCTCTGTTTGTCGATAGTGATAAAAACACACGGGAGAATGTTCGATGAAACGCCTCATTTCACTATTCTTAGGGGGGATTTTAATGACGGGTCTAATCGCGATAGGGGCTATTGTGAATAGCCCAGACACCACGACTGTCGCCAGTGAAGGGGCTGAGCGTCAGGGGGTGAATGATTTGCGATCGCTCTCAACTCGCTTCGACAGTCCAGAGGCGCTGCAAGGCTGGCAAGCCTTTCAAGTCAAAGGATGGTTGCCCAAGTGGGAACCACCCACCGTCGAAGATGGCAACCTGGTGCTGCAACCCCGATCATCCGGCTGGTTTGAAGACAATACAGCCGGGCACCTCTACCGTGAAGTGACCGGAGACTTTATCGTGACAACCCGTCTCAGAGTGGCCGGCACCCAAAGCGCGATCCCTCAGCGCTCATTCTCGCTGGCCGGACTATTTATCCGGGCACCGCGAACCCTAACAGCTGCCAATTGGGAACCTAATCAAGAGAACTGGCTATTTTTTAGCACAGGTACTGCCTTCCCAGCGGGTCAGCCGCAGTTTGAAATCAAATCGACCTACAACAGTCTCTCGACTTTGAAAATTTCGGATGCGCCAGAAGGCTGGATGCGATTGCGGATTGGGCGTTCGGGTGAGCTGTTCACATTGCTGTATCAAGCAGAGGACTCCAGAGAATGGCAGGTTCTGGACCAGTTTATTCGTCCCGACCTGCCCGAAACACTCAACGTTGGCTTAACGGCCTATGCCGACTGGGATTCGTTAGCTCCAGACTATCCCAACTATCAGGAATATAACGAGCGGGGAGCCGCGACTCAAAATGCAGATCTGGTGGCCTACGTCGAGTCGATCGATTTTCGCCGCCCCAGCACCCCTCGCTTTCCGCTTGCGACTCTCGATCCCACCGTTTCGTTTGACCCTCAACTCTCTGAAACACGGATGAGAGAACTGATGGGTAATTAAATTCCGACTTTTGATAATGTACTTGGTTTTTATGATGCTCCGTCTGAAAAGACTTGCTGCCGTTTTGGCAGGATTAGCTGCTGTTTTGGCACTCGCCTGCACTCAGCAAGCCCAAGCCCAACTTCCTCTAGATTTCCAAGGTCGATATATTGCGGCTATCTCTGATGCAGACATGCGCGCCTATGCTTATATCGACGGGCAATTGGGTGAGCCACGGGGGACCGATCAGCTCTCGCTAGTGACGCTACCGTTGCCTGATACTCCAGCATTGACGGGTTCGATTGAAGTCTCTAACTCTGTTATCAACCCCGTCTATAGCCTTGTGGCCTCCCAAGACGGAAACACGATTTTCGTAGCTGAGACTAAAGAGCAGCGAGAGCCCGAGGATCAGGTTATAAGCGATCTCGATCTGGGAACGATTCTTCGCGCCGTTGACGTGTCAGATCCGACCGCGCTGAGGGTCATTGCAGAAGTAGAGGTTGGTATTGATCCTCAAGGGGTTTCCCTGGATACTAGCGGTACGACCCTTGCTCTAGCGACTAAAGATCCAGAGGCACCCCTGACCTTTGTTACCTTCAGCAACGGTCGCTTTGGTGAGCCAGTCCAGCTACCGATGCGAGGCTTCTCACCTGTGGCAGAATTGCCAGATGATGGGCTGTTACCACATCATGTAGAATGGCATCCAACAGCAGATGTCATTGCGGTCAATGCAAATTTCCGAGGTCAGGTTCAGTTCTTTCGGATTATTCGCGATGCCAATGGCGGTGTGAGCGACATAGCTCCTTGGGGGAACCGGATTGTGACCTCTAAATGGCCCATGTCTGGTAAGTTTTCTCGCGATGGACTTTTTTATGTTACCAACGATTTACAATGGGGACCCGATGTCAGAGGGTTCTATGTGAACGCGCCGCCATCGCAGCTGACAGTCATTGAGCTGGCACCGCTCTACCAAATTGATGAGGCTCAGCATTTTGTTGTAGCAGGGGTGGCTCTCCCCAGACATGCGGAGAGCATTGCTTTTTCCAACGATGGCACACTCATTGCCACCAGTAACATTGGTCAAACCTGGCTCTCGCCCGATGAGCCAGGCTATAGCCAATCTTCGCTCTCTCTGGTACAGTTTGACCCAACGACAGGCCAGATGACCCATGTGAGTGATTGGTTGTTTGATGGCATTCTCCCTGAGGGTATTGCATTTGATGCGTCTGATCAATATGTTGTCGCAGGGGTTTTTGAATATGAAACACCAGAACCGCGAAGCGGCGCGCTAGAGTTTTGGCGTGTGAACAGAGATGCCGAGGCACCTGCCTTAGAACAAACAGACTACGTTATTGAGACTGGCCCCGGTGCTCACTCGCTCATTGTGGTTAATTGATAGGCTTAATTGACGCACCAGGGGCGACCAAGATGGCCCCCCTGATGTACATACCAGCTAAAGTGAAGCCCTCAAGTGCATTCCTTAACAGGGCATGTTTGATGCCGGTTAGATTTTGCCAGTCAGATCATCCTGTTGGGGAGACGGTTTAGATCCCATAATCCCAGGCAGTATCAAGAATTGGTCTTCCTTACGCATCAGGAATAGAGCAATCAGCGCCCCCAGCACTGGCACCGCCGCCCAAAATAGGTGGTTGGGGGGCGTGTACGGATTAAGCAATGGTTCATAGGAAGACAACGTAGACACCGCGTGCATCCCCAGTAGCGCACCGTAGGTCCACAGCTTAAAGAGACCGGCCAAAAACAGCAGCACAATGGCAGTTTGAAAAACCCCGATGGTTATTGAAAAGCCAATGGA
Source organism: Cyanobacteria bacterium J06635_1 (assembly GCA_039820425.1). Taxonomy (GTDB): domain Bacteria; phylum Cyanobacteriota; class Cyanobacteriia; order Phormidesmidales; family Phormidesmidaceae; genus SIO4C1. The sequence goes on from JBCBQD010000193.1 coordinate 3,932, forward strand.
TATCTTCGATGCATAGAAGCGAGCAAAGACTTTTTGAGCAAGCTCAGGGGCAACAATTTTCTCAATTGACCACACTAAAAAGAAAGCTGCTGTGGTGATGCGAATGGTTGCTAGACCGAGTTGTGTTTTTCGAGTACTCGTCATGGTACGTGTCCTCAATGGGTAGTGGGTAGTGGGTAGTGGGTAGTGGGTAGTGGGTAGTGGGCTTCGGCGTGAGCGTTCGACTGAGCTCACACCGAAGTCTCAGTCGAACGGTAATGGGTAGTGAACTAAAGCGTCGCCCAGCCGCCATCGACCAGCATTTCCTCGCCCAGCATGTAAGATGAATCATCACTGGCCAGGAAAAGTACCGCTTTGGCGATTTCTTCGGGTTTACCGAAGCGGCCAATCGGGGCTCGTTTTAGGACGCTCTCGGCCACTTCGGGAGGAAGCTCCATTTTTGACCAGATGGGGGTTTCAATCGCGCCTGGGGCGATGGCGTTAACCCGGATTTGACGGTCGAGTAGTTCCAGACTGAGGGAGCGGGCCAGCGATCGCACCGCTGCTTTTGAGGCAGCGTAAATGGATTCGCCAGCTAAGGCTGTCTGGGCCAGGGTAGTGGTGTTTAAGACGACACTGCTACCGTCCTTCATCAGCGGCTCTAGCTTTTGCACGGTGAAGAAGACACCTTTGAGATTAATGGCGACCTCGTTATCAAACTGCGCTTCGGTGACGTCTCGAAACGCGGCTCGCTTGGCCACGCCTGCATTGGCGAACAGAATATCAAACTGCCCAAACGTTTCCTCGACACTGGCGGCTAAGTGGTCTATCTCAGCCAGGGATTGCACATCGGCTTTGACCCCAATGGCACCATCCCCCAACGCCTCAACCGCTTCATCAAGACGGGCTTGATTGCGGCCTGTGATGATGACCCGAGCGCCTTCTGCAATGAACAGTTTTGCCGCTTCGAAGCCGATGCCGGTTGTGCCACCCGTGATGACAGCGGTTTTATCTTGTAGACGTGCCATGGTAATATCTCCTATTTTGGATAGTGAGCAAAAACTTTGAACGATCGGTCTAAGTTAGGGCAAAAAAATTTAGCTGCCCTCTAGCCGGGAAAATTCAGCCTGGACGGCCCCGGATAGTGTGGTGTCATCTTCCATCACACGGCCTATCAGGGCCAGGCCCTGGGCGGTGCAAAGCAACAGCCGAGCATGATCTCGCGGGTTGATGGCAGAGCTTAGCTCCCCTGCCTTTTGAGCACGGGCCAACGCCGTGTAAAAGACATCTTCCATCTGTCGCAAATACCCCCGCATGACTCTGGCAATCTCTTCGTCATCTGTATTGAAATCAGCAATATTGGTGCCAAACATGCAGCCACGACTGCGCGGCTGAGCGTGGGTTTCTTGCCATTCCAGAAACAGCTGCTTCAGGTTTTCTAAAGGAGAACCCTCGGTGGAGATGTGCGATCGCATCTCTCGTATCGTGGTTTGAGCATAGTGCTCTAGTGCTTTGAGAAAGAGCGATCGCTTGTTGCCAAAGGTGTCATACAGGCTTTTTTTGCCAATCCCCATGGTTTTGAGCAATTCAGACAGGCTGGTGGCTTCGTAGCCATGGGCCCAAAACACCTCCATCGCCTTGGCTAAGGCAACTTCAGTATCAAATTGCTTGGCGGGACCGCGAGTCATGTAAATTTGCTGATTGACGACGATATAACCCTAACACAACTTAAACCGATTGGTCAATGTTTCGAAAAAAACGCAGCAAGAAATGACAAGACAGCAAAAATCAGTGCTGTGTAGGATGAAATTTACCTGTTCAGCCATGTCTTCACAGTTTCTAAGCGTCTTCTAAGCGTCGGTGTGTACCCCTAAAGAAGAGTATTTCGATTTCTATTCACTGGAGAAAAACATGCTGAGATCTACAGAGCATCGAATTCCGCTGGTTTTGCTTTTACTGCGTCTGAGTGTCTTTCTGGTGATGCTGATGTGGACACTCGATAAATTTGTAAAGCCCGACCACGCTGCCGCTGTTTTTGCAAATTTCTATTTCATCGGCGGGCTCAGTCACACTATCATTTATGTGATCGGTGCCATCCAACTTGTGATTATCGTTGGATTTTTGCTAGGTATCCAAAAACGGTTCACCTATGCGGCTGTGCTGTTTTTTCACTCGGTTTCAACCTTTTCTGCGTTCAGAAAATATTTCGCCCCCTACGAAGATGTGAACCTGCTGTTTTTTGCTGCCTGGCCCATGCTGGCCGCCTGCTTTGGTCTTTTCTATCTAAAGGATTTAGATACACTATGGGTACTGCCAAAACAGCGTCTAAGGGCTGAGAGGAATTAGTGCATTCTGACTCATAATCCCTCCCGTAAACTCGAAAAGTATTGTTATCATTTCTCTGTCGATAGAGAGCCCCTGACAGAGAGCCCCAATGGATAAACCTGCTATTTTAACGATTGATGACGATCCAGCTGTGCTTCAGGCGATTGCCCGAGATCTGCGCAAGCAGTATGGTGATCGCTTTCGCATTGTCCGGGCTGACTCCGGGGCGACAGCGCTAGAGGCGGCGCAACAGCTAAAGCTACGAGGGGATACCGTTGCTATGTTCCTGGCCGATCAGCGCATGCCAGAGATGAGTGGTGTAGAGTTTCTCAGTCAGGCGACGGCGGTATTCCCCAGCGCTAAGCGGGCGCTGCTGACCGCCTATGCCGATACGAATGCAGCCATCGATGCGATTAATACCGCCCAGCTCGATTACTATCTACTCAAGCCGTGGGATCCACCGGAGGAAAAGCTTTATCCGGTGCTGGATGACCTGATTCACGACTGGCAGGCGACCTTTAAACCTGAGTTTCAAGGGGTCAAGGTGATTAGCGATCGCTGGTCTCCCAACTCCCATGACCTGCGGGATTTTTTGGCCCGCAATCAGGTGCCCTATCGCTGGCTTGATATTGAGACAAATCTTGAGGCTAAGCAGCTGGTCGCCTACTCAGGGGAAAAAGATAATCCCTGTTTGCCCCTGGTGTTGCTACCCAACGGTGAGAAACTTGTTAAGCCAACCCCAGCAGAACTGGCTCAGCATGTGGGCATGCAAACCGAGGCCACCAATCCTTTTTATGATCTGGTGATTGTGGGGGGAGGGCCAGCGGGTCTGGCTGCGGCAGTATACGGTGCGTCAGAAGGCTTGCGCACGGTGATGATCGAGCGCGAGGCCCCCGGCGGGCAGGCGGGCACTAGCTCCCGCATTGAAAACTATCTAGGCTTTCCAGTGGGGCTCAGCGGCAGTGACCTGGCCCGTCGGGCCGTGACCCAGGCCAAGCGGTTTGGGGTCGAGATCTTAACTCCGCAGGAGGCCACCGCGATTCGTTTGGAAGATAATTATCGCATTCTCACCCTCTCAGACGGCAGTGAGATTAGCTGCCACGCGCTGATTTTGGCGATGGGGGTGTCCTGGCGCAGGCTGACGGTGCCAGGTATTGAGCAGTTTACCGGGGCGGGGGTGTATTACGGTGCAGCTCAGACTGAGGCGGCAGCCTGTCAGGATGAAGATGTTTATGTGATTGGTGGGGCAAACTCAGCGGGGCAGGCGGCGATGTATTTCTCTAAATATGCCCGCCGGGTGCGCATGCTGGTGCGGGGCGAGTCGCTAACCAAGAGTATGTCGCAATACTTGATCGATCAAATTGACGGGACCGACAATATTGAAGTGTTGCCATTTCATAGTGTGATTGAGGCCAAGGGGGCCGACCGCCTCGAAAAGATTTTGGTTAAAGACAGCCAGACGGATGAGATCAAAACCTTTGAGACCAACTCTTTGTTTATTTTTATTGGGGCCACCCCCAGTACAGATTGGCTCGATGGCATCGTGTACCGAGACGAGCGGGGCTTTATTTGCACTGGCCCAGACATCGCTCCAGAGCTATCCTGGCCGCTGGAGCGCGATCGCTTTTTACTCGAAACCAACGTGCCCGGCATCTTTGCGGTGGGAGATGTGCGCCACGGCTCGGTCAAGCGGGTGGCCTCGGGCGTCGGTGAGGGTTCTATTTGTGTCCAGTTTGTCCATCGCCATCTGGCCCAGGTGTAACCATGCTCCATGATCCTAACCAGACTGACTTGTTTCCAACCCTGTCTGAGGCAGACCTGCTAACCATTGCTGAGCACGGCAAAGAGCGACATTTTGCAGACGGCGAGATCCTTTTTTCTCAGGGCGATCTGACCTACCCGTTTCACATTGTGCTGGCGGGGGAGGTGCGCATCACCAAAGCGGTGGCGGGGGAAACCCAGCTACTCACGGTCCACGGGCCAGGGGAGTTTACCGGAGATATTGGCATGGTGGCAGGGACCGCAGCTTCGGTGACCGCCGAGGCGGCTGGAGCCTGCCGAGTTTTAGAACTCTCCCCTGAGGGTTTTCGCCAGGTGATTACCCAGTGCTCGCGCTCTGCAGCGCTAATTTTAACTGCAATGGCGGGTCGCTCAGAGGAGGTAGGTGTCCACCTCCAGCAGCAGGAAAAACTGGCTGCTTTGGGTAAGCTCTCGGCGGGGTTAGCCCACGAGCTCAATAATCCGGCGGCGGCGGCGGTGCGGGCTGCAAAACAGCTGCGAGAGTCAGTCCAGCAGGTGCAGCAGCAAACCCTTTTGCTGTCACAGCAAAGCCTATCGGCGCAACAGTGGCAGGCACTCCAGCAGGTTCAAGCGTTTGGGCTGGCCTGTCATAATCATACAGAATCTCTAACGCCGCTAGAGCAAGGCGAACGCGAGGATGCTTTGACCGACTGGCTAGACGAGCGAGACGTTGCCGACGGGTGGAAGCTGGCCCCGGAGTTAGTGACGGTGGGCGTGGATGAAGCCTACCTGAGTCAGCTGGAACAAACGGTTGGGGATGAGCAGTTGGGCAATACCCTGCATTGGTTAGCAGGCAACCTCACCGTGGCGTCGCTGATCTATCAGGTTGAGCACAGCACCCAGCGCATTTCAGACCTGGTTAAGGCGCTCAAGTCTTATGCCTACATGGACCAGGCTCCCTTGCAAGAAATTGACATTCACCAGGGTCTAGACGATACGCTTATCATCCTGCATCACAAGATCAAGTACGGCATCACCGTGGTGCGGGAGTATGATTCCTCTTTGCCTAAGATTTGCGCCTTTGCCAGTGAGCTAAATCAGGTCTGGACAAACCTGATCGACAATGCCATCGACGCCCTGAGCGATACAGACTCTCCTCAAATCACCATTCGGACCTGTCAGAAATCGGATCAAGTCCTGGTTGAGATTATGGATAACGGATCGGGGATGTCGGAGGCGGTGCGATCTCGAATTTTTGAACCCTTTTTTACCACCAAAGGCGTCGGTGCGGGCACCGGCCTGGGGCTGGACATCGCCCGCCGCATCGTCGTCAAACGTCACGGCGGCAGCATTCGAGTGACGTCTCAACCCGGTGAAACCAACTTCCAGGTTTGTCTGCCCCTTCGTCCTCCGAAACAAGATACCTAGTCCTGCGTCAAGATCGCACCCAGATTAGGTTGTATGCTGCAGGATTGCATCAGGTGAAGCAATCCTGCAGCGGTCATCTTCAAATATCTTGAAAGATGGAAATGTTCAACAACACTAGCCTACGCTAATCAGGCAGCACAAAGTCGGTTGCCGTGATTTGACCAGGCTGGATACCTTGAAGCACGGTCACATTCACTGGAACCATCGCATTGTTGTTAGCGTCAGCTGTCCAGCGAATCTCAGTATGTTGGCCCATCTGGACAATCTCAAGATCGTTGAAGCTGAGCGCGACCTCGCCAACCCTGGGTAGCCCCAATTGATCGTGACCATCTTGAAAGTCCTGAATCACATCGTGGCCATCGCTGAGATAGAAGCGATCGCGCCCAGATCCACCCTGGAGTAAATCGTCCCCGGCACCCCCATCCAAACTGTCGTCACCCAAAAATGAAATCAGAGTATCGTTACCTGAATCGCCGCTGAGACTATCGTCCCCCCCTCCTGTTTGCAGCCAATCATCCCCAGCATCACCATAGAGAATATTGTTGCCTTGAGTGTCTCTCAAGATATCGTTCCCAACCTCGCCGCTGAGAATATCGTCCTCCTTACCGCCGTTGATGATATCTTCCCCGGCTCCACCTAGTAAGGTATCGGTGCCGTTGCCGCCAAACAATACGTCATTGCCCCCGGCTCCACTGAGACGATCATTTCCACTGCCGCCATGGAGGTGATCGCTTCCAGTGTGGCCAAATAAGTAATCATTTCCCTGGTCACCCAATAGCAAATTGGTGCCTCCACCCGCATGGAGGGCATCGTGACCGTCCCCTCCATATAAGGTGTCATCGCCTGCCCCACCATACAGTAGGTCGTTGGCTTGTCCGCCATAGAGCACATCATTCCCATTTTTATCGGGCAGGCTATTGTCTCCTCTGTAAGCCTGGGCAATGACTTCAGGGTAGACCTCTGGCAATGGAAAAGAATGGTCTTCAAATAAGGGATTATCTTGACCGTTCAACGACTGGTCAAAGAAGGCAGTAATGTAGTCGTTAGTGACTTGAGTCACCCGATTAGGATCGATTAACTCGAAGTTTTCATGTTTGTAAACATCAATTGCCGACTGCGGATCGAAGAAATAAGCAAAGGATCCGGCCAACCCTCCAACATCAATGCCAATGTCTTGCATCAGCGGAAATAGAAAGGGAACATCGCTAGTATAGTGCAGGTGGGTTGACCCCAGAATCGTGACTTCGTATCCTTCATTTTGAAGGTTGTTGAAAAAGGGTTCTCCTGCTTGCCCATCTAACCGTCTTGTCAGACTATCAGAGCTAATCTCGGTGCCAAAAGCCATGTTTTTGAACTGTAAGTAGGATTGGGCAAGGCTAGCCTCAGGGGTCTCTCCCCGCAAGGTTCCATCCAGGTTTACACCCGCTTTAAAGCGGGGATCGCGGGCCAACAGTTCAGCAGCGGTTGCCCCACCGGTTGAAGCTCCTAAAACCCCAACGCGATCCAGGTCTAATTTGCCCGCAAATAAGCCGGTCGGATCGTCTCCCGCGTTAAATTTTCCTAACTCATCTAAGACAAACTGGATATCTTTAGCTCTAGCGTCTACGTTCTTAATCTGAAGTTCAAAAAAATCATCATCGTTTTCCGCTTCAGCAAAAATACTGGTGTGGTAAGCCACCTGCCCATCGGGAAAAATGTTGACTGCTGAGTCATAGCTATGGTTAATCGAAACAACGACATATCCCTGACTGGCTAATTCTTCTGCCCTGAAGGTGTTG
>JBCBQD010000194.1:0-11173 GCA_039820425.1 Cyanobacteria bacterium J06635_1
GTGTAGTTCACCTTGCGCACCGGCATAAACACGGCGTCGATTTGCATAAAATCGAGCGCAGTGGCTTCGTCTCGATGACGACTGACGGCCCGATAACCCCGTCCCTGCTCGATGCGAAACTCCATCTCCAGAGTGTGCCCAGCTGAGACAGAGGCCACATACTGGTCAGGGTTAATCAGCTCAACCTCTGACGGGAGTTCAAAGTTTGCTGCCGTCACACTGGCAGGCCCTTGAACCACCATTCGGCCAATTTGAGGCTGGCTAGAATAGCTCTTAAGGACAATCTCCTTCATGTTGAGAAGAATATCTAAGACATCCTCTCGAACACCGGGGATGGTCGCAAATTCATGACTCGCCCCGGCAATGCGAACCGCCGTGACGGCTGCCCCCTCAAGGTTGGACAGCAAAACCCGCCGCAGTGCGTTGCCCACTGTGGTGCCCTGGCTACGCTCTAACGGCTCGATTACAAACTGACTGTACTGACTCTGGTCGTCCTCAACAATGGACTCTACGCATTCAACTTGGAATTGTGTCACTGGGTGACCTCCCTATATGCCCTCGAAAAGATATGCCCGTTCTTCTTATGACCAATAAGGCTCTTTAAAGTGATATTTGTTAGACCCGACGTCGCTTAGGTGGTCGGCAACCGTTGTGAGGGATGGGCGTCACATCGCGAATCAGTGTGATCTCAAGGCCCTCACCTTGCAGCGCCCGAATGGCTGTTTCTCGTCCCGCACCGGGGCCACTAACCATGACTTCAACTTGACGCATCCCTTGGTCCATAGCTCGACGCGCTGCTCCAGAGGCTGCCTGCTGCGCTGCAAAGGGGGTTCCTTTTTTAGCGCCTTTAAAGCCGCTAGAGCCCGCCGATGCCCAAGATACTGCCCCGCCGCTGGCGTCAGTAATGGTGACGATCGTATTGTTGAAGGTTGACTGAATATGGGCAACCCCGTTGGGAATATTCTTTTTAGGCTTACGCCCACCTGCCCGCTTAACACCTTTTGCCATAGTCCTTAGTTTCCAGAAAAGCTATCTGCTCATACTTGCTCAAACACGCAAAAATGCGATGACTTCAACCAGCCTGGTCGAACCGTATCGCATTTCACCAAGAGCGCCCGCCCATTGGGCTAAAGGCGCTAAAGTCTACTTCTTAGGCGCTTTCTTCTTGCCTGCGATCGCAACCCGACGGCCCCGGCGGGTACGGGCATTTGTCCGAGTTCGCTGTCCTCGAACCGGCAATCCAGCTCGATGACGACGACCTCGGTAGCAGCCAATATCCATCAGGCGCTTGATATTCATATTTTCCCAACGCCGCAGATCCCCTTCGATCTGATAGTCGTTCTCGACGACTTCTCGCAGCTTAGCAACGTCAGAATCCGCCAAATCTCGCACCCGAATATCAGGGTTGACCCCCGTCTTTGCCAAAATTTGCTTAGAGCGACTCAACCCAATCCCAAAGATGTAGGTTAATCCAATTTCAATGCGCTTATCCCTGGGAAGGTCAACGCCCGCAATACGTGCCACCGATTTTTCTCCCTAACTTCTCGTTGCCGTGTGTTGTGTATCTCTAACCCTGACGTTGCTTATGCTTAGGATTAGAACAAATCACCATGACGCGACCGCGTCGACGAATGACTCGGCACTTTTCACACATTTTCTTGACGGATGCCCGGACTTTCATGCCGAAAATAAAATAAGAGTTCCTTACAGACTTGCGATTCTAGCAAAGTTTTTGATAATAGGTCAAATATTTTTTGGGCGAGTTCTGCGTCAGTTATCTGACGCAGAACTCGCAGGCCTAAGCACCTCGTCTCAGGGCCCCTTCAACCTGCACAAACTCTTGCTCAAGACGCTTTTTGAGTTTGGCTGGAATAGGGCGATTGGGGTAAGCGCTATAGTGGCCGGCGAGGGCATTCAGGGCGGTGCGCATGGTCGCAAAGGAACTGAGCCCCGAGACTGAGGTATTACGACGATAGCGAGAGGCAAAGGCATTGATTTTAGCTTTGGCGTCTGCCTGGATAGCAGGCCGACTTGGATCGTCATTCGGGGTGTTGATAGCGGTTCTCAGGCTATCGATGACGGCGATGGTATCTTCACTATAGGTACCAGTCAGTCCGTCTGCTCCCATGCCGTTGCTACAGCCGGTCAGACCGATGATGGCCACCAGTGCGATCGCAAATAAGCGCGATAAAATCCGTTTCATAAATCCCGTCCTGACGCGTTCAATAGATTGTGCAGTTGCTGATTATCTTATCGGAATACGGGATCGTTAAGGATATGTCGGAGGGGTGACGGGAGAGGTAGAGGGTGGAGGGTGGTGAGTAGTGGGTCACTCTACCCTCTACTCACTACCCTTCAAGCTGGATAAATCCTCAACCGCCGATTCGGCTCATCCCCAAAACTCAGGGACCTAAGTCGATAGTGCTCCGCCAGCTCGTGCTGCATTTTGCGGACTTTGGCCGATCGGGGCAGCAGCTCGACGGGTTGCCCTTTGGGGATTACAATCTGCTCGACGGCCAGGCGGGCTTCTTCGAGGGCTTCGAGTTCATCATCTTCGCCGTTGCGGGCAAACAGATCGAGATCGATGGCTTCGGGGGTGCCTGCGTCTATATCTAACAGTCGCTTTAAGGCACGGGTAATCTGGGGAATGCTGTTGGACTTGACCGTGTAGATCGGGATCTGACGCGCCTTGGCGATCTGGCGAAGTTTGGAGTGATTTTTGACGTGGGATCTGAGGGCTAAAACTGCCTGGGCAATATCCAGGTCTTTGGTCAGCACCACCGGTAGCTCCAACGTGCGCACTACATGGTCTAACTGTTCTCGACTAATGCCGTAGGGATAAATCGGAGTGAGGTCTTCTCCGTTGGGTCCCATGATCGGCAAAATCCCTTCGGCGTCTTCAAGCAGCTGGGGGGCGGTGATGGGGGCTTCGCTGAGGGATTGGTCGAGCAGAGATTGAAAGTACTGCGGCGTATCGGGATAGGGGGTATTGGGATAGGGCTGACTGGTGGCGGTCTTAGCGACTCGGCTCCGCGATCGCCGTTTTGTTTGTTGGGTGCTCAGGGGAGGCATCTGCCCTGAGGCTCGCCAGCCGCCGATGGGTTTTGCAGTAATTTCGCTATTGCCAGGGAGCTCATGGGTGATCACCACCTTGCCATTTTCGCCTAGCGATCGCACCTGGGAGCCAGGGGTGCGTCCTCGCAGCAGCGTGTCAATAGTATCTGACACGTTTTCATGGACGACCCAGCGCTGTCTTTCTAACATCTCGACGGCGATATCAAAAGTCGGCGGTGCTTTGCGCTCTAGTACGCTTTTTTGACTGCCGCGGCGGCGGGCTTCGTCATCGCCCAGGGTGACGGTTTGAATGCCGCCGATCAAATCGGACAGAGTGGGGTTTTTGACCAGATTTTCTAATTGGTTTCCATGGGCTGTCCCCACCAACTGTACGCCGCGTTCGGCAATGGTGCGAGCGGCCAGGGCTTCTAGCTCTGTGCCGATCTCGTCGATGACGATCACCTCTGGCATATGGTTTTCCACCGCCTCGATCATCACCTGGTGCTGCTGTTCGGGGTGGGCGACCTGCATCCGTCGGGCCCGCCCAATGGCAGGATGGGGGATGTCACCGTCCCCGGCAATTTCATTGGAGGTGTCAATAATCACGACCCGTTTGAGCAGGTCATCTGCCAGCACCCGCGCAATCTCTCGCAGGGCGGTAGTTTTGCCCACGCCAGGCCGACCCAATAGCAAAATTGACTGGCCGGTTTCGACCAAATCTCGAATCATGCCAATGGTGCCAAAAATGGCTCGTCCGACCCGGCAGGTGAGGCCAATCACCTCCCCCGAGCGGTTACGCATGGCACTGATCCGGTGGAGGGTTTTTTCAATTCCGGCCCGGTTGTCTCCGCCAAAGTCCCCGACCCGTTCAGTACAGTACTGCAAATCGGTTTTAGTAACGACGGTCTCTGATAGGTATTCGGCAGTATCCGGAAACCGGGCTTCAGGCTGACGGCCCAAGTCGAGAATGACTTCGATGAGCTCGGCTTTACGGGGATGGGTTTCTAAGCGGTGTCGAATCTCCGCAGGTAGTATGGCGAGGAGCTGATTCAAGTCGTCGGTCATTAGAGGCGCTTGGGGGGGCGATTCAGAGATTTTGGGGGGACGAAGCAAGGGCGGTATGGGGTGGCAAGTTGTCGTTGGAAAGCTCCATATGGGGTTGAGAGTTGCTCAGAGCGGTAAAGCTTGAAAGAATTGCAAATCGCGGCCAAATCGGGTTTGAGTAGATCGGGGTTTCAGCTGTGAGACTAGGCCATAGGCAAGCTGGATAGCGTCTTTGAATAGCTTGGGATTTTGTTCAAGTTTAGGGCAGGAGTCTATCAGGGGCATAATCAGCTGACGGGCATAGCTACCATAGGCAATTCCGGAAATGGCTGAGGTTCCTGGAAATCGAGGCTGTGACCGCAACAATCCGAGTTCTTTAAGTTTCTCAACGGTATATTGGTTGGTACCCCCGGCTAGTTGAACATGGCCCGGTAAACGGGCGGTTAAGACGGCTTGCCCTGCCTTGATGGTGTCATGGGTTGTGCCAGCACCGATATCCCCACTCATGGGACGACCATCGGTTTGCCAGACCAGGGGTAATCCCAAGGGCTGCATGATGTTGTACAGCGCTTTGAGATAAGTGCTCAGCCCCTCTCCGTCAGGGCAGCTTACTGCTACGAGTTTGAGGTGATTCAGGTAGGGGCGCAGCTGCTGCCAGAGGTGCTCAAATGCTTGGGTGCGGCCAATCTGAGTGTGGATTTCGACGGCCTCAACCTGGGGGAGCAGTTGGGCTGCGATCGTATCAATCCCCGGCGAACTTGCCACCGTCTCAATCAGGTTGACTGGGCAAACCGGTAAGCATCGACCGCACCCGTAGCAGCGTTCGGTGATGACGCCCGGTGGCTGGTGGGTGGCTTGAAATTCGATCGCATCGGCGGGGCAAATTGACTCACAAGGACGCCAGCAGTCCGTTGGACATTTCAGTGGGGCAAACGCAGCCTTGCGAAAATGCGGATCTTCGCCGTCGTTCAGGCTCACCATCAACCAGGGGTCAGAAACGCCAGGGCTAGCCGTTACTGTTTCTGTAGAAACAGGGGGGGGGGATTGCGATCTCGCTCGGTATGTTCGAGCTGCTGAAATTCCATCCTTCGCCGCCGCTACCACCGCCGGATCGGCTGCCACATCAATACAGTCTGCGCCAACTAATGTATAGACCAGAGCCAGGTTGCGGACCGCAGGCAGGTATTGATAGCTAGCACCACAAATCAACTTAAACCAGTGGCCTTGCTCAAGGGATAGGAAAGGATCGTGTAAAACCATCACCCCTTTATGCTAGCGGTTTCTTCTGTCGTAAGCCAGGAGTTGGCGCTAAGCCAGGGTTTGGCCGAGCGGCATCCAGGTAAACTCCCGGTCTCCACCAACCTCTACCACAATCTTGAGACGGGGTTCACTGGCCGCTAAGTCAACCAAGTAAGCCAATTCCTGGTTGGATAGCACATGACCCTCAATTAGCCACAGCACAATGCCTTTCGATGTTGGTGGCAGCTGCTCAAGTCGGTAGGCTACCACAGGAGGAATAAAGTATCGCTCCCCCACGGCTGCCTGACCCACATTCTTTTTGCCGAGGTGGGGCGGACGAACCCCGTGCACGTCGGTCAGATAAGCTGTCAAATCTCCGAGCCCTCGCGCAGACAGGTGCAAACTCTCATAGCCCATGGCTCTGACCCGTCGCTGGTATCGGCCTTCAAATCCACCCTCTAAAGGGACCCGGACCGCCAGTGCCTGCTCGCTTTCTAAGTCGCGAGCAAACTTATTCCCAGCAATTAGCAAAAAGGGCATAGACCTTAACCCGGTAACACTTTAATAGATGAGCCAAATGTAATGATGTCACTGTCTGACGGAGCCACGTCTCATGGAACCACTGTTAATATAAACCACATCTTGTTTGAAATACCCACTGTCCTCACCGTCGCATTCCTCTCTACCCCCAACCCATGTAAAACCCTAAATATTTTTTGTGGACAATCGTTAGATACCTATGTATAATCATTAATCGTCGCCAAAATAGATACTGGGTAGTCAAGGCCGTCCAAGTCTAGGTGACACATTAGGTGGCTGAGGCCCTTCTAAGCCTTAACTTTAAATCTTTATACAGATAGCCCCTTAAACCCATTCAATCGAGACCAGGTTGAATTTTCTGTGGTAGCTGGATTATCCAAATCGGGTGACGCATCAGCTGCTTTTTGGTCAACTGTATGGTTCAGTTGGCCGTGTGTTCGAGCGCTTCTAACTATGAGGTGCTGTGGGGTATTGACCTGTGTTTCAATATCTTGGTTTTTAGCGTGTTTAGTCGGAGACGTAATTGTGTCTGTCGGTATTCTTGGTACAAAGCTGGGGATGACTCAGGTTTTTGATGAGGCGGGCAATGCCCTGCCGGTGACGGTTGTGCAGGCCGGCCCTTGTGTCATTACTCAAGTAAAAACAGAGCAGACGGATGGCTATTCTGCTGTGCAGATTGGTTATAAAGATGTGCCCGCAAAGGCACTTAACAAGCCCCAGCTTGGCCACCTCGAAAGATCCAGCGCATCGCCTCTGCGTCACTTGCGTGAATATCGTGTGAATGACAGTGCCGAGTTTGAACTCGGGCAAACGCTGACCGCCGATCGGTTTGAGGTTGGGCAACTGGTGGATGTTTGCGGTAAGAGCATTGGCCGTGGTTTTGCTGGCTATCAGCGACGACACAACTTTCGTCGGGGCCCGATGTCTCATGGTTCTAAAAACCATCGTCAGCCCGGTTCAACCGGGGCAGGGACGACCCCTGGTCGTGTCTATCCAGGTAAGCACATGGCTGGCCGCATGGGTGACGAGCGTGTCACTACTCGCAAGCTAACGGTGGTCAGGGTTGATGCTGAGCGTAACTTACTCCTGATTAAGGGAAGTGTGCCGGGTAAGCCGGGGGCTCTGCTAAGCATTGCGCCTGCAAATATTGTTGGGCAGAAGTAGGGCACGGAGATCTAAAACATGGCTGAATGTGTCATTAAAGACTGGAAAGGAAAAGATGCGGGCAAGGCAGCCCTTGACTTTAAGGTTGCTAAAGAAGAAAACGCATCTCACATCGTTCATAAAGCACTGGTGCGCCAGATGAATAACGCCCGTCAGGGGACGGCGGCCACCAAAACTCGTTCCGAAGTACGAGGGGGTGGTCGTAAGCCTTGGCGTCAAAAGGGGACGGGTAGGGCTCGGTCGGGTTCAAGTCGTTCGCCCCTCACTAAGGGTGGCGGCGTCATTTTTGGCCCCAAGCCCCGTGACTACAGCGTCAAGATGAATCGCAAAGAGCGTCGCTTGGCGATGACGACTGCGCTGCAGGGTCGGGCAGACGATTTGGTCGTTGTTCAGGCCTTTGCTGATCAGTTACCCCAACCTAAGACGAAAGATGTGTTAGGTGCCTTTGAACGGTGGGGTATAGACGCTGACTCAAAGGTTTTATTGATTACGGCTGAGAGAAACGAGAACGTCTATCGCTCCGTGCGAAACGTCGCTTCTATTAAGCTGATCTCGGCCACTAATTTAAATATCTACGATATTTTGGCCGCCGATAAGTTGGTTCTCACCGCTGCTGCCCTAGAAAAGATTCAGGAGGTCTATAGTGCCTAAGCCCATCGACCCTCGTGACCTCCCCGACATTGTTCGGCGTCCCATTGTCACTGAGAAAGCTACCCTCAACCTCGAGAATAATCAATACACCTTTGAGGTGGCACCCAAAGCGACTAAGCCACAGATTAAGGCTGCTATTGAGAGCTTGTTTGATGTCAAAGTTAAGGGGATTAGCACCCTTAATCCGCCTCGCAAGAAGCGCCGAATGGGTCGTTTTATCGGCTATCGCCCGACCTACAAGCGAGCCATTGTGACCCTTGCCCCAGGGGATAGTATCACCCTCTTCCCAGAACTTTAGAAACGATAACTTGATCAGACTATGGGTATCCGTTCTTATCGGCCATTAACGCCTGGCACTCGCGAGCGCAGCGTCTCTGATTTTTCTGAGATCACACGCAGTAAGCCTGAAAAATCGCTGACACGCTCGATTCATAGAGCTAAGGGGCGCAACAATCGGGGTGTGATTACCTGTCGCCATCGGGGCGGTGGGCATAAGCGCCTTTATCGCATGATTGATTTCCGTCGCAATAAGCATAATATTCCTGCCGCGGTTGTTTCCGTGGAATATGATCCCAATCGGAATGCTCGGATTTCCTTGGTGCAGTACGAGGATGGTGAGAAGCGTTATATTCTGCACCCGGCTGGTTTGGCGGTCGGGTCAACCATTATGTCCGGTGAAGACTCCCCCTTGGAGGTGGGCAATGCTTTACCTCTCCACAAGATGCCTTTGGGGACCACGGTGCATAATGTTGAGCTTTATCCAGGCCGTGGGGGGCAAATTGTTCGGGCCGCAGGGGCCGGTGCTCAGGTGATGGCAAAAGAGGGTGGCTACGTTACCCTCAAGTTGCCCTCCAGTGAGGTGCGGATGGTTCGTCGTGAGTGCTACGCGACGATTGGCCAGGTTGGTAACGTTGAAGCCCGCAATATTACCCTCGGTAAAGCTGGCCGCAAACGCTGGATGGGCCGTCGTCCTGAGGTTCGAGGCAGTGTTATGAATCCGGTGGATCACCCCCACGGTGGGGGTGAAGGCCGGGCCCCGATTGGCCGTAGCGGTCCGGTAACCCCTTGGGGTAAGCCTGCCCTTGGCTACAAGACTCGCAATAAGAAGAAGGCCAGTACGTCTCTAATTGTTCGTCGCCGCCGCCGTTCTTCGAAGCGGGGCCGAGGTGGGCGTGATTCGTAGGACGAACCTCGCTTGATAGATTTTGGTTTTGATGACAGGTTTTGAATACGGTTCCTCGAGAATACTCTCGAAAATATATTGTCTGACGGTTGTTTGTGTAGGTTAGCAAAACTATGGCGCGCTCTCTAAAAAAAGGCCCTTTTGTAGCAGATCATTTGCTCAAAAAAATCGAGACCCTCAACGTAAAGGGCGAAAAGCGAGTGGTTAAAACTTGGTCTCGGGCGTCTACGATTATTCCTCAAATGATTGGTCATACGATTGCGGTGCATAACGGTCGCCAGCATGTGCCGGTTTATGTGAGTGAGCAGATGGTTGGTCATAAGCTAGGCGAGTTTGCCCCCACCCGAACCTTCCGCGGGCACGCCAAAAGTGATAAAAAAGCGCGTCGTTAAGGGAGAGTGTCATGGTAAACATCGATAGCAGTGTCCAGGTCAAGTCAGTTGCTCGCTACATTCGCATGTCTCCCCATAAGGTGCGGCGAGTGCTCGATCAGATTCGAGGGCGATCTTATCGTGAGGCTCTGATTATTCTGGAGTTTATGCCCTACCGTTCCTGTGAGCCAATTTTGAAAGTACTGCGTTCCGCCGTGGCCAATGCTGAGCACAACAATGGCTTAGACCCGGTTGATTTGTATGTCAGTGAAGCGTTCGCTGATCAAGGGCCAGTGCTCAAGCGGTATCGTCCAAGGGCGCAGGGACGAGCCTATCAAATTCGTAAACCAACCTGCCATATTACGATTGCTGTGGCTCCTGGGACTGAGAGCTAGATTTTAAGACTTGTTTTGTCGATACCTATTAGCTGACACCGTAGAGGACTATCCGTGGGACAGAAGATTAATCCAATTGGTTTTCGTTTGGGCATTACTAAGGAGCACAGCTCTTGTTGGTACGCCGATCCTAAACACTATCCGAGTCAACTCCAAGAGGATCACACCATTCGGCAATATGTCGAGAAAAATCTTAGCAACGCGGGTATTTCTGACGTTCGGATTGCCCGTAAGGCCGATCAGATCGACTTAGAAGTCCGAACAGCCCGACCGGGGGTTGTTGTGGGTCGTGGTGGGGCTGGTATTGAGGCCCTCCGAGCTGGGTTGCAAAAAGAACTCAAGGATAGCAGCCGTCAAATCCGTATCAATGTGGTCGAGGTGGCAAGGGTTGATGCTGACTCTGCACTAATTGCTGAATACATTGTCCAGCAGCTTGAGCGTCGAGTTTCCTTTCGTCGTGTGGTGCGGCAAGCAATTCAGCGGGCGCAGCGAGCCGGTGTCGAAGGGATAAAAATCCAAGTTAGCGGTCGTTTAAACGGGGCTGAGATTGCCCGTACTGAGTGGACTCGCGAAGGACGGGTGCCCTTGCATACGCTACGGGCTGATATTGACTATGCCTATAAAACGGCTCAAACTACCTACGGAATTTTGGGGATCAAAGTTTGGGTCTTTAAGGGTGAAATCATTCCAGGGCAAGAAGCGCCGCCCCAGGCTCCTGATGCCCAGCCGCGCCGTCGCCAGCCGCGTCGTCGCCAACAGTTTGAAGATCGCTCAAACGAGTCGTAATGCTATATCCGGTTTGAAAACTTGGGTTTTTCCGTAGGATGTCTAACAGATCCGGATATGGCCAAGCTTTAATTCCACCCAACATTTTCCATCCAAGGTTGAGATAGACGCACCATGCTGAGTCCAAGAAGAACAAAATTTCGTAAGCAACATCGCGGTCGCATGCGCGGGATGGCCCAGCGAGGCAACCAGATTAATTTTGGCGATTTTGCTTTACAGGCAACGGAGTGTTCCTGGATGACTTCTCGTCAGATTGAGGCGGGGCGTCGAGCCATGACTCGCTATATCCGTCGGGGTGGCAAGATCTGGATTCGCGTTTTTCCGGATAAGCCTGTAACTATGCGTCCTGCCGAGACTCGGATGGGATCTGGTAAAGGTAATCCGGAATACTGGGTTGCGGTGATCAAACCAGGCCGCGTCATTTTTGAAATTGCGGGTGTCCCAGAAGAGACGGCACGTGAGGCGATGCGGTTGGCTTCTTTTAAGCTGCCGTTTAAGACTAAATTTATTGCGCGCAGTACGGAGGGGTAAGGATGGCCTTGTCAAAGATGGAAGATGTCAGAAAGCTATCCGATGAAGAGCTTTCTGAAGAAATTGGAAAAGTTAAACGAGAGTTGTTTGAGCTTCGTTTTCAAAAAGCGACTCGTCAGATAGAAACCGGATTTCATCAGTTTAAGCAGATGCGTCATCGCCTAGCTCAGTTAATGACGGCTGAGAGAGAGCGGCAAATTGCTGCGGCATCAACT
>JBCBQD010000195.1:0-11166 GCA_039820425.1 Cyanobacteria bacterium J06635_1
GCCGTAAAAGCCTCTCGTCATGGTTGCCCTGCTCCTTCTTTGCTCCCTGAAGGAGACTGACTGCCTGAATCTTTACGAAAATGTGCAGCACTTTGCCCAACTGCTCGGCACCCTGGCCAAGCGAGATCAACTCATGCCTCTGCATCGAACCGGGGTGGCTCGCGTGGTTGAGGCCAGTGCCCGCTATGCTGGTGATGCCGAACGACTCTCCACCCAGATTCGTAAAATCGCCGACATTGTTCGAGAAGCTCATTACTGGGCTAAGGAACAACAGAAAACGGTTATCGACGCCGGGTCGGTACAGCAAGCCATTGACCACCAGATTCGTCGGGCCAGCCGCATTCGAGATCAGCTGCAGCAAGAGATATTGCGAAATACGATTCTGATTGATACCACCGGTCAAAAAGTGGGACAGATCAACGGTCTCGCCGTCTTTTTGCTGGGTGAATATCCCTTTGCCCACCCTAGTCGGATTACCGCCCGGTTGTCCCTGGGGGAGGGGAAAGTAATTGACATTGAGCGCGAGGTCGATCTGGGGGGACCGATTCACTCGAAAGGCGTATTGATTCTCTCTAACTTCCTGGCTGCTCACTATGTGACCGATCAGCCGCTTTCGCTATCGGCCAGTCTAGTGTTTGAGCAGTCTTATGCCGAGATAGAAGGCGACAGCGCCTCGGTCGCCGAGCTCTGTGCTCTGTTGTCGGCCCTTGCCCAACTCCCGATCAAGCAATCCTTTGCGGTGACAGGGTCGGTTAATCAGTATGGACAAATTCAAGCGATTGGCGCGGTTAACGACAAAATTGAAGGCTTCTTTGATATTTGTCAGGCACGGGGTTTACAGGGCGATCAAGGCGTCTTAATTCCGACTGCGAATGTGAAGCATCTAATGTTGCGTCAGGATGTGGTTGAGGCGGTGACCGCAGGCCAGTTTCAGATTTATGCGGTTGAGACAATTGATCAGTGCATGGAGGTGTTGACCGGTCTTGACGCAGGCCAGCGCGATGACGCGGGGAACTTCCCTGAAGGAACGATCAACCATCGGATTGTGACGAACTTGCTGGACTATGCCCAGAAACGCCACAAGTTCCACGAGCCGCCCCCAACAGAAAAAGATGAAGGATGAAGGATGAAGGCGGAATTTAAATTTATCTTTCATCCTTTCCCCAAGCTCCCCTGCCCCCCTGCCCCCTTGCCTCCCTTGCTCCTGTTCATGCCAATCCCTTTGTGGAAGATGCCATCATGACACTTGTCCTTAGTTCCCGAGCGTTTACCCCCAGTGGCGAGATTCCCGCCGAGTATACCTGCGAGGGCCAGGACAGGTCACCGCCGTTAGTCTGGCAGGGCATCCCTGAGGCAACCCGCAGTTTGGCCTTGATCATTCTAGAAGCGACTATGGCAGGCCATCTTCTGGCTCAGGCAGAATTCATGGGTACATAGCAGAAGCACAGGCCGTCATAGGCTCTGGTCGGATAAAAGCTGAACGTACTTTGAAAGAGGTGAGGTGGTGAAATGGAGTTAATGGATGGAGATAATATCGACAACAGTTCGGTTCATATTATTCCGCGTTGAGCAGGTTTTACCGGCATCATCAGACGACGAGCAGCTAAAAGAAATCCTTAAGGGCACCTCGATTAATTGCGAAAGCGGTCTAAACGAACAATGGAAGACGGGACTAAAGTAGTGGTGCCGTCTCCTGCCACATCATTGGTTTTAGCAGTCGCTTGACGAATCAGGGCAACCACGCTTACGGGTTCACGACCCGGAATTTATTATGCAATGTGAATCGGCAGATGAATACACAACTTGATGCCTTATGCCATCTGGCTTTGAGTTGTTTAGCCTGGATGCTATCTACCTGATTACAGAGGCGATGGTACCCCATCCGAATCATTAAATAGATTTAAATCAATGATCACTTTCTTCTGCATATATTAAAATCAATGTTATTGAATTTGATTTCATCAAGGTCTCTTCTTGGCTGAGGTTATTGATCATGCCAATAGCCCATTCAATGGATTTTTGAAGAAAGTAGGTCACAATAATGCTCTCGATGCCGCTGCCAAGCTTATTGCCGCTCCTCACAATCACCTTAATTTGGGTGGCTCTCCCGCTGTTTGTAGGATTTAGTATCTATCTTTTTCCCAAGCTGGATCGAATTCTAGCGATGAGCGTTGCTCTGATCTCGTTACTGTATGGACTGTGGCAGATAATTCAGCAGGGCGCTTTGAGCGTTCAGCTCTTAGATAGCTTTGGTGTCAGCCTATTAATAGATGGACTCAGCGGTTACTTTATTTTGACGAATGCGGTCGTATCGGCTGCTGTGATTCTTTATTGTTGGCAACAGAGTAAGGGCAATTTTTTTTACACCCAACTCATTATTTTGCACGGTAGTGTCAATGCGGTCTTTATATGCGCAGATCTGGTCAGCTTATATGTCGCCCTAGAAGTGATTGGGATTTCAGCTTTTTTGCTAATTACCTACCCTCGGACTAATCAATCAATTTGGGTGGGCTTGCGCTATTTGTTTATGAGTAATACAGCCATGCTGTTTTACATGATTGGCGCTTTGCTGGTATATCAGTCCAGTCAATCATTTGCGTTTACAGGGCTGGTCAAGGCACCGTCAGAGGCGATCGCCCTTATTTTTCTGGGCCTGCTGAGCAAAGGTGGCATCTTTGTCTCAGGCCTGTGGTTACCGCTCACCCACTCAGAGTCAGAAACGCCCGTATCAGCCTTGCTCTCGGGCGTCGTCGTTAAAACAGGTGTGTTTCCATTAGTTCGTTTTGCCCTGCTAGTAAAAGACTTTGAGCCACTCATTCAATTCTTTAGTGTAAGTACAGCCGTATTGGGCAGCAGCCTCACAATCCTTGAAAAAGATACCAAACGGCTGCTTGCCTGGAGCACGATTTCTCAAATAGGATTTATCCTGGCAGCACCAGTTGTTGCTGGATTTTATGCTTTCGCCCATGGCTTGGCAAAGTCAGCCCTCTTTTTGACCGTCGGAAAACTGCCGAGTCGTGATTTTGCAACGCTTAGACAAACGCCTATTCGTTTGTCTCTGTGGATTTTGATCACCATTGCCGGTCTGTCTATTGCGGGCTTTCCTTTACTGGCGGGCTTTGATGCCAAGGTGCTCACCCTTAAACAATTGGCAGGTTGGCAATCTATCGCACTCAATATGGTTGCGGTGGGCAGTGCGGTCGCCGTTTCTAAGTTTATCTTTCTCCCTTTCTATGACGACTTACGAAACAAGCCTCAACAGTTATCTTTACCGCCAGAAGCAGCTTTATCACCTGAGCCTGGACACCCCTCGCTATCATTAACCGCTGGGTGGACAATCGTACTATTACTTGGCGGGTTAGCTGTCGCAAGTGCCCTACATGTAGAGGACTATACCACTGTTAATTTGGCAAAATCCCTTGGAAAGATAGGCCTTGGCTGTTTGATATACCAAATATGTGCGCGTAATCTAGCAATTAAGCTGCCTCACACACCGGAAAAATTAGAACATCTCATTGGTGGCATGAGTGTGATGTTAACACTACTGTTTTGGATGGCAATGACCTAATCGATGACCGTCCATCACCTGAATGGCAGCCATCGCAATCAGCGTCGGAAAAACCTGGCTGTGATGCACCGACACTGTCACGACCTGACATATTCCCCGCGACGTCCCAATGACAGAGTATTCCTGACGAGGAATCGGGTTGGCAAATTGTTCTTTAGTTTGACGAGCCCGGACGGATGAGGCAATCAAAAGCGGCAGCGCCCGTAGTCCCACCTTCATAATTTCCTCAAATTCCTGCTCTATTGTGGATGGTAGAAGATATTTCTCTGCTTAGGGGAGAAAAACTCATGATACCCAACAACGGATCAGCCCCAAAAAGAGTTGCCATTCTGATTGAAAACCAGTTTGAAGAGCAGGAGTTTCAGATTCCCTACACGGCTTTGCAGCAGGCGGGCGCAAGTGTGATAGTGCTGGGCTCACGGATGAATGATGCCTATCGGAGCTATCAAGGAAATGTATCGGTTAAACCCGATGCCACGGCAACCGAGGTGAGTGCAGAAGACTTTGATGCCCTAGTGATTCCAGGAGGCAGCTTCCGCACCAACCCTAATATGGTTAGACTGGTGACCCATGCGATCATCCAGGGTAAGTGGATTGCTGCGGTGGGATATGGCCCCCAGGTACTGATCGACGCCGACCAGCTGAAAGGTCATAAAGTTACTGGGTGCCGCGCCATTCGCAAGGATATCGAAAATGCGGGCGCAACCTACTTAGACGCGCCCACCATCGTAGACGATCATCTGATCACCGCTCGACGACCGGGGGATCTGCCCATCTTTACGACCACGCTGCTCAGGCTACTTGGGCTCACCATCGAAGGCATCGATTTACCCGATACCACCGAACACAGTCATGAATGGTGGGCGTTAGGAGAAGCCTGGGGTGGGTCAAGCCGACAGGAGATTATCCAAGCGTTAAACACTGCTATTATTGGAGAGCGATATACGTTAGAGGCCTTCAGGCAGTATATCTATCGGGTTGCGGATCGCGACTTGCACCTGTTACTTCAGGCCATCATCGATCTGAAACTACGTCATGTGAAGCAGCTAGAAAATCGACTGCACAAAACCTTTCACGAAGAGGTGAGCTGGCAGGCGATGGGTAGCGAAGCCTATGCTGCCCTTCGAGGTTGGCTGCAATCGACCGATGAGATCTCTGTTTTGCGCCGTGCCCTAGGGGATGTGCAAACGGGCGTAATTGACGCATATCGTCTGTGTAATCAGCTGACAGATCCCCTAACAGTCAATATTTTGGACAACATTGAACAAGATCTGGCGCGATATGAGCCGCGTTTAGCCAACCTCTATCGAGCTCGTGCTGGCGAAAGTATACAGCCCCCCATTCCGACAACGGTGGCTGCTGTTCGGTAAGCCTGCTATAAACCGGAGGCTTCAGCTATGACACAGCCTCTATACGGGCAGACGGAATATAATTTAGGTAGGCACTCAACAGTAAACCGGAGGATGTCCTATGACACAGGATACTAATCGAACACCTACCGATGCGAATGATATGCCCGATGAATTTGAATGGCAGGCTCCAACTCCATCAGAAGAGCCGATTTCATCTATCCCTGAGATAGAGATAGCCAGCCTCTCGGTCGAAGAGCTAACGGATCGAGACACCGGTTTTGGCAGAATCTTGCATCAGTTGCGAGACGAGTCAGCAGCGGGGCTAGCCCCAACGGGGGGCGATATTGATGCCGATCAATACCAGGCAAAAGTCAGTGGTGAAGAAGCGGTCGGTGGCACAGCCCCAACCCCTGATCAAAATGTGGTTGAAGATTTAGCCCTGTCCGAAGGGATTGCTACCCCCGACGAGCATCCCCTGCGGACGTTGAGAATGATGCAAGCCCGTGACACTCGGCGCTGGGAGATGGATCCAGAATCTTCTGAAGACTACCCAGAACACAGCCTCTAATTTTTTGAGTTCATTCAATCTGTCCAAGGATCTTGCTGACCCAGGACGCAGGGCTCCTAAAGCACAGCATCGTGACTTATGGGTATCGGGTCCGTTCTGACAATCCCAAGCAGCAGGTTCGGGAAGTCTTAGCTCGCTTTGACCTTTACGGTGCGGTGGCTCCCCTACAGCGCTGTCCGCGCTGTAATGGGCGTCTAGAGCCGGTCGAGAAACAGGCCATTTGTGATCGACTTCCCTATTTCACCCGCATCTACTACCACAAATTCTTTGAGTGTCAGATCTGCCGTCAACTTTACTGGCAGGGGGCCCACTATGACCCCAACCCGCCAGGGCCAGGGGCCCAGCCAATCAATCACTGAGGGCTGACCGGGGCTCTGGTCGCCCAGATAGCCGTAGTTAAAACCAAAACAGGCATTGATTGGGAAGATGCAGGCCACGTAAAACAGACCCATACTAACTGCCCAGCGAAAATCTCTTGGGGTAGGTCGAAATCGATGCACCACCACTATATAAACCGCAGCCCCCACAATGGTGGCATGGTGAAGCCAAAAGAGCCAAAACAGCAGGCTTAGCGCTCCCAGTTGCAGATCGGGGGTTAACAGACCCTGGGCGCTAAAGCCAATGCCCCAAAAATAGAGCAGTGCGAGCAGCCGCTGGTTTCGCCAAAGTATGGCCAACGGCATCAGCAGAGCGACAATATCACAGAGATGAATGGGCAATGAATAGGCTGGGTCAAAGTTGGGGGGTAGCAACCACCAGCCATGAAAAATTATCCAAAGCAGCAGATACATTGAGGCGAACCCTTTTTCAAGCCTGATCAATGGCTGAGTTCCTCGCCGCTTTAATCCAAAAGCAATGACTTTCCCGCAAACCGCAACCAAGAGACCCAGGATGATGACATGAGTCAGTGAAAACGGTTGAAACTGATGTAAAGACTCCTGAAACATTGAGCAGCTGTCATGGTGACTGGGCCGGGGTTGCCTGGTCAATTAGCGCCTCGTTAATCAAATCTGAAATGGCCTGTAACGCTTGCGTAATACCTCGCTCGGCGACATCTGAGAGTTGATGCTCCGCTGTAAAGTCGCTGGCAGGGACTTCAACCCACCAGGCTTTAGGCCAATGGCCATAGGCGGAGTGGGTGAGTGCTAATAATGAGCAAGGATCACAGGAATGACCTGATGCAGGAACGGCTGAGCCACCTGTTTCAGAGCCGCAGGCCTCTAACGACTTTATCCGTACCGTATCAGTATTCGCTAACTTGCAGGCGTCGACAAAAATTGCGACATCTGCCACCGCCAGCTTACTCGAGAGTTCTGGGGTCAGGTGTCTGACTGAGTATGTGTCAAGGTTGGGGTTGCTTAGTGTCTTGAGCTGTGAGACCACTTTCTGGCCAATCGCATCATCTCCGCGCTGGGGGTTGCCATACCCAATCACCACGAAGCGATGCATCGAATGGGGTGAAGCAGTTGTAGCCATATCTTTACTACCAAATACTGGGCCTGGGGTCATTTGTAAATGCCAGGATTGATGCGATTGCCTCCTTCAATTAAGGCGGGTTCCGGTGCGGTCACGACAAATTAAGTGGGTTAGCATAATCATTTCTAAGATAAAAGACCGGGTGTTTAGTCTTCTTCAAATCCATTTGATATGGGGAATACTCTCTATTGCCTTTCGTCTTTGAATAACTGTAGTCAATCGTAAAAAAACAATGTGAGGATTTTGTGAAAGTCAGCCCGTCACAGCAGTATTGCCAGCCAAGGCTGCCAACCCTTTTGCCAATGGGCTAAGAGATAAGGCTTTGCGTTTTCACAGAGCTGTGCCAGTGCTTCAACCTCAGCCTCGGCTTCATCGAAGGTCATCGCACCCGTCCGGGTGATAAACGAGGCGACTTGCCCCAGATAGAGAGGGGTCAGCAGGCTAAGAAGGTGGGGCCTATAGGGGGGCCGGTGATGGTACGCAGCGGCAAACTCATAGAGCAGCTTGACCCAGATGTCGGCCGGAAACTCAAACCGGGTGGGGGGCAATTCGCCCGCTTCTTTGAGGGCTGAGAAGACCTCTTCTGACAACAGCTCGAAATAGTCGTCCCCAAATCGATGGAGTCCGACTTTGAAATCTTGGACCATTTGGGGTTGATTGACCGGAATGGGTTCTGGAACAAGCAGTTTGTCCATCCCAAAGACCGAAACGGGTTCGCTCCCTGCCAGGGGCATCCAGAAGCGAGTGTGCTGTTCTAGCTGTGAGAACAAGGTGCTACAAACTTGACGGAACATTGGGCCTAGGGCAGCGGCTGGATCTTTGGCGTCGTGAATTTTGGCCCCGAGTCTGACTTGGCAAAGTTGAGCGCCTTTGACAATGGCGGTCAGAGCCCTATCATGTCTGTTTATCCAAGGGTATAGAATGGGCTCATTTAAACGATCGAGATAAAGAGAAGAAGATCTCTGAAGACCCAATTAGAAGGAAAGCAAGAGCCATCGGTAAACGCCCAGCTTGGTGCCTTGCCCGAAGCAATGGAGTTCAAACTGATGTTTGGCCGTTTTGAAAAAGCCTACTCTGCGAGAAGAGCAAGCCCTACAATGGTCCATCGCTTACGGCCTAGGCGCACTAAGCTCAACCGCCCCTAACGCTTTTAAGGTCTCTCGCTGTGCCTGGGTTGGGCGCTTGCAGGTGTTGTGGAAGCGCCTAGAGCTAAGAAAAAAGGGATGGGATAATGATCCCGTCCCAACCAAAAAACTATCCATGATAGTAGCGTCTATCGAAGCTCAGTGCCGACAAACCCCTGAATGGCAACAGCAGTGTCAATCGTTTGAGCAAGCCCAAAGTTTTCCAGCCCTGGTATGTGCAGCGTTGCAACTGGGCTTAGTGTTTGCTCGAATGGTACTCGAAACCGAACTGGGTCAACGAGCCCAAGCCCCTCAGAGGTGGCCAATGTGTGAGTGTTGTGAGAGTCGATATCGCTCCAAAGGGTTTCGTCCTCGGCAAATGATGACACTTGTCGGTGTGGTCAAATGAAAGCGACGAGTGGGCTACTGCCCGAACGGCTGTGGTGGGTCTCTGAGTGTGCCTTTGGATGAGGCGTTGGGGATTCGCCCCCATCAAAATAGCAGTGATGAGCTGGTGCGGCTAGGGTGTCTGTTTAGCCTGTTTGTGCCGTATGAGCTAGCCGCTTGGCTGTTGGGACAATTCAGTGGGATACGAGTGAGTGCCAGCAGCCTGTGGAATTGGGTAGAGCATCACGGCCAAGCGGCGCTAGCAGAGTTATCTGAACAACTCGCCCAGCATCAAGCTGGGCAGCCTGTGGAGCCAGAAAGCTTGGCTGAAAGCTTAGCCGGTTTACCTTTGTTGGTTGCCGCCGATGGGGTGATGGTGCCGATGCGCCCCCATCCCAAAACCCCCAAGGGTAAAACCGTCTGGCGAGAAATCAAAGTCGGGGTGCTCGCTCGCTTGGGCACTCGCTTGAACCGCTCTGGCGAATCGGTCTCTCAGCTTCTACAGCGGCGAGTGGTGGCGGTGTTGGGCAATCTCGAGCAGTTCATCCCAGTACTCACCCTCGAAGCCCACCGACAATCAATGGAATCGGCTCCCAAAGTCATTTGGTTGAGTGATGGCGGGCGAGGATTCTGGCGAGTCTACCACCAGTGCTTTGCCCACTGCGCTGTGGCAATCCTCGATTTCTACCATGCCGCTGGCCATCTGTGGCGTGCTGCCACCGCGCTGTTCAACCATCAAGCGGGACAACGGCAATGGTTCAAGCAGTGGCGGCATGCTTTGCGACATGGGCAACACCACACCTTGCTGGCGATGTTGACCTGGTTAGTCAATACTGACCTATTTGCGGGCAAGGACTTGAGCACACTCCTACAAGTCCAGGCTTATTTTCAGCGCCATCAGGCTCATATCCGCTATCAACACTTTGACAAACAGCAGCTGCCCTTGGGCTCGGGTATGGTTGAGAGCGCTTGCAAGTGGTTAATTCAACAGCGCTTTAAGGGCGTCGGCATGCGTTGGAGTGAGCCAGGGCTACAGCATCTTTTAATCCTCAGGGGGGCTTGGGTCAATCAGCGCTTTGATGATTGCTTCCCTCTGGTCCCTAAATCCTCCCTCAGACACCCCTCCAACAACACTTAGAAACGCCCCAGCACACCCTTAACCCGCTGAAGGTCCATTTTTTGTTCCAGTTGTTTCAGTTTTTCTGAGCTTCTAATCTGTTTTTCAGGAGCTGCGTATTTGTCAGTAAAGGTAGCATGCGGACTAAGAAGCTTTCGATGTAGACAATCTCTGCGTTTTATGTGAACTAGCTGGCTCGTCTTCTGCCCAGGGCTGCGATGCAGTTAAATTTCTTTATTTCACTTAAAACGTATCAATATCTGGATCATGGCGCTCCCCTATTGATGGTCTCAGTTAGCATGATTCTTCCTATCCCCCTATCTACACCACGCCGATAGCCTGTTTCAACACCTCAATATCCTTACCGACATTAAACCTCCGCCCATGCATGCCATATTTATCATGATGCTCTTGTACATCTTCCCTGCTCTCTAAGACTCGTTTAATAATGGCCTGACTCCTAGAACAGAGTTGTTTCATGACAGATTGATTGATCTGCCAGCGTTCTTCATCATCCTGTGCAGTCTGTTCATTGAACTGAATAATCTCATCGATAATCAAATTGATTTCGCGTTCCGCCTCCGGAGAGGAACGCCCATCGGAGACCGACTTAGGCTTTTCGGCCTTCACTACCGGCGTCTCAGTGGCGGCCACTGCTTGCGCAACCGTCTGAGGAGCTGCCGTCGCTGCCGCCGGAGCCACCATCCCCTGTCCACTGAAAAGTTGTTGAAACTGCAAGAACTGCTGCTTCATACTTTCAAATTGGCCCAATTGCGATCGCAACTGTTCCACCTCCCCCCGCAGTTTCCCCCGCTCCTGTTTAAGCTGTTCATTCTCTTGTTTCAAAAACCCATTAAACTCGTTGGCCATGGCCAACGATTGCTCCACCAACGACTGATTCCCGCCTTTTTCAATCAGGCTGATCGCCCGCTCAGCCTCAGCCAACTTGGCCTTCCCCACTTCCACGAGTCCCAAGACTCCTTCAACTCCCCCAACGACCTCATCAACGTCACAGCCAACTAACTCCGCGATCGCAAGCGCCTTTTCCGCCGCCCCAACCACAAACCCCACAGCATCATCCTGAGATGCGATCGCAAACTGCTCCTGCCACTCGATGACCTGCTCCTTATCGGCCTCAGTAATCAAAACGCGCTTTAGTCCCATTTTTGTCACCTCTTTCTCAACGACATCCTCACCCCGAAACTCACCCAATACCTTTACCCCAGGCTCATCGAGCCTCACCCCTTTCCTCTTCCCCCCATGCTGAGCAATGACCACATCGGCAATTTCATAGTCAAAATAGTGCCGCGCAGCGGCGAGCGACCTTCTCAGCTCTGTCCTGCCTTCCTCCAACACCTTGTAATGGCCCTGAATGGCTGCCCTAAACTCCAACTCCGGCACCGCTGGCGGACAGAACCAAAAGGTCGCAATGGTTCCATACACTGCTCTAAATAAATGGGTATACAGAGTGTCCTTGCCCTCGCGAGGTGGCACTAACTCAGCAAAGACGCGATCGCAAACCTGGGCCACATCATTGCTGTAATAGCGATTGACCAATCGGTTATCCATGCCTT
>JBCBQD010000196.1:0-11097 GCA_039820425.1 Cyanobacteria bacterium J06635_1
CTCCATGCTGGGGCGCGGGCCTATGTCCATGGCAGCGCGCCTGAGCGTAAGCTGCGGGAGGCTTACTTTGTGGCGATTGTCACCCCGGCTTTGAAGCATCTTAAAAAGATGTTGGCCAGTATGAAAGAAACTGCTCTGCCGGTTGCGGGCTAGTCGGCTGTCAGCCTCAAATTTTCGGGTAAGCCTGACGCGGGGACGCGGGGATAGGGAGACACGAATGGGCTGGTTACTCGGACCCACATCGTTACTTGTACCCATGTATATGAAGCACTGTGAAGCCCTGTAAAACTGTATTGCTACTCACATCATTCTTCTGGAATAAACGTTCTAATAGACACCAGTAAAATCTACCAAAGAGACGCACTATGGGTTTAAGGTCTGGGGGTTTGATGTCCGGGCAGAGCAGTCGGTGGGGGACCCTCACCTGTGACCAAGGGACGCTGGATACACTATCGCTGCGCTGTGTCATTTGTGGCAGCTTTCACTCCACCGAAGACCACTGGCGGTTAATGGCCGAAATGCCGCAAAACCCGGCTGAGATGATTGATGATCTGGTCAAGATGCGTCTCTACCAGCCCGCCGCCGTTGAGATGGCCGATGCCATCAGTCAGGCAGAAGTGCGCACGGCCCTTTTCGTAAGTATGGCCGCCCAGGGTAGCCCGAAGCGCGAAAAATTGGTCCGAGATTTAATTAAGCTGGCAGGGGGGCTCGATCAGGCATTTAGTGCTGCCTTTGGGCCAAAAGCGGGTGAGTTTTTTACGGATGCCAAACGCATCAGTCAGGTCACCCGGCGTAAGTTTTTACAGAATGTTGCGGTGGGTGCGGCTTTGGTGAGCCTGGCTAACTGTGGCTCTGCGCCTGAGGTCTCAGAGACGCCAGAGGCTGATTCAGAGGTAGCCGCTGAAGTCCCGGCAGGACTTGAGAAAACCGATCTGAAGGTGGCCTTTCTGCCGATTACCTGTGCCTCACCCATCATCATGTCAAAGCCGTTGGGCTTTTATGAAAAGCACGGGCTGAATGTCGAACTGATGAAGTACGCGAGCTGGTCTGTGGTCAGAGATGCCGCGATCGCAGGTGAACTTGACGCTTACCACATGCTGGCCCCCATGCCCATCGCCATGTCTCTGGGGCTGGGCTCAACGCCCTTTTCGGTGAAACTTGCCAGCATTGAGAACAATAACGGCCAGGGCATCGCCGTCGCCAAAAAGCACCTGGGCAATGTAAATGGCCCCGCTGACTTTAAGGGCATGACCATTGGCATTCCCTATGATTACTCTAACCACAACCTGCTACTGCGCTACTATCTGGCAACGGGTGGGCTAGACCCCGACAACGATGTCAAGCTGTTGATTTTGCCGCCGCCGGATGCGATCGCAAAAATGTCCACTGGCCAAATTGACGCCTTTATCCTGCCCGATAACTTTACCCAGCGCGTCGTCAAAGACGACATTGGCTTTATCCACCTGCTCACCAAAGATCTCTGGGCCGGTCATCCCTGCTGCGCCTTTGTCGCCGCCGATGATTGGATGGGTGAGAACCCCAACACTTTCCGCGCCCTCAACAAAGCCATCATTGATGGAGCGACCTACGCAAACCAGCCCGCTAACCGCAAAGAAGTGGCCGCCGCCATTGCCCCCCGAGAGTATCTCAATCAGCCGGTAGATGTGCTAGAAGCCGTCATGACCGGGCAGTTTGAAGATGGCCAGGGCAACACTTTTGACATTCCTGATCGGATTAACTTTGACCCCTATCCCTGGAAAAGCTTCGCCAGCTGGATCTCGACCCAGCTGGTCCGTTGGGACTACATGCCCACCGAAAAAGCCAATTATGACGAAATCGGTGAACAGATTTTCTTAACCGACCTGGCCCGCGAACTGGCGGAGGAACTCGGAGCCGATGCCCCGACGGAGATCTCTCGGACTGAGACAATGAAGTTCGGAGACTTTGATCCGACCAAGGCAGATGAGTACTTACAAAAACAGATTGAGGAGTTTGGGGTTTAAGTTATCAATGGCAACATCACCCTAAACACTGTCCCCACCCCCGCCTCACTCTCCACCTCAATCTCTCCCCGCTGAAACTCAACAAACTGTTTCACAATACTCAACCCCAACCCCGTCCCCGGAATGTTACTCACATTCTTCCCTCGATGAAACGGCTCAAACAAATGGGGGGTATCCTCTGGCAAAATCCCCACCCCCTGATCTTTGACCTGAAACACCACCTGCTGCCTGCGCCGCGCCAGTGATAGCTGAATCACCCCCGCCTCTGGACTGTAGCGAATCGCATTTGACACAATATTGGTCAGAATAGACCGCAACAGCGTCTGATCAATCTCTACCACCAAGGGCTTAAACCGACCCACAAACTGTAGGCACTTTTGTTCTGTCTGCAACTCCAGCAAGAGTTCACGGCAAAACGCCACCAGGTCAATGGGTTCAGGGTTGAGCGATAGCCGCTTAGCCTCAAGCTTACCCAACACCAAAATGTCGTCACTCATCTGGGTCATGCGCTCAACATTGGCCGCAATGCCCTGCAAATACTGATTTTTTTGCGCCAGCGATAGTTTCTCGTCATACCGGCTCAGGGACGAAACCGATAGGGCAATATTGTTCAGCGGATTGCGGAATTCATGACAAACCATCGACACAAATCGAGACTTTAACGCACTCAGCTCCCTCAGCCGCTCATTCGCCGCATACAGCTCAGCCGCCCGCTCCCGCACCTTCAGCTCTAAGTTTTCGTTCGCCTGATGCAAGATCGCCTCGGCCCATTTGCGCTGCGTAATATCACGAAAGGTGATGACTGCTCCGATTAAGTCACCCTGCTCATCTCGCATCGGCGTACTGATATACTCCACCGGAAAGCTAGTGCCGTCCTTTCGCCAGAACACTTCATCGGTGACCCGGCGAGTACTGCCATCTTGAAACGCCGCATAGATGGGGCAACACTCTCTAGGGTAGGGGCTACCATCCGGATGGGAATGGTGTAACACCTGGTGCATCGACTGGCCAATCAGATCCTCCATCTCCCAGTCGATCATGGCTGCTGCTGCTGGATTTACAAAAGTAACATTGCCTTGCAAATCTAACCCATAGACCCCTTCTCCCACTGCGTTGAGAATCAGCTGGTACTGACGGCGGAGTGCCCTCAGCTCCTGATGTTCGAAATCGTCGGTCGGATCGTGTGGTTTCATAAAGCTGACTCAATACTGTAGTGAATTACACTACAGGCTGTGCCTCAACCCCTTAAATCTGTAAGAGGTCGTGCAACCCATCATATCCAAAACCGTTCGTGACTCAGGTACACATCCTGCAACCCATAGATTTTTCTCTTTATGTTTTTACTCTTTAACATGGAGGGTTTGAGCACCATTAAACCATTAAGTGTCTTGCATTCTGAACGAGAGCCAGCGGGAGCTATCTGAATCTATGGTGAAAAAGATTCTCGTGATTGAAGATGAAACCGAAACGAGAGATATCTTTCTCCGATGTTTGACCTTCGAAAGGTTTGATGCCATTGGTGCAGAAAATGGCACCACGGGGGTTCGACTGGCCACCCAGCATCAGCCTGATTTAGTCGTCTGCGACATCATGATGCCCGACATGGATGGCTACAGTGTTTTGGCCGCCCTCCGACAGCAGGAAGCCACGGTCTCGACGCCCTTTATCTTTTTGACCGCCAAGGTGACGATGGAGGACTTGAGGTGTGGCATGGCGTTGGGGGCAGACGACTATTTGACTAAGCCTTGCACGGTGGAACAATTTTTGAGCGCGATCGCAACTCGCCTAAAACGCCAGGAAGACATCCAACGCAGCTGTCTACGCACCCTGCAGCAACCGTCATCGGTGTCGTCTCAGCCGCCTGAGGCTAGAACCATTTTCCCCAACTGTCCCAAGCTAGCCGCTGTCTTCCAATTTATCGAAACCCATTACAATCAGCCCATCAACCTGGGCGATGTGGCCCAGGCCGCAGGGTACTCCCCCGCCTATCTGACCAATCTTTCCCAAAGTCACACCGGGCGCACAGTTAAAAGCTGGATCATTGAACGGCGGATGGTTCAGGCCCGCAAGCTGTTGAGAGAAACCGCCCAATCGATCAAGCAAATCGCAGAGACCATTGGCTATGCCGACGCCGGTTACTTTACCCGCCAGTTTCGCAAACTCCACGGGGTCACCCCTCAAACCTGGCGCAATGAGCCCGCGCTTCCACCGGTTGCCCTTCAGGCTGCACCGCGTTAAAGAATCTGTATGCAACCCTTAAATCTGTAACAACCGCAACAAAATAGTTTTATCGATTTCAAGAGCCCTAAAAAGTCCCAATTTCCCAAAAATTCGTCCGATGTAACCCCCTGGATTACCTGATATAAGTAACAGAATAGTATTTCGCGAGTCTCACCTACGCACCTGGCAATCAAAATCTATGGCTTTGACATCAGCAACCAATCAAAAATGGGGAAACCTGAACTGCGATCGCGGCAATCTCAGCGACTTTGAGATGGCTTGTATCATCTGCGGTGGCGCGCACCTGAGCCGCGACCACTGGGAGTTTATGCAAACCATGCCCCAGGATCCGGTGGATATGGTCGATGACCTGGTCAAAATGGGCCTCTACAAGGATCAGCAGCTGCGCGCCGCAGATAAAGTCAACACCTACGAGCTGCGTAAGGCCCTGATGCTCAAAGCCGCTGGTAAAGGTGACCCCAAGCGAGAGAAGCTGGTGCTGGCCCTGGCAAAGCAAGCGGGTGGCATGGAGAATGCCTTCTCAGCCGCGTTTGGTCCCCAAGCCGGGCTGTTCTTCGCAGATACCCTTCGCAACAGCGGCTTTACCCGGCGGGAGTTCCTGAAAAACTTAGCCATTGGGGCAGCCCTGGTTACCCTGAGCAACTGTGGTGGTAAGCCTGACCCCGTTGCTGAAGAGCCTGACGCAGCCCCCGTTGACGTCTCTAACCTGGAGAAAACAGACCTGAAGATTGGCTTTATCCCGATCACCTGTGCCACACCCATCATTATGTCTGAGCCCCTGGGCTTCTACTCCAAGTATGGGTTCAATGCTGAAGTTGTAAAAATGCCCAGCTGGGGGGCTGTCCGCGACTCCGCCATCGCCGGAGAGTTAGATGCCTACCACATGCTCGCCCCCATGCCCATCGCCATGACCCTCGGCCTGGGCTCAGCCGCCTTTGGGGTAAAGCTTGCCAGCATTGAAAACATTAACGGCCAGGCCATCACCGTCGCCGAGAAATATAAAGGTCAGATCAACGGCCCCGCTGACTTCAAAGGCTTTACCATTGGGGTGCCTTTCCCCTATTCCATGCACAACCTGTTGCTGCGCTACTACCTGGCCACCGGGGGCATTGACCCAGATGTCGATGTCAAGATTCGCCCCGTACCGCCGCCAGATAGCATTGCCCAGATGGTCGCAGGGGATATCGATGCCTATCTCATGCCCGACCCCTTTAACCAGCGGGCTGTGTTCGAGGGAGCTGGCTTTATCTTCAAACTCACCAAAGACCTGTGGCCCGGTCATCCCTGCTGTGCCTTCGCCGCCAGCGACGAGTGGATCGACGCCAACCCAAACACCTTTAGAGCCCTTAACAAATCCATCGTTGAGGCCGCAGGCTATGCCCGCGACCCCGCCAACCGCCCTGAGATCGCCAAAGCGATTTCTGAGCGCGCCTTTCTTAATCAGCCCGTCGAAGTCGTCGAAGCTGTCTTAACCGGCAACTTTGACGATGGTCAAGGTAACACCCTGGAGGTGCCCGATCGGATTGACTTTGATCCCTACCCCTGGCAAAGCTTCGCTAACTGGATTTCTTCCCAGTTAGTGAGATGGGATCTCCAAGGTGACGGCAAAGCCGCCGAAGCCATTACCGACGACACCTACGATCAGGTGGGCAAAGACATTTTCTTGACGGATCTGGCCAGGGAGCTGGCTGAGGAAGTAGGATTGAATCCGCCCTCCGATATCTACCGCACCGAGACCCTGGAGTTTGATAGTTTCGATCCCCAGGATCCCGGAGCCTATGTCAAAGAACAAATTGATAAGTACGGCGTTTAATCTCGCAATGGATTCGGTTCTAGAGGTTCAAAACTTATGGCATTAACTACGGACAGGCCATCTAAGCTAAAAACCACTGAGAGTAGCTCACCGTGGCTTAACGAAAACGTTAAGGCTCTGGGCCTCTTCATCATTTCGCTGCTGCTGTTCCTGGCCTTTTGGGAAATTGGGGCAAACTTGAAACTCTTTGCAAAAGGGATGCCCACGGCCTCCACAACCCTTAAAGAGCTTTGGTGGTGGACGACAAATCCCTTTTTTGACAACGGCCCGAATGATCTGGGAATTGGTTGGAACCTACTGATTAGTCTGCGCCGGGTCGCTATTGGCTATATCATGGCCTCGCTGATCGCAGTCCCCCTGGGGATTTTGATTGGCATCTCCCCGATCGCCTACAAAGCCTTCAACCCCTACGTTCAGCTGCTCAAACCCGTGTCTCCTCTGGCCTGGCTACCGCTGGGCCTTTACATCTTCCGAGATTCTGAGAAGACAGGGGTGTTTATCATTCTGATTTCTAGCATCTGGCCCACCCTGATTAACACCGCTTTTGGGGTGGCCAATGTGAATCCTGAATATCTTGATGTGTCTAGAACTTTGGGAGCCTCAAGGCTACGCACTATCTTCAAGGTGATTATTCCCGCAGCGCTGCCCAATATTGTCTCGGGTTTGCGCATCAGCATGGGCATCTCCTGGCTGGTGATTGTTGCCGCTGAGATGCTTTTGGGCACTGGATTGGGCTACTTCATCTGGAATGAGTGGAACAACCTTTACATTCCGAATATCCTAGTCGCCATTTTTATCATTGGCCTGGTCGGATTGATTTTGGACAATATCTTTGGTGCGCTCGAGAAATTTGTTGCATTTGGACGTAAAGCGTGAGCCTTGCTTCTGTTAACAACTCAGTCAATGGTGCCGTGTCTTCTGAAACCGCATTTCCGTCAGCACAGCTGTCCATTCGCAATGTGAGCAAGGTCTTTGCGGGCAAGAAGGATTTCTTTAGTAAGCTATCGCGAAAAACAACCGCTGATTTCACTGCGATTGAAGACATTGACCTGGATATTGAGCCTAATACCTTTGTTTCCATTATTGGGCCTTCCGGCTGCGGCAAGTCTACACTGCTGAATATGATCGCAGGGCTTTCCCCGGTTACCAGTGGAGAGATCTTGCTGAATGGCCGCCCCATACTTGGGCCGGGCCCCGATCGCGGCATGGTGTTCCAAAACTATGCGCTGATGCCCTGGATGTCCGTTGAGGAAAATATCCGGTTTGCGGTGGAAACCGTTTACCCGAAGATGTCAGCCAAGCAGTTGTCCCGCGCCATCAAAGAGCAAATCCAGCTGGTTGGGTTGTCCGGCGCTGAAAAAAAGCACCCCCATGAGCTCTCGGGTGGGATGCGACAGCGAGTCGGTATTGCCCGAGCCCTGGCCATCGATCCGCAAATTTTGCTGATGGATGAGCCCTTTGGTGCCCTGGATGCCCTCACCCGAGGCTTTTTGCAAAGCGAAGTGGAGCGCATTTGGGAACAACAGCGCAAAACTGTGATCATGATTACCCACAGCATTGAGGAAGCTCTGCTGCTATCGGATCGCATTGTGATGATGACCCGAGGACCTGCGGCCCGCATTGACGAAATCCTGGAGGTGCCCTTCCCGCGGCCTCGCAACCGAGAGACCATCGACCAGCATCCGGCCTACCACGAGCTCAAGGCCGAGATGGAGAGCCATTTGTTCCGCGAGACCCGTGCGGTAGAAGAGGCTCAGATCCGTTAAGACCTTTGAATTTAAACGGGTCTATTCAAGGGCTAGCAGTATTCAAAAGCTAGTTGTCTTCAAAAAGTATTAATCCTATCAAGAGGTGTTTGTTATGGCTATCCCAGAAATTACCACCCAGCTACTCGCCGCCAAAAAAGCAAAAGGCCTGACCTTTGCCGATCTAGAAGCCAAGATAGGCTGCGATGAAGTTTGGATTGCGTCCGTCTTTTACCGTCAAGCCAGCGCATCTGAAGAAGAAGCCAGCAAAATGATTGAAGCACTGGGGCTCGGGCCTGAATTTGTGGAGCCTTTGACCGAATGCCCTGTGAAAGGATCGTTGGAGCCGGTGATTCCGACTGATCCGTTGATCTATCGCTTCTATGAGATCATGCAGGTCTACGGCATGCCGATCAAAACCGTGGTCCATGAGAAATTTGGCGACGGCATCATGAGCGCCATTGACTTCAGCGTCGATGTTGAGAGACAAGAGGATCCTAAAGGCGATCGGGTGAAGATTATCATGTGTGGTAAGTTTTTGCCTTATAAGAAGTGGTAAGGCGGGCATTCAGCTGTGGTGGTTGAAAATCATTTTATCATTGGGCAACAGACTCAATTTGCCTCTGATTTTATCGCTGGGTGCCTTGGCCGGCATTTTCCATGGTTACGCCTATGACGAGGCAATTTTCGGCGCAGAAATGTCGCCTTTAGTTGCGTATCTGGCCGGGTTTGCGACGGGTCAGATGGTGATTGCGCGCTTGTTTTTCGCAATTGGCCGCAGTGCTTCTAAACAAACGCCTAGCCTGCCTTCTTTAGACCTTCGTTTTGCTGGGTTTACCCTTACAGGGGTAGGGTTGGCGTTTTTGTCATCGGCCATGGTGGTTTAAGCGGATTTCACCTAACTTTTTTAACTTTTCCCCCATGGTTTGACAGCCCAGGCAAAATGCCTGGGCTTTTGTATTGCGCTCACTCCAACGGTTGTCGCTCAGAAGCGGGGGGGACTGTACGGTCTTCCAGAGGGGGCAAATAGCTATCGTCAAAGACCTCCTCAATCGCCGGGGTTTCGGGTAAGTCAAATCCTTTGACGGTCTGAGCAATGGTCTCTTCTAGTCGAGCTGGATCAGCCGCGCCTAACCCGTTTTGTTCTACTTCTTCGGTGACCAGAAGCCCATCCAGGGCAATTTGTAGACGCAGTTTCTCAGCATCTTTATCCATCAGCTCATCCCCCGCTGCCAGCACACTCTCTAGCCCCGTTGCCGGATCCCTCAGAGTATCTTGCATACCGCGAAAATAGGCTTTAATGAAACCACTTACCACATCAGAATTTTCTTCTAGG
This sequence comes from Cyanobacteria bacterium J06635_1, assembly GCA_039820425.1. Classification (GTDB taxonomy): domain Bacteria; phylum Cyanobacteriota; class Cyanobacteriia; order Phormidesmidales; family Phormidesmidaceae; genus SIO4C1. Next base: position 9,139 of record JBCBQD010000196.1, read on the forward strand.
AAAGATTCTTTGACAAGGATGACGTTGCCATAGAAGTCTAGACCGTTGTCGGTATAGTAAAAAATGTTGAGATCGTCCATGGTTTTGCCCCCTGCAACAATAGCAGGCAGCATCGAATAGCTAAAACCACTGATCGCATCCACATTGCCCTGAAGCAAAAAGCTCTGGCGCAGTTTGGGCTCCATGCTCACCCATTCAACCGCGTCAGCCTCGACCCCGACCTGCTCAGCGAGTACAGGCCAGAGCCGACGGGGGGCATCACCGACGGGGGCACCCAATTTTTTACCCACCATATCTTTGACCGAGTTGATGTCACTGTCTTTGAAACTCAGCAAGGCAAACGGTGCTTTGTTATAAGCAATGGCAACGACCACCAACTTATCATCGGGGTTTTGTTGGTTAAACTCAATCATTGAGTACATGTCGCCGAAGCCCATATCATACTGACCTGCGGCAATCTTGCTGGAGGTGTCTGCCGAACCATAGCCCCGATCAAAGCTCACCTCTAAGCCTTCTTCGGCAAAATAACCACGATCGATGGCCAGGGTTAAGGGCGCATCCACCCCCTGCAACAGCCAGGATAAGGTGAATTTAACCTGTGTTAAAGAGGCTGGATCGGCGGCGGGCTCAGCAGCAACCTCTGCTGGCGCGTCCTCTGCCGGTATGTCCTCTGCTATGGGCGCAGTCGGGGTTTGACAGGCGACCACTCCAAAAAGTGTGGTCAAAGCCAGGGTGGACGCAGATAGATATCTAACCAAACGGGGGGCAAAAAAAGCTTTTGGCATAGGGGTAAAGAGAAGGGATAGTTTAAAGTTCAGCGGTTTTGCCCACTATCTTTGAATAAAGCTGAGTTGCTATTTGTATCCCTAAGCACGCTTTTATTTTTTCAAGACTATTTTCAGAATTCTGGTGGGTGGTTGTTGCTTTAGGGCTCGTCTGCTTGGTGGTATTTTGGAAGGGCACAGTCTAGAGGGCTTTGGATTAGCATGGTCGAACCATTGGAAGCTCGCTTTCAAGATCTGATTGAGCGCACAGGAGCTTTGCAAACCGGACACTTTAAACTTGCTAGCGGTCTTCATAGCAGTCGTTTTTTTCGATGTATTAAACTTCTAGAAACGCCACCGACGGCTGATTTTTTATTTGATGCCATGGCGGCACAGTTTTCAGGCCCGGTCGATGTGATTTTAGGGGCAAACGAGGCGGGGAGTATTCTGGCGTTTGAAACGGCTAAGCGGCTTAACGCTAAGGTTGCAATCGCACGCCAAACTCATCATGACTATCACCTGATCGACGGTTTTACCCTGGCCCCCCAACAACAGGTTTTGATCGTTGATGACATCACCACCACCGGAGGCACCGCCAAACAGCTGATCAAAATTGCGCAAGCAGCAGGCGCAACCCCCATTGGCGTTGGCCTAATCGCCACTAAAGGATTGTTTGAAGTTGATTTAGCTTGCCCAGCTAAAGTGCTCATTACCCTCGAAGGAATGGATGCGATCGCACCCGAAAACTGCCCCCTCTGCCAACAAGGCATCCCATTATCAACGTGATTCCTATCTCCCCCATCTCCCCCATCTCCCCCACCTTACCCTCCACCCTCTAATCTCCACCCTCCACCCTCTACCCTCCACCCTCCACCCTCTACCCCAAACTCAGGAAACCCCCTATGCCCCAAAGGATCGACGTCGGCGTGTTCCGCTTACCTATGGCTGCTCCAGAAGACGTAAGTGGTCTGAAGACGCTGCTGGAAACCCAACAGATTGAAGCCGCAGATATTGTTGCTATCATTGCCCAAACAGAAGGCACGGGCTACGCTCGAGGATATACCTCTCTCTGTTTTCAACTGCTGCTGGCGGAGTACCTCAAGAGTTCTCCCCAGGCAGTATTTGACCGCATTCCGATGATGATGATTGGTCTCTGCGGTGGCCTGATGAGCCCTCACTACACGATATTTACCCG
>JBCBQD010000197.1:0-11092 GCA_039820425.1 Cyanobacteria bacterium J06635_1
TATCATCATCGGAGGTCTCTTCGGCGCAGGCTATGTTCCTGCCACGATTGTCGTACAGGGTGATGCAGCAGCGACAATCAATAACATCTTGACAAATGAGTCGCTCTACAGGTTTGGGCTTAGTGTTCACATCATCGTAGTTCTTTGCAATATCCCGCTAGCCGTTGTCTTTTATGACCTGTTTAAATTGGCAAACAAGAGTCTGTCTCGACTGGTGATGCTTTTTATATTGGTGGCAGCGACGATTGAGGGTATCAGTTTACTCCATAAATTCGTCCCTCTAATCCTTTTGCAAAATGCCGCCATAATGACCGCAGAACAGCTTCAGGCTACGGCCTATATGCACTTCATGCTACAGGATATTGGGTTTAATCTCAGTCTTGCATTTTTTGGCTGCTATTGCCTTCTGGCTGGTTACTTAATTTTCAGGTTAAATATCCTTTCTCGAATAATCGGTCTGCTTTTGGCGAGCGGGGGAGCATGCTACCTGATTAATAGTTTCGCCAACTTTCTAGTCCCTGAATTCGCTGCGGGTTTGTTCCCTTATATCTTTATTCCATGTTTTTTGGGGGAAGCAACACTCTGTTTGTCATTGTTGATTAAGAGTGTAAATGTTGAGCAAAAGGATATCTAAATGAAAAAGATTGTATACACAAAATATGGCTCCCCAGATGTCATTGAACTCATAGAGACTGAGAAACCGGTGCCCAGCGATCATCAAGTTTTAGTTAAGGTTCATGCGGCATCGGTCAACGCCTTTGACTGGCATCGTCTAAAAGGCCCTGTAGTAAGCCGTTTATTAAACGGTGAACTTTTCAAACCCAAAGAGACATCACTTGGCCTAGATGTGGCAGGTCAGGTTGAGGCTGTAGGCAATCGCGTAACGCAGTTTCAGCCAGGTGATGAAGTCTTTGGAATCGCCAAAGGTTCATTTGCAGAATATGCCTGTGCTGATGAACATGAGTTAGTACTGAAACCGGCCAAAGTGCCGTTTGAGGCCGCCGCTGCTACCCCTGTAGCGGCCCTTACAGCGCTACAAGCGTTTAAAGACCGCATCCAGCCAGGGCAAAAGGTTCTCATCAATGGAGCCTCTGGGGGCGTGGGGACATTTGCCGTTCAGATAGCCAAATCCTTTGAGACAACAGTAACAGCCGTCTGTAGCACCCAAAACCTGGATATCGCACGCTCAATGGGTGCAGACCACGCTATCGACTACACGCGAGAAGATCTCACCACAAATGGGCAGCAGTATGACTTGATTTTTGCTGCAAATGGCTATAACTCGATTTTTGATTATCGGAGGGCATTGAGCGCTGCAGGCACATATATCTCGGCTGGAGGAGAGCTGGCTCAAGTTATGCAGGCATTGTTTGTAGGGCCGATATTATCAAAATTTGGCAGTCAGAAACTCTCATTCATGGGAATAGCGCAAGTAGAGCAAAAGGATCTGTCTATTCTTGGAGAGCTGCTTGACTCTGGCAAAGTTGTCCCCGTGATTGATAGATGTTATCCATTAGGGGCAATATCAGAAGCCCTTCAATATCTTGGCAAAGGACATGCCAAAGGAAAAATCGTAATTACTTTGAAAGCTAATAGCGAAGACTAACTAGGTAGAGCTCCAATCCTTAAGGTATTGATCAACCTTAACCAGTAGCTTCTTATGATTTTGGTATGGAGTGGCCCCATCGGGACTGGTTCCATATGGAAATATTAGAGTACGCACGCCAGAGGACTTTAATCAAGGCGCATGTAGGAGAGTGGGTTGTTGCTCATGAATATTCTGTTATACGGGAGTTCTTGCTATCGGTGCGACCATGGAGCAGCGTGTAAAAGCAGGGGATAATAAATAGTGTCAGCAGCGTTGCCAGTGACAGCCCAGAGAAAACAACTACGCCGAGCGGTTGCAAAAACTCTGAGCCCTGGCCGATGCCGAGTGCGAGGGGGAACATGCCCAGTACGGTGGTGATAGTGGTCATCAAAATGGGGCGCAGCCGCTGAGGTGCGGCTTTGAGCATGGCAGTGAGCCGGTCGCAGCGCTCTTGTTCATAGATTTGGTTGGCCAGTTCCACCATAATAATGGCGTTGTTGACCACAATGCCGACCAACAAGACAGCACCCACAATCACCGTTGCGCCAATCGCAGTTTGAGTGACAAATAAACCCAGGATGCCGCCTGCTAGCGCCAGCGGTACCGTCAGCATAATCACCAGTGGATCAATGAGGGAGTTGTACTGGACGGCCATGACCGTAAAGACTAAAAAGGCGGCCAGCCCGCCTAAAATACCTAACCCGCCTGTGATATCGGCGTTGCTTTGGGCGCTATAGCTGGGCAGGCGAGTCACACCAACCGGTAGGGTCAGGGTCTCTAGTATCTGATCAACCTCTGCCAAGGCGTCTCCTAAGCTGGCACCGTCGCTGAGGGCTCCCTCAATAATGAAGACCTGACGCTGGCTGATGCGCTGAATTTCACCGGGAGCCTGGCCGTCTTCGATGCGGGCAACGTCGCCGAGTCGTACTAGCTGACCATCATCGTTGCCACTGAGCAGCGGCAGTTGGGCCAGCTCAGTCGGATTTTGAACCAGCGTCTCGGGGGTTTGGACGCGCACATCCACAAGGTGATCGCCGCGTTGAAGCTGGGTCGGTACTGCACCCGAAAGCACCGTTTGAACGGTGTCACCAATCGCCTCAGCAGATAGGTCCAGATCGGCGGCGCGTTCCCAGTCGGGGCGAATTTGAATTTCTGGCTGGGGCGGGTCAGCGTCGGGTGAATAGTTTGCCAGGGTCGCCTGGGCATCAAGGGCCTCCATCACCTGCCCGCCCGCTGCCTCGAGCGTTTCTGCATCGCTACCTTGCAAAATCACATCAATGTCGCCACGCACGGGGGAGTTATTCAAGATGAGGCCGCGAACTCTGCCCGGCGACACACGCATCCGGGTTTTGACCAGATTGAACTGTCTGAATTCAGCGGTCATGCGATCGCTAAATGCCTCTACATCGGTTTCCGGTACCAGGGTCAGCGTGCTGGTACCCCGCAGCGCGTTTTCACTGGTGCTACCGCCAAAGAGAAACCCGCCGGAGGTACTAAACACATACTCAACCTCGGGCTGCGCCAACAGCAGCTGATCCACAGCGCTCATCACCTGCTGGTTTTCGGCTAATGTCGTGCCGGGGGGAAACTGTACTCGCACACTGGCCTGACCCGTGGCAATGCTGGGCAAAATTTCTTGGGGGATTTGACCTACCATGAAAATACTGCTGCCACCGAAGAGCACAAAGGCGGTTGCGATCGCTAAAATTCGTCGTCTCAGTACCCAGGCCAACACGCTGCCGTACTGTCGAGTCAGCCCCTGCAGTCGCACATCAAACTGACGAATGAGCCAAAACTTGCCAACCCGGCTCGACCCGCGCACAGCCAGCAGTCGTGAGGTGAGCGCAGGCACAACCGTCAGCGCCACAATCAGTGAGGCTCCAACAGCAAAGCTCACCGTGAGCACCAGCTCGTTAAACAACAGCGAGATAAATCCACCAATCATTAAAAAAGGAAGCACTGCCACCAGGTTGGTGGTGGTTGACGCGAATAAAGCAGATTCCAACTCTCGGCTACTCACTTCGGCCTGACGAACCACAGGATTGTTTTGCTGCTCTCCCTCAGACTGTACGCCTTTAACAATATTCTCCAACATCACGATGGCATTATCGACCACAATGCCAACGCCCAGCGCTAACCCTCCCAGGCTAAAGACATTGAGCGAAAGCCCAAACAGCCCCATCAGCAAAATCGCCACGAGCGTTGCCAGCGGAATTGCCAACACAATAATGAACGTTTGCCTGAGCGAACCGAGAAAGAGAAAAACTGCCATCCCCGCCAATCCTGCCCCGATCAGCCCAGACGTGGCAACGTTGCGAATCGAGTTTTGAATAAAAATAGATTCGTCCAGGGTAGCGTTGAGGACCAAATCATCTGGAATTAACCCCGATGTTCTCAGCTCTGCTAGCCGCTGCTTAACCCCCTCTACAACCGTAATAGTGTTAGCGGTAGGCTGCTTTTGAATACTCACCTTCACCGCAGGCTCGCCGTTGAGGTTCACAAAAATGCGCTGTTCCTCAGTGCCGTCAATCACCTCAGCAAAGTCTCGCAGGTAGACTTGCTGTTCTGCCCCAGTGTCGCCGACCTCAAAGATTAAATTACGAATCTCATCCGCGTTTTGGTATCGCCCGGCCACGCGGGTGAGCGGCTCGCTATCTGGCCCCTGAATGCGGCCTCCAGATGTATCCAGGTTACGCTCTGAGAGCGCGTCTAAAACGTCTGTCACGCCCAGACCCAGTGCCTGTAGCCTGGCAGGGTCGAGATTAACTCGAATCTCTTCTTGCACACCGCCAGAGACATCGACACTGGCCACACCGGGAACGGTCGTCAGTTCGCGAGCCAGCTCCTGGTCAGCAAACACCCTCAGCTCAACACCTTGTAGCGAGGGTGAGGTGAGGGCCGTCTCGTAAACTGGCAGCTGAGACGGGTCGAATTTGAACAAACGAGGCTGCCCAATGGTGTCGGGCAGGCTGTCCCTAGAGCGGTTGAGTGTAGCCGTCGCATCGTTGAGCGCCTGGTCAATGTCACCACCCGGTTGAAAATAGAGATCCAGGCTAATCCGGCCTTCTCGCGTTTGAGAAAACACTTGCACAACGCCTTCGGTCGCGGCGAGGGCTTCTTCTAACGGACGGGTGACTTCATCTACGGCGACCTCTGGCGAAACGCCGGGCGCATCAGCTCTCACCCCGATGCGCGGGTAGGTAATCGAGGGCAGCAAATCGACCGGGAGCTGCTGCACAAAAAACAGGCCCAGCACAATCACCGCAACGGTCAGCACCAGCGTGGCGATATGCCGTCGAATGGCAAGCGTGCTGAGACTGGTCGGCGGTGACGGCTCTGAATCCGACGCCAGCTCTGAAGAAGGCTTTGAGGAAGCAAGGGGGCGTACCATTAATTTGAGGATCCTGCTGAGTCTGCTGATGAGTCTGGCTCGGTGTCCTGTTCAGACAACATGCTCAGTCGCACGGCTTGCCCCGAGGTGAGTGGGCGATCGCTTTCGGCCACAAAAGAGTCACCTGGCGCTAATCCAGATAAAATTTCCACGCGATCCTGACTGCGGTCTCCGGTTCTGACCGGGCGGGCGACGACCCTGGCTTGCTCGCCTTTGCCCTCAATGACGAAAATCGTATTGTCTTCTTCGTCCATCTCTTTGCCCAGTGCTAACGCACTCACAGGCACCACCACGCGGGCCTGTTGACCCGAAGAAAACTGCACTCGCGCCAGCAGGCCGCTACCAATACGTCCGTCTGGATTTAACATACTCACCTGCACAGTCACCAGTCGCGAGGTCGCATCAGCAACCGGCGCAATCCGTTCAATTTGCCCCTCGATTGCGCCTTCACTAGGAAAGGCATCGAGCCGCACCTGGGCAGGTTGACCCACACTGAGCCGCCCAACGTCTAGCTCAGAAACCTGCACAGTCACTTCTAAACGGCTAAGATCGCCTAGCTCTAAAACCGTCGCTCCCGACTCGACAAAGTCACCGACCTCGACCTGTCGGGCAAGCACAACCCCGGTCAGGGGCGATCGCAAATCGGCATAAGTGAGCTGCCGCTGAGTCTGCGCCAGAACGGCCTGCTGCGCGTCGATGCGATCGGCTGCCGAAGCCGCTGCCTGCCGCTGCGCATCTACCTGAGCCTGGGTCGAACGCAGGGCCTGCTGCGCGTTTGTGGCGGCCAGCTCGGCGGCTTCAGCTTCCTGCTGTGAAATCGCCCCCTGACCAGCGAGTCGTCGCAGCCGGGTGGCATCGATCCGAGCTTGATCAAGGGTTGCCTGAGCCTGCACCACGGCTGATTCAGCATCGCTAATAGAGACTTCGGCCTGGGCCGTTTCAGCCCGCCTGGCAGAGAGTTCAGCCCGGGCTTCGTTGACGCTAGTGGTTTGCAAATCACCGTCAAGCTGGGCCAAGATCTCCCCCTGGGCGATCGCATCTCCCACATCCACCGCTAGGTCAATCACTTCACCCGCTATTTGCGATCGCAGTGTCACCTGCTGTTCAGGGCGGGTCGTGCCTGTATAGGTCAACAATCCGGTCACAAACCCGGTTCCTGCTCTGGCCGTCTTCACCGCGATGGGCCCATCGTCCGTCCGTCCGCCCTGCCCTGCTGCAGATTGCCCTGGGGCCGGTTGAGCTGAACCAGGCAGAAAAAAGCCGCACCCCGAGGCAGCTATCAAAGGCAGCAATAAACCAAATTGAATAACACACCTGATGATCCACATAATCAAAGAACGTCTACCTCCCGTTCGGCTGAGCTCACCGTCGAAGCCTGCTACCTCCAACCCCCTCTGCTCCCTTTTCTCATCCTCTTCTGATGCTTATTGTCGCACCAATCCTTAACCTGGTGGTCTGCCCTTAGCAAAATCCTGAGAGGGTTCACCTCTAAAGCATCATAGCTAGATGTCATGGTGACCATGCCTACAGTAGCGCCAACGCCTTGCTCAGACGTGTGCCACATGTCACGAATGAGGGGTGCCTTTTTACCCATGACTTTGGTCAGCTCAGGCCGTGCTCTACTGCATAGATGGCAGCCTGGGTGCGGTCTCTTAGCTCAAGCCTCATGAGAATATTAGAAACATGATTTTTGACAGTGCCCTCACTCACATTGAGTGCTTTAGCAATGCCTTTGTTAGTCGTTCCTTTGGCGATCAGCTTTAGCACCTCCAGTTCTCTCGCAGTCAGCGGGGTATCCACTTGAGGTTTGGGTTCAACAGCCGCTGGTTTGTCTTTTAGAGCTCCAATCAGTTTACCTGCGACCTCCGGTGCCAGCTGATACACCCCGGCATGGGCCAGCCTGATCGCCTGCACCAGATCTTGAGGCGGAATATCTTTCATCAGGTAGCCACACGCACCGGCTAGAAGAGACTGTACAATAAACTCTTCGTCATCAAAGGTGGTTAGCATAATTATTTGGCAAGTCGGTAGGGCTTGCCTGATTTGTGCCGTTGCTTCAACACCGTTCATTTCAGGCATCCGCACATCCATGAGAATAATATGCGGTTTCAGATCCAGGGCTTTTGCGATCGCATCCTTCCCATGCTCAGCCATCCCGACCACCTCAACCGATTCTTCCAGCTCTAGTAAAGAGGCAATCCCCTCTCGAATCAGGTACTGATCATCGACCAGTAAAACGCGAATTTTCATGGGGTTGACTCCGTATTTAAACCAGTCAAGACATTGGCCTGAGAATGGACGTGAGGAATGCCAACCGTGAGGGTTGTCTGTTGGGGGCGACTCTTAATGTCAAAGGTGCCACCGACCAGACTCAACCGCTCCTGTAGGCCAATGAGTCCGTGAGTTGTTTGTTCATCTTTTCTCGCTTGCCAGTCGGCTACGTCAAACCCCGAACCATTATCGGTCAGCGCCAGGGTAGCTGCTTGAATCCCAAAATTGAGCGAGATCATCACATGGCTGGCGTTAGCATGTTTATGCACATTGGTCAGTCCCTCTTGAATCACGCGGTACAGAGTCAGCAGCTTCAGCCTGCTGTAGCATGCATTGTCTCCTGTTTGAGTCAGCGTCAGTTTAAGTTCACTGTGGCGCATTCGCTGCAATAAATCATCAAGAGCCTCTTGAAACAAGAAGGGCGCGCTGTCTTGACGCAAACTACTCACCGACTCACGAACATCTTTTAAGGCATCTTTCACAGTCCGCTGGGCGTGATTGACCGCTTCATAGGCACGGCCTGGATCGCGGTCGCGATAGGCGTTGGCTTTGGTCAGCTGAATATTAATCGCCGCCAGATGATGGCCCAAACTGTCGTGGATATCCCGTGCCAGGCGGTTGCGTTCTTCAGTGGCTGCTAAGTCAGCGACACGAGTCGCATAGCGTTGCAGCTGTGCGTGGGACGCTTCGAGTGACGCCAGTAACCCTGTAAGCTTTTGCTGAGCTTGAATCGCCTGAGAAATCGCTCGGGCTAACAGTAGCGTAAAAAATAGCGTAATCAGCGAACCCATGCTTTCATCAATGAGTCTGCCAGGTTGTTTGCCACGACGGACTGGCCCTCCGTTAGAGATGTCAACACTCAGGTTATCATCCACCAAAAGTGGTGGCCCTCCCATTTCTCTAAAATCAGATAGCCTGAGCCCAAAAAGGCTTGCAACGCCTACAATGGCCAGCACATAACTCAAACGTTTGTTAACCCCTAGATAGGTGTATAGAACAACCGGTAAGAAAAGAATCTGAGAGTAGAAAAGATCGGTGACCAAGCAGGCACCAATGACGAGAAACAATCTGGCTAAAAAGGGAACAAGCTTAACCTTAGCCGACTTTGCAAAACTCGCTTCGCCCGCACCGCGCAGTTCAAGCCCGATGAGTGCAAGCACTGCTGAGACAAAAACCAAGAACCGTAAATTTTCGGGTGCTGCTATCAGCGATCTGGGACCCAGCCCCGTAAATAACCAGTCCACAAGACCCGCTAAAAGCACAGCGATATCCACCGGCAAAGCAATCAAGCGGTAACGCTGGTAGAGAAGGGTCACTGTCTGAGCCATTTGAGAAAACCCGAGCACAGGTTAACCCTATCAAAAATTAATCGCAAAATCTAAGTTAGCCAATGGACACATGACTTTTGGCTAACTTGATTTAGACAGTTGGCACATGAAAACCTATGAGGCTTGTTTTATGAATATGTCGAAGACGCTGTGGTCAGATCATCCGTAACTAGATGAAACCATCAAAAGAGATAAACCTGATCAATATTGGATTTGGCAATGTTGTTGCTGCTATTCGAATTGTGGCTGTCGTCAGCCCTGAGTCTGCCTCGATCAAGCACATCATTACTGAAGCCCGTCAGTGCAACCAGCTCGTCGATTCGACCTATGGCAGACGGACTCGGGCTGTTATGCTCACCGATTCAGGGCATGTCATACTCTCATCAATTCAACCTGAAACCGTGGCCCAAGGATTTCTCGCCCCCAAAAACAGTCACTCCAAAGGGAACTGCTAAGCATCGTGGAGCTGCTCTTCAGTTTGAGCATAGCCATCCCGTACTGATGCTTGAAAACGACAGCCGTTTCAGCACGACGCCTGCTGATCGCGATTTGCGGACCATAAATTTGACTAGATGCCATCAAGTTCGAGAAGCGAGCTAAGAATTCTGCTTGGCCGATCTTTTCGCATGGCTGCTAAATTTCGGGGTTGAATTTTACTAAACGGTTTAGTAAGATTTTGAGCATAGCGTCTCAACTATAGACATCTCTATAGCTGTCTTAGATCAGAGCCTATATCTGTTCCGTACTGATGGTCTATAAGACAAGGTGCATCGTAAGAGATTGATTGCTATGACTTCTCCCTTCAGGTTTCCTGTCTGGCGATATCTTTGTCAGCCCCTATTTGACGATGAGCGTCCACCCGTGCTCAACCCCCAGCGATACTGGCAGCTTTACACGGTGTGGCATCTGGAAGGGTGCTTATACAACGATTGGCCAGAACAGTGTTGGTCACTGGATTATTACCAGTTTCAAAGACAGCACCAGAGTTTTATAGAACGCCATTATCTCGAAGAGAGCAACTTCATATTTGTAGAGCACTGCTGGCGTCTCACGTATTTGCGCTATGGCCCATACTGTCACCCCGAAGAACTCGTTTCTGACGCTTAAATATGCACAATCTGCAACTGTATCGTGATTATCCTGAATATAATGCCTCCAGATACCCCCGGAGCTGAGCGCTCACACCCCCATGAATCTTCGGCGGCTTCTCCTACAGAAGCCCAAACCGTTCAAGCCCCAACGATCGAAGTCTCGACCACGAACCAAGCCAGGAAGTTAGTTCTCCCTGGTTTTCGCAAACCAACAAAATCTGTCTGGCCAGTAATTATCCTGACGATGTTTGTGGTCACGGGTCTGGTCAGCTGGCGGATCTACAGGGCTGTTTTCGCATCTAGCCCGAGTGCCCTCACCGAAACAACAGGGCCTCAATCACTTCTGCCGGTCAGAGTTGTACAGGCTAAGGCGGGCTTAGCTCAAGCCTGGGTCTTTGACGAAGGCACAATTTGGGCTGTACAGCAGCGCCTCTTAAACTTTCAGGCAAACGGAGAGATCACCTATGTTACGAAAGTCAATGGGATAGAACTTAGGGAAGGCGATCTTGTCTCGCAGGGGCAGCTGCTCGCCAGCATTGATGATCGCAGGCAAACGTCTAGCATTGAAACAGCGGAGGCCGACATCAAGGTTTCGGTCAATCAACGAAATCAGGCAAATGCTGACTTATCAAGCAGTCAGGCAAATTTGGCGAAAGCTAAGTCTGATCTGGCTTTAGCCCAAACTGAACTGCGACGCTATCAAAGCCTGTTTGATCAAGGTGCGGTTTCAGAAAGCGATCGAGATGTTTATAAAAATCAAGTCGATCAGGCCCAAGCCGCCCTTAAAACAGCTCAGCAAGATGTGTACTCTGCTGAAGAAAACGTGCGCTCAGCAGAGGCCTCAATCGGGTCTTCTCAGGCTCAGCTCAATGAGAGAGCAGTTGATTTAGAGGATACCCAGCTGATCTCGCCCATTGATGGGGTTGTGGCCTACATCAATATTCGCGAGGGTGAATATTGGAACACTCAATATTTTGACAGCAGCAGTGCCCAGAGGGCTACTGAGACCGCTCCCATCGTCGTCGTTAATCCTCAAACGTTTGAGGTCGACTTAGAAATTCAAGCCGATGCGGCGGCGGTGGTACGACCTGGGCAGCGGGCCTATGTCGTTTTAGAAGAAGAGGTGAGTGCCGCCCAGGCATCAGGGGCTGCTCGTCAAGACTTGCTTGACATTGCCAGACAGCGCGGCAGTGAAGGCAGTGACTTTGATGCCTCGCCCCCCCGGTGTTTGGGATGGACTCACCGCAAAGACACTGCCTTCACTGCCGCGCTGTCTGGCAATGTCAAGCAAGTCTTGACGAGCAGCCCCCGATGCCTGGGCGGCACTTATCGCTTCTTCTAAAACGACATAGGCCCGCTGCCCAGGTCGTACCGCCGTCGCCGCGTCGGCTTGAATTTCTAAGTCGACCTCAAACGTTTGAGG
>JBCBQD010000198.1:0-11052 GCA_039820425.1 Cyanobacteria bacterium J06635_1
AAAAAGGCATTTTTCGGATCAAGCAGGTAGCGTAGATCAGCCTGGTGGGTCTCTGGGTCAAAATTGTAGACATCATAGGGGGCCGGATATCGCCAGCTCAGAATTGCCAGGGCGTGTTGCTCTTCTGGTGATTGAAATTCAAACTCCATGATGTTTAAGCGAAAGCCCCTCAGACACCGACATCATCCTTAAATCCTTCCACAGTATCTGGGACAAAAGACACAAATTCAATTCAAGCTGTGCAGTTGGTGGTCAGTTCTTAACGGCGCTAGACTAGGTTACTGGACCGTCCAAGCCTGCTACCCATGACCCTGATTACGCTCCGTTCGGTAAAAAAGGATTTTGGCATCAAAGAAATCCTGAAAGAGGCCAGCTTCAGCATCGAGGCAGGTGAAAAGGTTGGATTGATTGGCACCAATGGATCGGGGAAATCCACACTGCTCAAGATGATGGCGGGCCTAGAGCCCATCGACGACGGGGAAATCTGGACCAATTCTGGGGCCAAGATTATCTATCTGCCCCAGCAGCCTGATCTCGACGATGAACATACGGTTCTAGAGCAGATCTTTGCTGACAGCGGCGAAAAAATGGCCCTGATCCGAGAATATGAGGAAATTTCTAACCAGCTGGATCGGGGTGAGGGGGAGCTAGAGCAGCAGATGGCTCGCCTGTCGAGGGTATCCGAAAAAATCGACGCGGCAGGGGCCTGGGATTTGGAAACCAATGCCAAGGTGGTTCTCAGCAAGCTGGGCATTCAAGACTTTGATGCGAAAATCGGCACCCTCTCCGGGGGATATCGTAAACGGATTGCGATCGCAACGGCGCTGCTGGCCGAGCCCGATCTGCTGCTAATGGATGAGCCCACCAACCACCTCGATGCCCTGTCGGTGGAGTGGCTGCAAAGTTACCTGAATCGCTTCCAGGGTTCGCTCTTGCTGATTACCCACGATCGCTACTTCCTCGACCGGGTCACCAAACGCATCATCGAGATTGATCGGGCCGATCTGTATACCTACGCAGGCAACTACGCCTACTACCTGGGCAAAAAAGCCGAAGCCGAGGAATCCGCCGCCAGCACCCAAAAAAAACACGCTGGGGTGCTGCGCCGCGAGTTGAAATGGCTAATGCGCGGGGCCAAAGCCCGCAGTACCAAGCAAAAGGCCAGAATCGATCGGATCCGTGACATGCAAGCCCAAGCGTTTAAGGCAGCCAACAGCAAAGTTAGCATTTCCACCGTGGGTCGTCGCATTGGTAAAAAGGTAATTGAGCTTGAGAATGTTACCAAAGCTTACGATGGGCGCACCTTGATCCAAGACTTTACCCACTTGTTTAGCCCCGAAGACCGCATCGGCATCATTGGCCCTAACGGCGCGGGCAAATCAACCCTGATGAACATCATCACCGGGCGAGAGGAGCCTGATAGCGGCAAAGTAGACATTGGCTCGACCATCCACATTGGCTACTTTGACCAATATTCCGAAGATGTGTCGATTAATGAAAACCAGCGGGTGATTGACTATCTAAAAAGCGTGGCAGAGCTGGTCAGAACAACAGACGGCAGCATCATTACCGCCTCCCAGATGCTAGAGCGGTTTCTGTTTCCCCCCAATCAGCAATATGCCCCTATTCACAAACTCTCAGGGGGTGAAAAGCGGCGTCTATTTTTGTTGCGGGTGTTGATCGGCGCACCGAACGTACTGCTCTTAGACGAGCCTACCAATGACCTGGATGTGCAAACCTTAGGGGTGCTTGAGGAATATCTAGAGGATTTTAATGGATGTGTACTGGTGGTGTCCCACGATCGCTATTTTCTAGACCGGGTGGTTGATAACGTTTTTGCCTTTGAGGGTGAGGGCATTTTGCGAGAATATCCGGGAAATTATTCTGTCTATCTGGAGAAGCAAGAAGCTAAGGATAAGGCGGTAGGGATAGGTCGGGAAGATGGAGAAGATGGGGTGAAGGGGGGACGTGGAGATGAAGGGACTGTAGCGGCGAAGCAATCTTTGCCCAACACCGATAAACCTAACCACCGATCTTCCACGAAACCTAAGAAGCTATCTTACAAAGAAAAACGTGAGTACGAGGATCTTGAAACCAAGATTCCGACCCTGGAGTCAGAAAAGGAAGCGCTTGAGACGCGACTCTATGAAGATCCGCCCAGCGACTATGGCGAGATGCAGACCCTCTCTCAGCAGCTAGCCGACTTGAGTGAGACCATTGAGACCGCAACCGAACGATGGCTAGAACTGGCAGAACGGGCAGATTAATGAAGGGGCAACTCATGAACGGACAAAATAGGGGGAAACGCCTTCGCACAACATGACTGAACCGCTGGCTGGTCATTATCACATCATCGAACCGCTCAGCCAGGGCGGTTTTGGGCAGACTTTTTTGGCCCGAGATCATCACCTGCCAGGGCACCCTTACTGTGTGATCAAGCAGCTCAAACCTTTTTATCAAGATACTGAAACCCTTGTAACGGCCAAGCGTCTGTTTGACCTAGAAGCTGAGACCCTTTACCTCCTCGGCAACCATGATCAAATTCCTCGCTTGTTGGCCCACTTTGAGCAGGCGGGTGAGTTTTACCTGGTGCAAGACTACGTCGAAGGCCCCTCTTTAGACACCGAGATTGAAACAAATCCCTTTAGCGAGGATCAAGCTGTCTCTTTGCTGCAGGATGTGCTGACGGTGCTGGCTTTTGTCCATGATCAAGGCGTTATCCACCGAGATATCAAACCTGCTAATCTTATCCGTCGAGCGTCTGATCAAAAACTGGTCCTGATTGACTTTGGCGCAGTCAAAAACCTGAGCAAGCCAGCAAACCCCATGACGGTTGCCATCGGCTCTACAGGCTATATGGCCCCTGAGCAGCAAGCCTCTCGCCCCTGCTTTGCCAGCGACCTCTACGCCAGCGGCATGGTTGTGCTCACTGCCCTCACAGGGCTATCCCCCAAAGACTTTCTCGCCCAGCTTTCCCCCAATGCAAATATGACTTGCCAGGCCCTGGGTTTGACTTTAGACCCCCATCTCGCCCAGTTTATCAACACTCTCGTTCACGCCGATCACCGCCATCGCTATCCCACCGCTCAGGTAGCCCTTGCCCAATTAACAAATCTCTCCAACACAGTCTCTGTTAGTCCTGCCACAGCCATTTCAACCGATCTCACCCTCCCCCCCCGTCTGGGGTCAACCTCCCCCTCCCCGCGTCCCCCCCTCTCCGCGTCTCCCCCACCTCCCCCATCCTCCCCCTCTCCCTCTTCCCCCTCTCCCTCTTCCTCCTTCCCCCTTCCCCCTTCCCCCATTTCCCAACAATCCTTCCGCAACCGCCAGGCCCTGATCAACAAGGTCAACCGCTTCTGGATTCAAGGCGTTCTCGAAAACTCGCTACATGGTCAGGTGTTACTGACACTGGGGATGGAAGAACGGCCCGGTGCGATCGCCCCCCCCTGGAACCTCACCTGGGCGGCGGATGGGCAACCCGCCCGACTCTTGCCAGAAGGCACCAGCATCATCGATATCTTTGATCACATTGGCGAAGGTCGCACTTTGTTGATCTTAGGGGAGCCCGGCTCTGGTAAAACCACCACGATGCTGATGCTCACCCGTGAGTTACTCCACAGAGCAGAGCAAGACGCGTATTTTCGCATTCCCGTAGTCTTTAACCTATCTTCCTGGCAGGGTGAATCCGTTGCCGACTGGCTCATTGCCGAACTGAATAGCAAGTATCAGGTGCCCAAGCCTATTGGCCAAACCTGGGTTAATGAACAACAACTCTCGCTCCTGCTCGATGGCCTGGATGAGGTCCAACAACACCGTCGAAATGACTGCATTACCGCCCTGAATGCGTTTTACCAAGCCTATGCCCCTGAGATGGTCGTATGCAGTCGGATTAAAGACTATGAAGCCTTGCCGGATAAACTCAGCTTCCAGAGTGCCCTCTATCTTAGACCCCTAAGTGAAACCCAAATTTGGAACTATGTGAATCGGACCAACAGCGGCCTCACGGGTCTCAAAACCTTGTTTGAAAATGAGGCCCAGTTGCAAGATAAAGCGACGTCGCTGCTCTCGTTAGCCCAATCCCCCTTAATGCTCAACATTATGGTGCTGGCTTATCAGGGGGTGAGCCCTGACGATATCCCAATGCTGAATCGCACCCAGGACTATCGCAAGCAGCTGTTTGATGCCTATATCGATCGGATGTTTCAGCGGCGGCTCTTACACAAACCTCCCTACTCCCAACAACAAACCATTGAGTGGTTACACCACTTGGCCAAGCGCTTACACCAGACCTCTCAAACCGTTTTCATGATTGAACGATTGCAGCCTGACTGGCTGACAGTGGGGTTACCCCGGTGGGGCTATCGACTGGGGGTATGGCTAAGTTTTTTTATTATTGCCACAGCGATTGGTGCGCAGGTCATGGTGTGGGATCGGCTGCTGTTAGCTTTGCTGATCGGTAGCGTGATCTGCAGCCGCATCTTTGGGGTCAGTCGCATCACCCCGGCTGAAACCCTGCGCTGGTCGTGGCGAAAAGCCCGAAACAATCTCTTGTTGGGCCTAACCGTAGGGCCTTTGATTGGCTGGCTGTTAAAGGTCGGATTTGGGTCTATCTTTGGCAGTGCAAGATGCGTTGTGCTAGGCCCCTGCCTGGCTGAGTACAGCATGATTGGCCTCGCCTTTGGGGCTGTGCTCGGCCTCACCTTTGGCCTGATTCGCGGGTTGAGTGGCACCCGAGTCGCAACCGCCAGCCGACCTAACCAAGGCATCTGGCAGTCAGCCAGAAATGCGATTCTGTTTGCCCTGGTGGCGACGGTCACCCTCGCCATTCCCGGTGGGCTGATTGGTAACACCAAAACGACCTTTTGGGCGGCCTCTGGCCTGGCGTTTGGCTTTGCGGCGGGGGGCGGCGAGGCCGTGGTTAAACATGGCATTTTAAGGCTGATGTTATGGCTCAGTGGCAAAACCCCCTGGCACTACGCCAAATTTCTAAACTACGCCGCCGAGCGGATCTTTTTACAAAAGGTGGGGGGTGGGTATATTTTTGTCCATCGGCTGCTGTTAGAGCATTTTGCAGCCATGGAAAATAGTCACGACAAATTTTAGATATGTCCTGATCAGGCAGGATGTTCCCGTATTCAGTGGATAAGACCGTTTTGTCTTTTCCCTAGAGGTTCATGATGCTGACAGGGCTTAAGCAACGCTACAAAACCCTCAGAACACGGTTGAGTCTCAAAGCCCGACTGAGAAAAAACTACGGTCATTTTCAACATGGCCTCAAAGCTTTTCAGGTCTTTGACAATTGGCCTGCTTACCTGCGAACCTTTGGCCGAAAAGATAACAGTGAAACGGTCTTGCGGACTCGTTCTGGGCTGCAAATTGCGGTTCGTCACAACCTCTATGACGCCCTTATTGTTCGAGAACAATTTATTGAGCAGTTTTATTTGCAACACTTTAAGCCATCATCTGAACAGGTACCAACCATCGTTGATGTGGGCGGATATATCGGTGATTTTGTTTTGTATTGCGCCCACATGCTCGGGGCTCGGGTCATTACCTATGAGCCAACGGCTGAAAATTTTGAAATGTTAAGGCGTAACCTCGAACTTAATCCGGCAATTGCTAACCAGGTGACAACGGTGAATAAGGGGATTGCTAGTACCTCTCAGGTTGTTTCTAATGTGCAGGTGCTTGGTCGTGAAATCCACGCTTCATCCTATTATTATGCAGATGATCCCAACGCTGAGAAAAGAACGGTTCCCTGCGACACCTTGGCAGATGTGCTCACGCTGAACCAGCTTGAGCGCATTGATCTGCTCAAAATAGACTGTGAGGGCGGAGAATATGACATCTTCTCAGACCTGACCCGATCGGTCTATGATCGCATTGGTAGCCTGGTGTTTGAATGGCATCAAGTGCCTGACTGGCAAATCAAGCTCAACCAGGCTATTCAAAGCTTAGAAACAGCAGGCTTTACCCTTGAGCACCGGGGCCAGCTAATCTATGGGTTTCGGGCATAGGGTTCACCGATTAGCCAGGAATTTTACCTGTTGGTAGAGCATCTCCATCTGGGGAACCGCTACGCCAATTTCCGTCGCCGCTCGCACAGGGTTGCCGAGGATCGCTTCGACCTCGAGGGGGCGGCCTTCGTCATGGTCGATTTTCATGCTGGTGCGATAGGGTTTCATTTTCGCTGTGGCACTCAGCATCTCTGTGATAAACGCCTGGGGAATGCCTCGATTTTTACCCCCGGATAATTTCTCACCCCAGGCATTGGCGGCGCTGACGACTTCGGCCATCAGGGCCGCGATTAGCGATCGCAACCCCTGGTCCGCCATCATTTCAGTCGTCGTCGCATCCAGTACAACCGACAGGCCGTTGTAAGGGACGTTCCACACCAGTTTGCGCCAACGGGCGATAAACAAGTCGTCGGTAAGGTCGATGGGGATATTAGCCTGGGTAAAATCGGCTGCGATCGCACGCATCAGCTCAGTAATCGGTCGAGGTTGCCGGGTTGCACTATAGGCCCCCAGCAATACTTTGCCGTAATCAAGGTGACGAATGTGTCCTGGCCCCACTTTATTTGAGCAAATAAAACATAGCCCGCTGAGAATCTGTTCAGGAGCGACCCACCGGGCAAGGTCAGCCTCAACCCCCAGTCCGTTTTGCAACGTCAGGACCACTGCCCCATCATTGAGGGCCGGCAGTAGCTTGGGGAGCAGATAATTTTGGGTGGTTTTTAGGGCGATGATAGCCACATCAATCGGGGGCATCTGGGCCGGGTCTGAATATGCCTGGACCTCAGATAAGACAAAATCTCCCCCGACCGAGTCTACGGTGAGCCCATGGTGACTAACATGCCCATGGTCACTGCGCAGCAAAAAATGCACATCGCAGCCAGCTTGTTGTAGGCGCGCCCCATAGTAGCCACCAATGGCTCCAGTCCCAATAATGGCATAGCGCTGGGGTGCCTTTTTCTGTCGGGGTGGCGTAGCGGTCATGGTCTGATGCTCCGTTTTAAGCAAATTCAGTAAACTAAGGGTAACCTTTGGGCTGCACTGTAGGCAGTTGGTAGTCCTCAGTCTGTTTTAGCCGTCAACCTGACACTGTTCAGGTCGGGTTTCAGGTCGGGATAATACGTTTTATCGGACATTGCTCGATGAAAGTTCTACGTTTCTGGGTCAGGGTTCTCTACAGCGGTCTGGTTTGCTTGTGGTTGGCCAGTCTATCAGCCGGGGGAATGATCGCACCGTCTCTGATGAAGCAATTCTCATCCACAGAGAATATCCCATCTATCAGTAACTATGCGGTGCAAGATATCGCCCAAAGCTCTACTATAAATAACAACCCTGTCAATATATTGCCCCTGGGAGATTCTATTACCCAGGGTAGTCACCGACAAGACAGCTATCGACGACCGCTTTGGCATCTGTTGCAACAACAAGGGTATGCGATCAATTTTGTGGGTTCTCTAAATACCAACTCCGGTGGGCCTTCACCCAATCCAGATTTTGATCTAGACCATGAAGGGCGTTGGGGTTGGCGCGTTGATGAGATTCTCAACGGCCAGATAGGTCAGGGTAAGCTGACTGACTGGCTGCAGGACTACACCCCTGATATTGCCCTGGTGCATTTGGGCACCAATGACATTGCTCACCCCAACAGTGTGGCGAGTACCCTGGAGGAGCTGGGTCAGGTGATCGATGTGCTGAGGGCTGATAACCCTAGTGTGACGATTTTGTTGGCCCAGCTGATTCCAAACAGTTACCCCGAAATCAATCAGCGCATCCAAACCCTCAATGCTCAAATGGTCGGGTTGGCCGCTAATAAAACTCAGCCAACCTCGCTGGTACAGGTGGTTGATCACCACAGCGGATTTGACGTGGCAGCAGACACCTACGACGGAGTACATCCCGATGAGAGCGGCATCAACAAAATGGCGCAGGTTTGGGTTGAGGCGCTATCTCCCCTGCTCACAACTCAAAATTAAACGCCATTTGCACCCTGGACGAAGAGAATGTTTTTCTCGCGCCCAACAGGCCGATGAGGCCCTGGCTAACGGTGAAACCTGGAGGCCTTTGCATGGGGTGCCGATTACGGTCAAAGATATTTTTGAAACCGAAGGGCTGCAGACAACAGCGGGTTACCCCTGCTTTTACCCATCGTCTTGCCTGGAGCGCCGTCGATGTGGATGGCGCAGCCTATCCCCATGCAATCGCTAATGGAACCTACACCATGCCCCTCTATACGAGCGCAGTCCCCGCAATAACCCTGGTCAAATCTTGATGGATTTCCTCAGATGACGCCACAATGAGTCCTGGCCACTGGTAGTCTTGGCAGGCGTGGAGGGGCGGCATCGGTGAGCCATCGTGGGTGGTCAAAATATACCCTATCTCCTGAGCCATAAAAGACAATGCTGCCCCGTCGATAAATTTGCCTCGAGCCAGCACCGCACCAGAGAGTTCACCAGTGAGCATGCCGTTGACGTTGGGGATTCTCTCGGCCTGGGAGTAATCGGTCTTAACGTCAATCACGTCATATTTGGGCTTAAGTTGTTTGCTCAGGTAGCCCATATCCCAGCCGAGTAAGATATTGTTCTTTGGGGTTTGAACCTGTAGGGGTTTACAGGTATCTAAACTGTCGGCGAAGGTACCCTTAA
Organism: Cyanobacteria bacterium J06635_1; assembly: GCA_039820425.1. Taxonomy (GTDB): domain Bacteria; phylum Cyanobacteriota; class Cyanobacteriia; order Phormidesmidales; family Phormidesmidaceae; genus SIO4C1. The sequence goes on from JBCBQD010000198.1 coordinate 8,657, forward strand.
AAGTCCCCTGTCCACGAAGAGTGTAATAGTAGGTTTGGTGGGCGGGGCTGAGCGCCAGCACGGCTTCGAAACCATCCGCGTTGAGAATGGTGAGAATGATCTGATAGTTCGGATGGCCGTCCATGTAAAACCGGGTGCCATCAATGGGGTCGAGGGTAATCAGATAGTCGCCCTGTGGCCCTAAGTCAATGGCGCGGAAATATTTGGTGTTGTAAGACTTTTCGTATTCCTCACCGTGGAAACGAATATTTGGGAAGTGCCCCAGCAGCGCCACCTCAACAAAGGTCTGGATGGAGAGATCGGCATCGGTTAGCGCATTGGCAAAGAAATTTTCAGAGTCGTATTTATCGGGGTGGTTAGCGATACTGTGCTGAATTTGTTGAGCATAGGCTGCTGCAATTTTGAGCTGGGGCAGCAGCACGTCTAAAATTTGACGAGGATTAGGGATATCATGCATGGGGTTCTAGCGGATGTCGTGCGATCGCATCTCCCCATAATTACCAGATAGAGACCTATTTGCAATAGCATCCTGACTACCCACTACCCACCACTCTGCATTGCCGCATCTAGTGCTGCTGCCGACACCCGATAGTTCTCATCTTTTTGCAATTGCTGAATCAGCCGCTTAGCCTGGGGGGTCTGACACCCGGTCAAGGCCGTCGCTGCCCGCCAGCGATCGCGCCACACCTCGCTCTGAGCCATATCACTCAGCAAAGCCAGTGCCTCGGTCTGATAATCAGAGGACAGGACATGGCGCAACGCTAAGATAGCAGTTTCTTTAACGGTTTGAGTATCATCGTCGAGCCCTTGAGTGGCAAGGGTTAGCAAGGTGGCATACTCTGTTGTTTCGAGCAATAGCGACAGAATTGTTTGGCGGATCAGCCAATGAGTATTGGTCTCAAACAAATGCTTGAGCAGTGGAATGGCAGGTTCATCAAACTCAAATAGAGAATTGGCGACCTCAGCCAACACATTACTGTCGTCTTCTGTGTTCAGTAGCGATTCCAACACTTCAAACGCTGCTGGCACACGATGATTGCCCAGGCCCATCACTGCCAACCGTCGCAGCAAAAAGTCAGGCTCAGCCGCTAGCCGTTTCAAAATTGGCACAGCAACCTCAGCGGGCAGGGTGGCTAGCTCATCCAGAGCGGCTTTACGGATGTTTAAGGCCCGGTTACGCAGGGCTTGCTCAAGCTGATTAATGTTGTCTGGGGTCATTGCGATCGCAGAAACTCAAAATAATTTTAAGAGCAACTATATCCATTATCCCCGTCTGTGCCCCATCCAAGCAGACTGATTTAACCGGAATTGTTCCCATATGAAGAGATTCCCATGATCTTTGAGCGAAATCGTTAGCGATTAAGCTCGGCAGGGCACCATCGAATTACGCATAAATGCGGCAGAAGTTCGTAGTATTTTATACCCTTGGTAGACCTATGTTCGGATTGAAAAAAGTAAGTATTTGGCTGGCAATGATGGCCGTTTCGACGAGTGCTGTTGCCGGTGTGGCGCTTGAGGCTAAGGCTCAAGATCGTTCATTATGGCTTCATAACGGTCAATCAGATCTCGTAGAGGGCTACTTTGCTGCGGGGGAATTAATTTACGGTGATTGCGATCACGACTGTTACGATATCGATTTATTTCTGTATGACAGACGGGGGAACGTTGTAGCACAAGATACTGACATTGATGCAGAACCTGTTTTAGTTGCCCCCTACGAAGGCGCATTTGTGGTTGAAGTCTCAATGCCCAGCTGCAACCACGTAGAAGGGTGCGAAGTGTGGCTCAGTTCTGAGTACGGTTTTTAGAAGCCTCACTGTTCTTGCCGATTGTCCTAAAGCTTGAAATTCTATTCTCCCCTTGCCGCTCTTAATGATTAAGATGGGCAGTGAGGGGAGATTTCAGTTTGTGAAAGATCAAGGCGTTGCTAAGTCTATCACTCTAGGCCAGCCACTCTAGGTCAGCGCTATGCCAAATCCGGAAAAACCGATTTCACCGCCGGATGCACCAGGCGATGGTTGAGCACGTTGAGCCCTTCGGCCAGGGCAACATCGCGCTCCAAGGCCCCCAGCCCGTCATTGGCCAACTTAATCACGTAGGGTAGGGTGCTGTTGTTGAGCGCCTGGGTGGCGGTGCGGGGCACGGCCCCTGGCATATTGGGCACGCCGTAGTGCAAGACGCCCGCTTCTATATAGACAGGTTCGCTGTGGGAGGTGGGTCTGACGGTTTCGATGCAGCCGCCTTGATCGACAGCGACATCCACAATCACTGAGCCATTGGGCATCTTTGCCACCAACTCTCGGCTAACCAGCATGGGGGGACGACGCCCCGGTACCAACATTGAAGCCGTGATCCCCCAGGCTGATCTAGTGATCGGGGCGGTGTTGGTACCGGGG
>JBCBQD010000199.1:0-11011 GCA_039820425.1 Cyanobacteria bacterium J06635_1
CTTTCCATTCACAGAAGGTAGCCTTTGGCGTCGACACCAAGTACTGCATTTGAATGGAAAGGCACAGCCAGCTACTACACGGTGACGGTGGGGGACCGCACAGCGGAGAATGCAGCCTGGGCCTATGCAGCCCCCGTTGAAAGGTTTGCTGCGCTCAAAGACCACATTGCGTTTTATCCCAGTCGGATGGATACCTGCTACGTCGATGATGAACCCGTCGAGGCACAACAAGGCGACTTTTACGGCGGCTGGATCACTCAAAATATTGTAGGTCCCTTCAAGGGTGAGCCAGGGTCTTGGGGATGGTGAGTGTGCTGTGCTGGGGTGAGGTGGTGAGTACGCTGCGCTGGTGAAGAGGTGAATTTGCTTGTTTCTTTAGGTCCCCCTCACCTACTCACCTACTCACCTACTCACCTACTCACCATTCCAGTCATTCAAGCCCCAAGCTGGTTGTTGATATTGGTCAGGGCACTCACCAGAGCTTTTAACTGCTGCTCGAGATGCTGCTTGCGAGTGGTGATTTGGTGCAATTTTTGGTGACGTGCGATCGCAATACTCACCGCTGGCACCTGTTCAGGCGGGCAGGGTCGAGATTGCACTTTGCCCATCTGATCGATCATGCACAGACGATATTGGGGGTCAGCGCACAGCGGCTCAGCTGCCTGGGCTGGGTCGAGACTTTGAATGTAGGTCATCAAATCATCCACATCTGCATGGCGAAACAAAGCCGAGTTAGCATCTGCAGGGGGGGCAGAGGGCATAGATTGGGCTGACTCCAGCCAACCGTTGACCACAGGCCCCTCAGCGTAAATTTGTTGGACCTTGAGGACGAGCCCTCTCAACTCTTGCTGAAAGTCCACAACCTTTTGCTGGAGTTCACCCAACAGATTGAGGGCAATGGCCGGGTTAACTTCATGGCGCAGCGAAACCGCATCCTCTCCCAAAGTTGGCAACTGGGGTGATCGCAGAGAAGTCCGTCTTGGGGGGCGGCTGTTTTCAGGAAGCTTAGCCATCGTTAAAAACCATTTTCTAAACGTTATGATACTGCGCAAATCCACTACGCGAGTTGGGATGCACCACCAGGCAGATGTCCCTTGAGAGGCCCTTAAGAGGCCCTTAAGAGGTTGGTAGAAAGCACCAAGCAGAACTGGCTGTAAGATAACTTAATGCTATGCTCGTAGCTTCTCGGTTGAACCCAGTCTAGAATTCTAGCTAACCTGGCAGACATCAGGGGATTTCAAATCAAATTGATTTCGATACAATCTGAGTACAGGGACATCTCACAAACTCGTTTGAAGGCCACATTGCAGACTATCTCAAAGGATTGCTATGTCATTACCTGCTGTGTTGCGTTACTTACCGGCTCGCCTGCGACCCTTACAGAACCCAGTCGTTTGGATGCCAGCTCTGGCCTTAACCTTTATTGGTATCTTTGCCTGGGAATATAAAAATCATCCCGAATGGTTACAGTGGAATGGCGTTGATTCAGAAACGGCCCTGGAAACCGGTCTAACTCCTGAAGAGCAAGCCGGCATCGCCGAGATCGACACGTTGGATTTGCTGATCAACGAGGCGAATAGCAACAGTCCGTCCCCTGAAGCCATTAATCCAAGCGCCATTAGTCCAGAGACAGCATCAGGCACAGAAGAGTCGTCTGCTCAGCCAACTGCTCAGGCCCCGTCCCAGGAACAAGCCCAACCCTTTGCCAATTATTTGGCTCAGTACCAGTTGCCTGGGGGCAGAGTCAATGGCGCTAATACCGCTGTTCAGGGCAGTTCGGCCTCATCGAGCCCACTATCGGCTGCCAGCGGCACTGGTGCCCCTACTAACGACCTGTTTTTGCTATCACAGCCCACCCCGGCTTCCCAAGAAAGTGCCCTCTCTCGAGCCCTATCTGATCGCGCCGCCGCCAGGACGGCCCAACCGGTCGACTCACCCCAGTCAAGCCAGGCCAGGCCAAGCCTGAGTGACTCAGCTGAGTCGGTTGCGGCTGAGAATCCAGCTACGGATCTCCCCCTCAATCAGTCCGGGGTAATCCGAGGTCAGTTGCCAGGCAGCCCTGACGTCAATTTCATTCGCACTACCCCCGACATGTCACCGCCGCCGGGGACTACGGGCTATCAGCCCCCCGCGTCTATTGACTTGAGCACCTATGACCGTACCCTGAATCGCACCGGCCAGTTTACACCAGGGGTACCCTCCGCGACAGCACCCAGTCCCTCCTTTGAGTTACGGCAACCCCAGCGGGGCGCTGGGGTTTTACCGGGCGAGGTTAATACGGGTATCACCCAGCCTCAAACCCAGGTACCGGGCGTATCTAGCGGGGCTGTCACTCCTCAGCCAGAACCGAGCAACGCTTTTGATGACTTTTTTGATTAGGTGAATGGGTGATAGGTGTGATTGGAAAAGTTAGCCCTAAAACCTAGAACCTAAAACCTACTTCCCAAAATTTGCAATAATCGCGTCGGCAAACTCTGAGCACTTCAGCGGCTCGACGGGCGGCTCCATCATGCGGGCCAGGTCGTAGGTGACTTGTTGATTTGCGATCGCGTTGCTAATTCCTTTCTTAATCAAATCCGCGGCCTCCTGCCAGCCTAGATACTCCAGCATCATCACCCCCGACAAAATTACCGAGCCTGGGTTGATGCGGTCTAGCCCGGCATGTTTAGGTGCCGTCCCGTGGGTGGCCTCAAAAATGGCACAGCTGTCGCCGATGTTGGCTCCGGGGCCCATCCCCAGCCCCCCGACTACCGCAGCGGCGGCATCTGAGAGATAGTCCCCATTCAAGTTCATGGTGGCCAGGATTGAATATTCGTCTGGTCGGGTTTGGATTTGCTGAAAAATGCTGTCGGCAATCCGGTCATTGACCATGATCTTGTCTTTCCACTGGCCGTTACCGTGGGTATCCCAAATCGCCTCTAAAATCGCCTTGACTTCATCCCTGATCGCAGACTGCTTTTCGGGAGTCAGGGCATCATAGCCCGGCTCGATCTTGCGGGCGTTGTCTTCTAGCGAAATATCAGGCGTTTGCTCCTTATTGCTGAGCACCCACGACTCCCGCTCGGTGACGCAATCGGCGCGAAACTCACTGGTAGCTAGCTCGTACCCCCAATCACGAAACGCCCCTTCGGTGTATTTCATAATGTTGCCCTTGTGGACCAGGGTCACCTGCTGCTTGGCCTTGGGCAGGCGCATGGCATGTTTAATCGCCCGTCGGACTAAACGCTGCGACCCGGTTTTACTAATGGGCTTAATGCCGATACCTGCATCCAGGGGGATTTGCTTGCTGCCGTGCTCCGGTGTGGCGGGAATCAAATCAGTATTCAGCAGCTGGATCAGGCGATTGCCAATCTCGCTGTCCTGCTGCCATTCGATCCCCAGATAAATATCTTCAGTATTTTCGCGATAGACGATCACGTCCAGTTTTTCTGGACTCTTGTGAGGGGAGGGGGTGCCCGGATAGTAGCGACAGGGACGCACACAGGCATAGAGATCGTTAATCTGCCGCAGGGCTACATTCAGCGAGCGGATACCGCCCCCCACCGGAGTGGTCAAAGGACCTTTGATGGCCACCCCAAACTCCCGGATCGCCTGTAAGGTGTCCTCAGGCAAATATTGATAGGTGCCGTAGCGATCGCACGCCTCATCTCCGGCATAAACCTTAAACCAAACAATTTCCCGCTGCCCACCGTAGGCCTTAGCCACCGCTGCATCAAATACCTTTTGAGCCGCGGGCCAAATATCAACCCCGGTCCCATCCCCTCGAATAAACGGGATGATGGGAGTATCTGGAACCATCGGTTCACCCGCTTCAAAAGTAATGTGAGCACCTTGGGTGGGTGGGGAGATCTTTTGATACATAAAATCGAGTTATCCTACATCTATGGGTAATAAAGTCAAAGTTGATTTGATTGCGTATCTAGGCATGGGTACAAACCCAAATCTAGCGTTCGCCCTCCGACCAATGGCGCAAAACCAGCCACTTAACCTAGGCACTTTGACTCAAATCATCATCATAGTCGCAATAAACATGATGACGGTGGGAATACTGATCTTACCTGTTTGAAAGAGTTCATTTGAACTCTTATTTATCCGGGCATGGGCTGTTTAGCAGGTAGGTTTGATTGGCAGTTTAGTGGGTCATTCGGGTTAGATGATATTGCTCTTTGTGACAGGCCGGTGATTTTCGTGATAGACCACTGGCTTTTGTGATAGACCAAGGGATAAAGAAAATCGCTCATTAGAAAACCGCCTATTAAACGCTGCCGCTAAGTACTAATGAAAAAAATCCTGATTGTTGACGACGATAATACCTTGCGAGCCGCCCTAACTCGCTATCTCGAAGAGCGAGGTTTTCTGGTGCGCAATGCTTCGTCTGGGGCAGAAGGGTTGAGCCTTTTTCAACAAGACCCGCCAGATTTAGTGGTCTCCGACGTAATGATGCCCGAGATGGACGGCTATGAATTCTGCACCGAGCTCAGGGCAATCCGGTCGGGGCAGCTGGTCCCCTTCATTTTCCTGTCAGGCCGCAGTGAGCTAGATGATCGCATCCAGGGCCACAATATTGGGGCCGATGATTACCTGGTCAAGCCGTTTCATCCCAAAGAGTTGATTGCCAAAATAGAAGCCCAGCTCGAGCGCTCCCGGCGCATGCACGCTGAGATCATTCGCATGGTGCAGCAGGTTGCAGCGGAGCCCCCCTCAACGGTTCCTCAAGAGCCCCTGCCCCTGACCCCTGCCGAAGAAAAAGTATTTTGGGAAGTGATCCAGGGCTTCACCAATAAGCAAATCGGCGATCGCCTGTTTATCAGCCCCAGAACAGTCCAAACCCACCTCAGCAATATTCTCAGCAAGCTATCTTTAGAAAATCGGGCTCAACTGATTCGCTACGCCTACGAGCACGGCTACCGACCACCGAGTACGGCCGACTGAGACTTCTACCCTCGACCCTCGACCCTCGACCGACCTTAGGGATAATTCTTTGCTCTGATTGGACCCACCCCCAAACTAAGTCTATTGTTTCCCCAACCCTCGCTAAGGTAGCCTAAAAGTTCAAGCACTGATTAACTTGTATAGGCAGCATTAAGTGCTTTAGGATTACAGGCGGTGAGGACTCATTTCATTTAACATGACCCATTTTTCGGCTGACTCTGCGGCAGCGTCATCCCAAGCTGGTGATTTACTGGTGCCCATTCTTCAACAGCTCAGCTCAGAGTCGCTCAAACAGCGGTTAACTGCCGTTGACCAGTTGTTAGCAGCCGGCGACGCCGGTCTCTTGGAGCTGATAAATTTTTTAAGATCTGCCACGGCGGAGGCAAGGCCTCAGGTCGCTGCAGGCAAGGCCCATCAAGCGCTTTATCACAGCAACGCCCCATTGGCCCAATCCTTTTTAGAAACTGAGTTAGCCACAGGGGTGGTGCCGCTGGCATCTGCCAACGGCATCGATTACCAGGAGCTGATGCAGCTGTTAGTGAGCCAGGCCTACGAAGCCGCCGACCGATTGACGCTACAAAAACTTTGTGAGTTAGCAGGCCCCGATGCAGTCAAGCGAAAATGGGTTTACTTTACCGAGGTCGATAGTTTTCCGATTGCCGATCTCAGCACCATTGATACCCTATGGCGAGTTTATTCTGAGGATCGATTTGGATTTTCTCGTCAGAGAGAAATCTGGCTGGGCACAGGTTGCAACTGGGAGCGGCTGTGGGACAAGCTAGCCTGGAAGGCAGGTAACATCTGGACTCGCTATCCAGGTGAGTTTGTTTGGGATTTATCGGCTCCCATCGGCCATTTGCCCCTGTCAAACCAGTTGCGTGGTGTACGCATGATGGAGTCGCTGCTAAACCATCCGGCGTGGGAAAGTCGCTAAGACGCCGTCAGTTGACGGGTAGTGGCCATCAAATCGCAGTCAATTCGAGTAGCAACCCGCAATAGCTCGTTGGGCTGATCCAACAAAAAAGATGGCTGCTGCTGTTTAAGGGCCGAGCGGCTACTAAATCCCCAGCTGACCGCCGCAATACGAATGTCAGCACGGTGGGCAGCTTCTATATCACGGGTCTCATCACCGATATAGAGCATTTGATCTGGGTGGAGGCTGTTACGATGCTGTATGCGCTTCAAAACCCGTGTCTTGCCCAGCAGTCCAATATTGGCATGAATGTGCCCAAATGCCGTTTCGAGGCTATGTTGCTGCAAAAAATGGCGAATATTGTGGGTGGAATTGGAACTGGCAATCACCAACTGATGATCTTGGGCTGCTAACTCATGGATAACTCGCGTCAGCTGAGGAATCGGCTCCAGCAGATGGACCTCTTTACGGAGCTCTCGCCGCACCCGCCGCAGCAAAAAAGGCACCCTAAACAGCGGAATTTCTGACTCTTCGAGCAGTTGGTGGGTACTGAGCGATCGAAAGTATTGCAGTCTATCCGGAGTGGTTGGACTAAACCCATAGTTAGGTGCCAACCGATTGGTGATTTGCACAATCACATCCAACGTATTAGCGATGGTCCCATCAAAGTCAAAAATCAGATATGCCACAACTTGGAAGGCCTATTACAGCTCGAGATTAATAACAACATTAGGTTGGGGTAGATACAAAGTAGATACACAAAAAATTGGAATTGAACATGGGGGGCTCAACCCTAAAAAAAGCTAGGCAAAAATGTAGAAGTCTGACGAAGGCAAGCCAAACGACAGATAGGAAAAACTGAGAACGCCTATCCCCTGTCTCCTACCTCCTATCCCAGGAACAATTGCTTGCCTTATATGACCCCTGCAAGTTGCCCCTAAAATTAACGTAAAACAAATTCAAAATAGTCTTGGTAGAGCTGACATTGCATGTAAGCGTTTTGATTTTCGCAGGTAATCAGCCCCAGCCGTAAAAGATAGAGCGCCTGCATCGGAGGCAGCAAAACTGGCTGCTTGCCTTGAACGATTTGTCTGATGCCATCTTTAAGAATAGGGTACTGATTGAGGAGATTGCAATAATAAAGCAAGTGGTCCGCAAAAATGCTGTCTGGGGAGGTCACAGATTGGCTAATCTGCTCTAACGACATTTGCTGGTGCTGAATCGCATGCAAGGTCAACTGCACCAGGTTAGGTTTGCCGCCCAGAAAATGGATCAGCTTAGGTGCGAGATCTTCGTCCAACGGAATGTTGTATCGCTCAATCAGAGTGGTTATTTGAGCCTGACTAAAATTAGGCAAATCGACGGTTGTACCAAAGTTTACAGGCAACATGGCTGGCGATTCAAAGGCATATCCCCCTGGGGAGTGAAGCATGATCAGCCGGAGCTTACTCCACCGCTGTCCATTGCCGTCGCCATATCGGGCCATCTCATGCCAGGTCCTGAGCATGTTTAGAAAGTCGGCTGCAAACCCAGGGGATTGAAATAGACCATCGATGTCATCTAGCACTAACACCAGCCCTTCTGAAAGCTGGTCGAGTAAGTATTGCTCAAAATAACTGGTGCAGTTAAAACTATTTCCCAGGCTAGGATTCCACAAATCATCAAGGCGATCAGGCAACCCCAGTCGGCGCGTTACCACTGCGCAAAACCAGCGCAAAAACCCCTCAAAACTTGCTATTACGCAGCCGTCCAGCAGACGGAAACTGATCATTTGAGTGTTTAAACCTTGCTGGTGAGCCTGGGCTAGCGCACGCGTAATTAAGGACGTTTTACCCGATTGCTGAGGCCCCCGAATATGCAGGAACGCGCCCGGTTGCAACATGGCTGTGTAGCACAGGGTTTCTAATGGGGGTCGACTGATGTACAGCGGTGAATCGAGGGCGACCTGTCCGTAAACGGCGGCGGCGGTCGACGAGGGGACGGAGTCGGCTTCAATCGACTGATAGTCTTCGACGCCCAGGGGCAAGTCAAAGGCTTTGAAATAGACTTCTAACGTCTGCCGATCAACAGCGGCCTGACGACGCCTGACCTTGGTAATCGTATTTGGACTGAGCTTTGTTTTCTCGCTTAAAATCTCCAGGGTACTGGGGTTTCCCTGATTTTCCTGGGCTTCAAACTTACGTTCGGCAGCCTGCAATCGCTGCCAACCCACAGAACTAAGAAATACACCGCGTTTGCGCCGCTGTTTTGACTGCCGTTTTGCCATTGGGGGATGAATGGTTTGCACTGAGAAACTGGTGTGAGTTGAATATGTAAGCCGTCTGCAAGACGACGGGTCGGATTTTGACAAAATTCACAATTCAACGAGGGTTAAATTTCGGCACTAAGTTGCGGCTATGTTGTGCTATTTCAATCATCAACATTCAAAAAGTTCTCCTAACTCAGCCACATCAAAACAGGGCCGTGTTCCGGATTGCACTATAAATAGGTTGAAAAGCAATTGATTACTTTTAACTCATAATAGAGGGAATAACGTGATTTAACGGCATCAGGCAGATTCTATCAGGAAAAACAACTATTTTTAACTGACTGCTTTGTAAATCAGGTAATATCTCCCTCAGTTGCCTGCATCTATATCAGCGGAACCCCTCAAGAAAGCCTAAGAAAGTAGATAGTTCTTTTTGGAGACTTCAGGCATTCTTACCCTGGCAAACTGACCCTGACAAACTGACTATGGGTAAGCCGCTTAACTCCATGGTTAAGGTTTCCTTCTCACTTTTCATCCGCCATTTCCCTGAAAACTTGAGAAAGAAATAACTTTTTGGCTTAACTTGTTGAGTAAACTCCAGAATCACGCTTTAAAAAGTAAGAAAAGTAATATCTTGGTGACGGGTTCTTACCGCCAGCGCCCCGATCGCAAAATACTAATAATCAACCAAATGCCCAGCAGCGTTGCCGCGCCAAATAGGCTAGTGCTCAGCCATTGCAGTTGGGCATTTGCCTGACTGGTCGAGATGATGGCGGCTCCGATGATCAAAGCCGCGACAACAGTACTAAAGGCGCGGCGGTTTTCGGCTTGTTCAAAACTGCGCTGCAGTCGATCGAGCCCTTGAATGTGCAGATTCCAGGTGAGGGTTTCTTCGCTCAGGCGATCGAGTAAAAAGCCAAACTGTCGCGGCGCTGACAGGGATAAATTCCGAAATTCTAGGCCAGTGCGCAGTAGAGCCTGCAACGGGTCATCCCCGATCAGCTGGTGGCGAAATAGATCAACCATGAGCGGTTTGATTTCTTCGATCAGGTTGACCTGGGGGTTAAATTGGCGGGCTGCGCCTTCCAGGTTGGCCAGGGACTTGGTGAACAGGCCGATGTTGGCAGGCCAACGCAGGTGGTTACGGGTGCCGGCCTCAATGATTTTGGCAAAGGCTTCGGCGGTGTTAAAGCGGGTCAAACTGAGGTTGTAGTAACGCCCCAGCAGACGACTGTAGTCGCTCTCAAGCTGCACCAGATCGACGGGTTTGAGGGGTTCTGTAATTTGCAGGGTGAGCTGGGCACAGCGCTGGGCATCGGAGCTGACAATGGCCAGCACCATCTCAGTCAGGGTAGCGCGGGTCTGCGGGTTAAGGTTGCCCATCATGCCACAGTCTAGGAGGGCGATGCGGCCGTCTTGCAGGTAAAACAAATTACCGGGATGGGGGTCAGCATGGAAAAAGCCATCTACAAAAAATTGTTGAAAAAAGGCTCTAAACAGCAGCGTCGTAATGGCCTGCCGTTCAGCATTTGCGCTTTGGCCGTTGGGCCCAATGGCAGCGCTGAGTAGGGGACTGCCCTCAAGCCACTCCATGACCAATAGTTTAGGGCGGGTCAACGACCAAATGATTTTGGGAACGACTAGCTTTTGGGTATCAAACCAGCGGCTCTTGGATAGGTTTTGCCGGAGCTGGTTGGTGTAGCCTGCCTCGGTGGTAAAGTCGAGTTCGGCGGCGAGGGCGCGACTAAATTCGTCGGCCAGTTCAACAATATTGTACCGCTGTCCAAACTGGGTGGTCGAGACCAGCCGGGCAATGTCTTTGATCAGGGCCATGTCGCGCGTCACCAGCAGATCAATGCCGGGGCGCTGCACCTTGATGGCCACGGCTTCTCCGGTGGTCAAGATGGCTTTATGGGTTTGACCGATTGAGCCCGCTGCGATCGCAACATAATCAATCTCGGCAAAAAACGTCTCAGGCGGTTTGGGCAGCTGTTGACGAATAAACCCCTCCACGACCGTCGCAGGCACGGGCGGCACCGTCGATTGCAGCGTACTGAGCGCTTCAATGTAGTCAGGGGGCATCAGGTCAGGGCGCGTACTCAGCAACTGCCCCAGCTTGACGTACACCGGCCCCAAGTCAGTCAAAATATTGCGCAGCACTTCAGGGGGCGGCAGCTCTGGCTCCTCTGACGCCTTACCCACCAGCAGACGACGCATGTAGTCCCAGCCATGGCGTAAAAAAACTTCAATGATTTCGCCTTGGCGCGCGATCAGATTAGGCGTCAGCATGCAATTTCCCAGAGGGACTCTGAGTTTGATGCTAACAAGTTTGGCGAGAATCGGGAGTAGAGGTTGGCTGGTTGATTGTAATCAACCAGCCAACCTCTACTCCCCTACCCCAATTGCTGCAGCCAAACCCACAGCTGCTCTGCCAAATCAGGGTCATAGGCCGCGACCACTCCGCCTAAAAAGCCGAATAGATGCCCTTCCCAAGAAATCGTGGCATTTTCCTGGCTGGGCAGCATCGATAAAAACTGATTGCCGTAGATCAAAATCACCATCAGGGTAATCATGATGGCCAGCACGGTGGCCTCAATGTACCCCATCGCCACCAGATAGCCCAGATAGCCAAACACGACCCCACTGGCCCCAATGTGGTTGCAATCACGCCCCATCAGCCAGGTACCCAGCCCACCGATGACGACAATCAGGGCACTGATGGGCAAAAAGGCCTCGGCGGCATGAAGCATCACAAACCAGCCCAGGATTAAAAACGGCAGCGTATTGGCAATCAGATGGCCCATGCCGGTGTGTAAAAACGGCGCAAAGGGGATGCCCAATAATCCCCAGATGTGGCGCGGGCGGATAGCCAGTAAGCGATTGAGCCCACCCCCCAAATACAGCAAATTGACTAAACT
>JBCBQD010000200.1:0-10973 GCA_039820425.1 Cyanobacteria bacterium J06635_1
TGCCTCCCCTGCCTCCCCTGCCTCCCCTGCCTCCCCTGCTCCCCTACTCCCCTGCTCCCCTTCGCCTATCTCCTCAACCAAACTCGCCTCCACCAACACCTCCCAAATCCTCCCCCCAATCACCGGCACCCTGGACGGGTCCAGCGTTTGGGCGTCATAGTACTCATCCATCAAGCTTTCGAGCTTGGCCAGGGGGCCGTATAGCTCGGCGCGGGTCAGCGGTGGGGTGAGGTGATCGATGATCACGGCCTGGGCGCGGCGTTTGGCTTGGGCTCCTTCGCCGGGGTCGTTGACGATAAAAGGGTAGAAGTGGGGCATCGGCCCGAGGGCGATCTCGGGGTAGCAGGTATTCGAGAGGGCGATGCTTTTGCCGGGCAGCCATTCTAGATTGCCGTGTTTGCCGACGTGGATAATGGCGTCGGCCTCAAAGACACTGCGCAGCCAGTGGTAAAAGGCGAGGTAGCGATGGGTGGGTTCCAGGTCTGGGGCGTGGTAGGTAAGGCTGGGATCTTGGTCGTAGCCGCGACTGGGTTGGATGCCGATGAAAATATTGCCGAGCTGTAGACCCGAAATCGGGATCGCTAGGTCGGTTAATGCCTGGTGGGGGAAACCCCAGCGATCGCAAATCGCCTGCTGCACCACCCCAGGAAGCTGCCCAAAGAAGTCTTGATAGTCTTGAATAGACAGTGCTTGCCCTGCGGTGCGCCAGCCATCCCCCTCTGGATCGTTAGTCACGCCCTGGGTCAGTCGCTGCATCAGGGTATCGCCGTCGGTGGGGATATCCGACAGCGTGTAGCCTGCGGCCTGCAATGCCTTGAGAATTTCAACACAGCTGGCGGGGGTGTCAAGACCGACGCCGTTGGCGAGGCGACCGTCGCGGTTGGGGTAGTTGGCTAAAATCAGGGCAATTTTGCGATCGCCCGCAGGCTTACTGCTCAGCTTCACCCAATTGGCGGCCAGATCCGCGACAAAGTGAATGCGATCGGCCACCGACTCATAGGTCACCAGATCGGTCTCTAACGCTGAGCTGGTTTGGGCCACGGTCTTAAAGGACACAGCGCGGGTGATGATCCGGCCATCGACTTCGGGTAGGGCGACATTCATGGCCATGTCACGGGGGGAGAGGCCCAGGGGTTGGGCTTGCCATTGCCCTGTCGTACCACCACTCAGAATGACTTGCAAAACAGGGGCATCAAGCTGCTGCCACAAAGAGGGCTGGGAACCCTCCAACGGAGCAATGGCAAAACTCGTAGTGTTGAGAATAACAGCGGCGGCTCCGTAAGTCTTGAGGATTTGTTTGAGGTCTGCCTGATTTTCAGGGGTCTTGAGGGAGGAAACGTAAATGGCAATGGGGGCCAGACCCCGCTGGCTCAGGGCCTCATAGAGGGCATCGATCGGGGCCAGATTGCCCGCGACGTAGTGCGACCGATAAAACAAAATCGGGGCGAGGGGACCGTCGATGTCCCCATCGGGGCGGTGCCGTGTGTCCCGATAAACCCCGACTTTTGGAATTCGCTGGGGCGATGGCGGCGCATACTGGGTTTGCAGAGTGCGATCGCAAATGTATAAGAGAGCATGCCTCAGATTTTGCGGTCCACCTTCGGTGAAATATTGCCAAAGTTGGTTTACCTGTGACAGGGGCACAGTAGAGTGGCTCATCAAATCCAGGTCAGGCTGGTCATCGCCGGGCAGCACCCAAAGGGCAGTGCCTTTTTCTTCGGCCAGAGCCTTAAGCACTTCTAACCCATAGGGCCAATAGGCGCGACCGCCCAGCATTCTCACCACAATCGTTCGGGCCTGGCTGAGGACCGACTCGGCATAGGTATCAATGGTGAGCTGCTGCTGTAGGTTGAGGAGGTTAGCCACACGAACCTGACAAAAAGCGGGCGGGAGTCCCGTCATCGCCCGGTGCAGCCCTTGAGTATCCGTATCGGCTGCGGTCAAAATAATCAGCGGAGCAGGGGTTTGCTCAATGAAAATGACGCCGTCTTGTCCACCGGGGACCCAGCCCCCCGGCATCGTTGCTAATCGGTGCATTTCTAGCAAATGTGAAAGAAGTATAGTTATTCGGCAGGCTTGGGCCATCCTAGCGCTAGGATGATGCCACCAATTGCAAATGTGCTTTTAAGAAACGTTTTTCAGTATCTCCTGTTTTTGGCCTGCTGCCGACTGATTTTTAATCTTGGGTGCCGGATTAGAGCAAGAGATTATCCGGACAACTTTTTAATCTTGCCTCACCTGTTGAGGGAACGCCAAACTAAAGGCTTGACGAGCCTTGCGCAATTGCTATGCCCGACTTTGAGCAGCTGATTTGCTACGAAAATCTATCCCTGGCCACCTTTGAGCAAGTCAGAGATTTTTTGCAGCAGCAGGGTAATCTTCCCGGTAGCCTGTTCTTAACCGAACAGCACCTGTCCGCTGAGCAGCGCCTGCCTGTTAACCTAAACGCGGCTAACCCAGCCCCCACTCGCTCAGCCCGAGCGACCTGGTTTAGCCTGCTGGTTTTATCCCAGGACTGCATGCTGCTGGTTGGCAAATCTGCGGCACCGGAGAGGATAGCAGACGCTGAGAAGGCCAGAAATTGGCCTGAGGCTAGCGCCCCTGAAACTGCCCTAAAAACTGCCTCAAATCCAGCCCTAAATGCTGACACTTATCAAGTCGCCTTAAATTTTGAGCGAGCCGTTGTTGAGTCATTTTTAGATCACCTTAATCAGTTGGCTCCTTTGTCTCAATCGGTGACACAAGCCCTTCAGCAGTGCCGTCAACGGTTAGCTGATATAAAACCGACCCCATCCTCACGATTGATTTTGTCGCTGGCAGATTATCTCTCGGGTCAACAACCCGCCCAGCAAGCGTTAGATCAGCAGCTCAAGCAGAGTATGTTGCTCAATCAGGTGGTCACCCGTATCCGCCATAGCCTGGATTTACCCGTCATTTTAGAAACCACAGTGGATCAGGTCCGGGAATTTCTCTCTGCAGACCGTCTTGTTTTATACCAGTTTTGCAGTGATGACCAGATCATATCGAATCAGTTAGAGGCCGCTGGTAAGTCACCGACCCCTCTCAAGTCCCCAATTCTAAAGGACCTAGTGCTCGAAGGCCAGGTAACTTATGAGTCCAGGGCTTCTGAAGGGATTGCATCAGTACTGGACGCCGCTGAAAAATTTTGCTTTAAAGATGAGCCGATTTGTCAAGAACGGTATCACTCAGGCCATCCCCTGGCGGTGGATGATATTGTCACTTACTATCACCATTCTCCGTGCCTGATCGAGTTCTTAAAGGCCAAACAGGTCAAGTCAAAGCTAATTGCCCCAATTTTGGTACGAGGCCAGCTGTGGGGGTTAATCATTGCCCACCAGTGCCATCAAACCCGCCATTGGCAAGATTGGGAGCTGACATTTTTACGGCAGATTGCCGAGCACCTTGCGATCGCAGTCAGCCAGTCCCAGCTCTATCATCAGCTGCGCCAGCGCAAAGAAACCTTAGAAGTCAACGTCACTGACCGGACCCAGGCCCTGCAAGATGCCCTGATTGCCGCTGAGGCTGCCAACCTGACCAAGAGCGAATTTTTGGCCACCATGAGCCATGAGCTGCGCACCCCCCTGACCTATATCATCGGCATGTCAGCTACCCTGCTGCGATGGTCCTTTGGCGAGTTGAGCGGTCGCCAGCGGGATTATCTCAATACGATTCACCGCAGCGGCGAGCAGCTGCTCGACATGATCAACGACATTTTAGAGGTCGCCAAAATTGAGTCGGGTCGCATTGTCTTAGAGGTCAGTGAGTTTTCCCTGGCTAATCTGGCCCGCACCGCCCTGGAGCAGTTTCGCAAACAAGCCGAGGAGGCTGGCCTTGAGCTCAAGCTAGACTTACGAATCCCTAGTGAGAGAGACGATTGCTTTGTAGCAGATGCCCGACGACTGCGCCAGATACTCGCTAATTTGCTCAGCAATGCGATTAAGTTTACGCAACCCGGGGGGCGTGTGAGTTTGAGGATTTGGCGAGAACCCCACTGCGCCATCCTCCAGGTCGAAGACACCGGCATTGGCATTCCTGTCGACCAGCAACCGCTGCTGTTTGAGAAATTTAAGCAGCTCGAAACCACTCGCCAGCGCCAGTATGCAGGCACTGGACTGGGGCTGGCCCTCACCAAACAACTGGTAGATTTGCATAGCGGTTCTATTCAAGTGATTTCCCAAACCGGGAAAGGCTCAATTTTTACCGTGCGGATTCCCCTACAGCGCCAGGATGGGAGTGTGGCTATCCCGGATGAAGAGACCTCGCTTGAACCGGTTACCGGGCGTATTTTACTCCTCGAAGAAGATGAAAACACCGCCAGTTTGATCTGTGACCTACTCACCGCCGCTGACTATCAGGTGATTTGGCTGATAGAGGGCTCTCGCATCGTCAACCAGGTCGAGATTTTGCAACCGGTCGTGCTGATCATGAATCCCAACCTGGTCAGTAGCGGCAGTCGCTATCTTTTAGAAGACCTTAAACGACAGGTTACAACCGCTGGCATTCAACTCTTGGCCCTGCTGGAAAACCAACACCCCACCACCGTTGAAGCGTCTAAAAGCTTAGGGTTTGATGACTTTATCGCTAAACCACTCAATCCAGAACTGATTTTGCAGAAGGTTCAAACCCTGGCTGCCAAATAATCACAACAGCACTCCTGGTGAAGGGGCGACTTTTAACAAGTTGAAAACAAGCTTCATGTTTGGTGAAGCTTCCCCCACTTAGCACGCAGAATAGAGATAGGTTACCGCAGGAGTCTTGCCCATGGTATTACAAGCGCCCCCTTCCACCTACGAACCCCAGACCCAAGCCATCGCCAAAACTTTACTGGCTAAGACTCGCGATCGGCGGTGGTTTGCCCAGGTTCGCGATCAGGTCCGCTGGGATGACAAGATGCTAGGCTTTGCAATGTCTAATCCAGGCCTGCGGGTGCAGTTGTTTCAGCTGATCGACTGTCTGCCTGCGTTGTCTACCAAAGCAGACATTGCCCGCCATTTGCAAGATTATCTTGGTCGGGATGAGGTGGAGTTACCCAGTGCCCTCAAGGGGCTCTTAAATTTCTCTCAACCCGACTCGATGCCGGGGCAGATTGCGGCCTCAACCCTCTCGACCGCCGTTGAAACCCTCGCCAAAAAATATATCGCTGGGGAAACGGTTGAGCAGGTGCTTAAAACCCTGGAGCAGCTACGCAAGCAGCGGTTCACCTTTGCGCTGGATTTGCTGGGCGAAGCGGTCGTTACTGAAACCGAGGCCGAGGCTTACCTGAGGCGTTACCTTGAGCTGATGGAATCCCTCGCCGCCGTCACCCAGAAATGGCCCACCCTCGAGGGTGTAGATCGAGTAGACGGGGTCGATTTGCCCAAAGCCCAGGTGACGGTCAAACTAACGGCGTTTTATTCCCAATTTGACCCCCTAGACCCGGCGGGGACCACTGCCCAGGTCAGCGCTCGCATCCGCACCCTGCTGCGAGCGGCCCAAAAATTTGGGGTGTCGGTCCATTTTGATATGGAGCAGTATGTTTACAAGACCCTGACCCTAGAGATTCTCAAATCGGTGCTGACCGAGCCCGAGTTTAAAGGCCGCAGCGACATTGGGGTGACGCTGCAAGCCTATCTGCGCGACAGCTATGACGACCTCAAGGGGCTGGTGACCTGGGCCAAAGAGCGGGGCACTCCCGTCACGGTGCGTCTGGTCAAAGGGGCCTATTGGGATCAGGAAACGATTAAGGCGATTCAAAACCACTGGGCCCAGCCGGTTTATCGCGAGAAAGTCTCGACCGATGCTAACTTTGAGCGCATGACCGAGCTGTTGATGGAAAATCACGCGGTGCTTTATGCCGCGATTGGGAGCCATAATGTGCGATCGCAGGCCCACGCCATCGCCATTGCCAAAGAACTCAAGATTCCCCAGCAACGGTTTGAGCTACAGGTACTCTACGGCATGGCCGACAAGCTGGCTAAAGCCATGGTCGATGAAGGTTATCGGGTGCGGGTCTATTGCCCCTATGGCGATCTGATTCCAGGAATGGCCTACTTGATCCGGCGGCTGCTTGAGAATACGGCCAATACTTCTTTCCTGCGGCAAAACCTGGAGGAGCGCCCGATTGAGGAACTGATTGCCAAGCCCAAGTTTGCCGAGATAGACACCCAGCCCCCAGAGGTGCCTTTACCCAGCATATCTGGTCTGCAGGGGGCCGCTGCGGATACAGACTACGCCGAGCTCTCCGCTCGCCAAATAGCCGAGCAGGCGATGGCGACGGTACGCGGTGCCCTGGGACGTGCTTACTGGCCCTGGGTAGATGGCAAAGCCCTCAAAACTGAGACCCGCGTACAATCCGTCAACCCATCCAATCCATCAGAGGTGGTGGGCCACATTGGTTTGCTTAGTCAAGACCAGGCCGACCAGGCGATTGACGCCGCCAAAGCGGCCTTCCCCGCCTGGCAGCGGACCCCTGTGCAAGCGCGGGCCAACTGCCTGCGCCGCGCCGCTGAGATCATGGAAACCCGTCGAGCTGAGCTGTCTGCCTGGATGGTGCTAGAGGTGGGTAAAGCGGTGCGTCAGGCCGACGCTGAGGTGTCGGAGGCGATTGACTTTTGTCGCTACTACGCCGACGAAATGGAGCGATTAGACAGAGGTGTCAGCTATGACCTGGCGGGGGAAAATAATCGCTATCGCTACTTTCCTCGGGGGCTGGCCCTGGTGATTTCGCCGTGGAACTTTCCCCTGGCGATCGCCACCGGCATGACCGTGGCCGCCCTGGTCACTGGCAACTGCACAATGCTCAAACCGGCGGAGACTTCCTCGGTGATTGCGGCGAAACTAGTCGAGATTTTGGTAGAAGCAGGCATTCCCAAAGGTGTTTTGCAACTGGTCTACGCCAGGGGCTCTAGCGTGGGGGCGCACCTGGTCAACCACCCCGATGTCCATCTGATCGCCTTTACCGGCTCCCGTGAGGTGGGCTGCCGCATCTACGCCGAGGCTGCCCAGGTTCAACCCGGCCAAAAACACCTCAAACGGGTGATTGCCGAGATGGGCGGCAAAAACGCCATCATCATCGATGACAGCGCTGACCTTGACCAGGCAGTACAGGGGGTCGTCTACTCCGCCTTTGGCTACAGTGGGCAAAAATGCTCGGCCTGCTCGCGGGTAATTGTGCTGTCGTCTATCCACAATGCCTTTGTCGAGCGCCTGGTTGAGGCCACCCGCTCCTTGAATATTGGCCCCGCCGCCGATCCGGCCACGACCGTCGGCCCCGTGATTGATGCCACCGCCCGCGATCGCATTCGTCAGTATATAGAGACCGGCAAACAAGAGGGGCAGGTTGCCCTGGCAATGGAGGCTCCCGAAGATGGCTACTTCGTCGGACCGACCATCTTTACCGACATTGCACCTGACGCCAAAATCGCCCAGGAAGAAATCTTTGGTCCGGTGGTGGCGGTGATTAAAGCCGAAAGTTTTGACGAGGCGCTTACCATTGCCAATGGCACCGACTACGCCCTCACCGGGGGGCTTTACTCCCGCACACCGACCCACATCGAGCGGGTCCAGTCCGAGTTTGAGGTGGGCAATCTCTACATCAATCGCGGCATTACCGGGGCGATTGTGGCCCGCCAACCCTTTGGGGGCTTCAAACTCTCAGGGGTGGGCTCTAAGGCCGGGGGGCCAGACTATCTGCTCCAGTTTTTAGAACCTCGGCATGTGACAGAGAATATTCAGCGCCAGGGGTTTGCGCCGATTGAGGGGATGGAATAGGGGACCCACCGTTCAATGGCGGGGATTCTATTGGAGGGGGCTTGTCAGTTATTGGTGACACATGCTCCCTGGCATTGAGTCCCTTTTCCTGGAGTATTAAGCCCCTTTCTCAGGTAAACGTCCGTTTTTGTTCCCTACAAACCGATGGATATACCAGGGCTACACATAATCTTCATGTAACTTGTTTCTAAAAGCTATTGCCTCATAATAGATATATCTCTTACCAATGAAGAATACTTATCGCTAAGGACTTTAGCTCAATGACTGGAGAGATCGAGGATTTTCGAAAATTTTTAGAGCTAGAACAATCCAAAGAAACCCCCGAAGCCAGGATTGTTGCCTTCTTGGTGCGTCTATCTGAAGCAACCTATGTGGGTGCGGTGGAGACAATATGTAAAGAAGAGGTCGCCTGGTTGCTTGAGACTTACCAACCGTCTGCATTACCCAGCTGGCTGGCTAAGTACGAAACGGCTATGCAAGCCTATTTTCAAGAGCACCCGATACTTGAGCCCTTAGCCTGTAAGCGAAAAACCCCAACCGGCGTTGTCAATGAGCACGTGGCTCACTTGATTTTACGCACCAGTGCATCAAGATCGGGGGCAGATGGCCGCCCAAAAATCAGCTCTCCTCCCAAACGCCAGGATGGTCGCCAAGGGTTTAAGCCAGACGACGCTATCCCAACGAAAGTTGCGCCTATCCCAGAGCGTGTTCAGCCTATCCCGGTCAATGTTCAACCTGTCCCAGAGCGTGTTCCACCTACCCCAGCCAGTGTCACACCCTTCAATTTGCCGCTAGACGAAGCACTGGTTGCCGAAATCAGTGACCGTCAGCGTTGGGGGGAAGGTAGCCCCACTGATCGGCTAACTCGTATTATTGCTAAAGCAAAAATGGCTGATAAATTACAGGCCGATCTCAAGCTTGAGCGAGAAAATGTGGCTGCCCTAATCGCCCAAATTAAGCTGCTCGAAGCCAGGGAAGCCGCCTTCTTGAGAAAAAACTAAATACTCAAGAATCAGCCCTCACTGCTACGCTCTAAGAAATTTTGAGAGGGATTTTCCATGGATCGACGAGAATTTATGACCTGGATGGGCGTGGGAGGTTTGGCCGCATCCCTGCCGGTTGCGATCGCGGCTTGCAACCCTGGGTCCGCCCCGACTGCTGACACCGCCCCAGATGAAACCACCGCTGCTGAGACACCCCCCACCGCCGATGCATCTGCCAGCGGGCCAGAGGCCGTTGGGACTGTGGCCGATTTGGATAGCAACGGTCAGATCTTAAACGAGTCTGCCAGCGTGGGAGCAGTCCTGGTGATTCGTTCGCCAGATAACCCTGATGACATTTTGGCCGTTAATCCAACCTGCCCCCACCAGCAGTGCAAGGTGGACTGGAAAGCACAGCAGGGTTTGTTTGTGTGCCCCTGCCACAGCTCACAGTTTGCCCCAGATGGCGCAGTCACCCAGGGCCCATCCGGCCGCCCTCTGGATACTTACTCGGTTGAGGTCGACGGCGAAAGCATTTTGGTGGGTCCGGCTTAGGACGCAACGGTGGCAGCCAGACTGCTGAAGCCTTAAAGGTAGACTTTTTAAGTACTGGGTGAGGTGGTGAGTACGCTGCGCTGGTGAGTACGCTGCGCTGGTGAAGTGCGTTGTGCTGGTGAGAGGGTAAATGGGTGAATCACCTCACCTACTCACCTACTCACCTACTCACCTACTCACCCCAGCGAGGTAAGGGTTACCCTGGTTGCCCAAGGGATAGCTAAAGCTGCCTGTACTCTCATCAATCAAGAAAATGTGATGTGTCTGCCAGTCCCTTGGGCAATCTTAGGTTGGCATTATGGGTTGGTATTATTTCGCTTTTACAAAGAAATATTAAAATCCCAAATTGCACCGTCATATGTCCCAATTTGAGGTAAACTATCGCCAGCTAATTTTTCAACGCCAGCTAATTTTCTCCGAGTCACTGGTTTAGATTGTGTAAAGAGTTTGAAGTGTCTCTGAATACACGCCTCAGTGACGAAGAAATTTGTTAACCTCCTATCTAACGTTTCCTCACCTTGTATGAAGCCAGTTCATACTCCACGCACAAGAAAAAAAGCCCCCAGGCAGGCTCCGTCACGCCCCCGCCGGTTTTGGTCCTACTGTAGTTTGTTGTTACTGGGCGGTTTCTCCCTCTGGAGTGCAGTCGAGATGTTATCGCCTTCCTATCGCGAAGGCGTCAAAGCAGCCGAAACCCAAGTCGCCCTAGCCAGCAGCCCCTGGAGCGTGGCTTCTTTCCCGGTCGAAAATTTCCAAGCCTACACATCGCCGTTTGGCTATCGCAACTCACCCTACGGCGGCAGCCAGTTTCACTACGGTCTCGATATTGCCGCCCCCACGGGGAGCTATATCCGCAATTGGTGGGGCGGTCGTGTCATTGAGGTCTCTGATGGCAGCGCCTGCGGCACCTCAGTTGTGGTCGAGTCCGGCGATTGGACCCACATTTATTGCCACATGCAGGGGTATATCACCACTGAGCATGGGCAGCGGGTGTTTGTCGATAGCGGCGGTAGCCTGCGTATCCGCGAAGGGGCTGAAATCGCGACGGGCCAACCCGTCGGTCGTGTGGGCATGACCGGTCGCACCACCGGGCCACATTTGCACTGGGGTCTCAAGTATCAGGGCAGTTGGGTTGACCCGGCCCTGGTGTTGCAGGCGATGTATGCCGATCAGCAATCAGCGACTCGGTAGCTTACTTCCGGCAAATGATCATCGGCAAATGATCAATTAATGCTTCTAGCTAGCTCAATTTCTTCGGTTTCGCCGTTTTCCCAGCTAACGGTTAAGGAGCTCAGGTAGATAATATCGGCGTGATCACCCAAAAAGAAACCTGAGCGCCAGGGAAATCTTTGTCCCGGGGCCAGGCGCTTTTTTCGCATGTTGAGAGAGATGGTGTCAAAGTCAACGCCTTCCCCTGCGATCGTGTAGGCCAGCTTGTGAATCGTGACTGAGCGATTTCCCTGATTGATCAAACAGCCAACCAGGTGGTCTTCGCTCTCTAAATCAAGTTCATTCCGAATCAACTGAAAATTCGTCAAAATGACGTCATTGCTACCGGGAATTGCCCCGTGGCACAGTCGACTGGCCAATGCTGATACTGGGTTTGCTTGACCGGATAGCAGCTTGCGGGGCAGGTTGGCCGCGGGGGCAGCTTGGGGGGCGGTTGCG
>JBCBQD010000201.1:0-10930 GCA_039820425.1 Cyanobacteria bacterium J06635_1
GTTTCGTCTCTGTGGGGTGCGGCGACCCCGACTGGGGCAGCGGCGGCAGGGGCAGTCTATTGGTCGCGCCCAGCAGCTTGTGTTTGCGGCCCTGCGGAAGCAGCCCAACGGCACCTGGGCCATGGTTGAGCCCTCAACCGCCTTTGTCGAAAACTTACTGTCGAAAACTGACTGATGGAGAATTAGACAAATGTCATTTAATTTTGGGTCCTGCAAAAAACTAGGGAGCATTCTGGCGGGCATGACTGTGGTGCTTTGGGCCTCAATGGCCCAGGCAAAGCCACAAAATGGGGCAACTGCCCAAGCAGCGCCGCAAGTGTCTCCACCCACTAAAGCTATTGCCCTTAGCTTTGAGTTTGAGTCATCGGGGGCCACTGCCCAAGCCACCGCGCCAGCCCCATCCGTTGAGCTGAGCTTTACCCCGCCCGCCCCGTCCAATTTACCCAAGTCAACGCCACCGGGACCCAGTTCAACAGAGCCAGAGTCGCAATCTGGGCCACACCACGCCCTGGCGGAGCTATTTGCAGCGGGGGCTGACTCACTGGTGGCCATCGCCGTGGGCAATGCCGAGGGCACCCGCACCCCCACGGGGGGGTATACAGCCGCCTATTATGGCCATGTTGACCCCGGCAATGGTGTCTGGAATCTGGGCAGTTTTTCCTATCAACACGGGGCGGCCTCTCCGCAAGCAGCCGATGTCAAACAGCTGCGCCGACTCCAGGCCCAGGCGACAGAGCTGCGTCGACAGGCCAGGGTTCGGCAGATTAAAATGTCCGTAGAAGCGGAGATTAACGGCATTGATCTGGCCAATCAGGCTCCCCTCGCCGCACTAGACCGGGGCTATATTGACTGGCTGCATCAGGCCCAGCAGCTGCCCCTAAATGAAGCCGATCAGATCATCTGGGCCAGGACTCGAGCCTTTATTGACCCGGATACCGGCCAGTGGAATGCCCCCGGACTGGGCAATACATT
Source organism: Cyanobacteria bacterium J06635_1 (assembly GCA_039820425.1). Lineage (GTDB taxonomy): Bacteria > Cyanobacteriota > Cyanobacteriia > Phormidesmidales > Phormidesmidaceae > SIO4C1. The sequence goes on from JBCBQD010000201.1 coordinate 973, forward strand.
TGAATCAGTCAAGCGAGACCAAACCCGCCGCTACCAAGCGATTACAAGGGTTTTAGGGCCATAAATATTTGCCCAAAAAAGTTCCCTAATCTTTTCTGATAGGAGTCTCTTTCTAGAATTTACAATTCTTATGAAAGAAATGTTGTTTTCCACAGCGTTTCCACAGGCTTTCCACAGATCACCCTTTCTTTTCCACAGAGGGCTGACGGGGTTAACAGGCTTTTGCAGATACCTGTGGATAAAGTCGGTGGCTTAAAACACATCTTAACGACAGACTTTTGTTACAGAATAAGACGAAAAAAATAGCCCATCTCACCTGTCTTCGTGAACCCGAAGTTTTTGTTAAGACGAAGGTCAATTTCAGTGCTGTTGAAAATTGCAGGCACTTGTCCCACAATAGTCACCACTGCTCAGAAGCCCCATAAAACGTCAGCGAACAAGCGAACTACAAAAGCTGCAGGGGTGGCTTTGCCGTGCCAATTTTAACGAGGAGATAATTATAATGACAACTCAGACCGTGAGTTTATTAGTCGAAATCCCCGAAGAGCTGCACGACTCTTTGCAAGGCTACTTGGACAGCCATTCAGCCTGGAGTCAAAATCGAGTATTTTGCGCAGCCATATCCCTGTTTTTGATGCAAAACGGTCTGACTCAGCCTAAAGTCAGCCGAATTTACTTGGACAGTTTGTTTGAGGCCGCTGCCTGAGCCAAGGATTTTTGAGAGTCCGTAATCCGGTAAACCAGGTGAGCCCTTTCAGGGTTGAGAACATCAGTCAGGGCTCCGATCCGATCAGCCTTCAATAGACCTCTGATAGGCTCCCCTAAGCATTTTAAGTCAGCATTTACCTTCCAGATTTAGCATCAGCCCCGGCAGTGCTGGGGCTTTGTAATGGAGGACACACTTTCTTTGCAGGACACACTTTTACACCGTCTTAATCAACTGATTCCCCTAAATCCTCAGCAACGGCGCGAGCTTTCCCAAACAGTTCAGACATTATCTCTGTCTAAAGGCGAGGTACTCCTAGATATGGGTCAGGTGTCTGACCATATCTATTTCGTCGTAGATGGGGTTCTACGGGCAGTATGCGATGTGGATGGCCGAGAGATCACTCGCTGGTTTTGTTTCGAAGGTCATTTTGCGGCTGCCTACTTCAGCTTTGTCTATCGCCAACCTAGCGAGGACAAAATTGTTTTAGCAACAGATGCGCATCTAGTATCTCTCAGCTATGGCGCGCTGCAGGCACTGTCGCAGCATGACGCGGTTTGGGTTGATTTAAACCGGCGCTTGTTAGAAAACTACTACACTGCTTTGCTCAAACGGGTGATGGCGTTTCAGACACAGTCTGCTGCTGAGCGATATTGCAGTCTGCTGGCCGAGCATCCTGACATTGAAGTAAAAGTTCCGCTCGGGCATCTATCTTCTTATTTGGGGATGTCGCAGGAAACGCTGAGTCGTCTGCGCGCCAAGAGGAAGTTGATTTAAATCAAAAAAACAGCTTCTCGCCTGATTCTACCGGCAACTACCATCGGCATAGTCCACGGCGGCCACTCGATCTCGTCTACTTCTTTTTAGGTGTTCTGTTAACCAAAATATTGGCCACAAAGCTGGAGGCCACAAAGCCTAGAAAAAATAACACCAGCAGGGCGATGCCGGCACCGCGTATCGCCCGTACCCACAATAGCGCCCAGCCCAACAGGGCGATGCCGGCCATGGATAGGCTGTAAATTGTCATTGTCCGTCGTGGCCAGCCTGCACTGCACTGGTAGACCGCTGCCGTTGGGATAATCATGCCCAGAGCGATCGCAACCCCCACCGCCATCAGCCAGGCTTGAGTCGCAGCCTCGTTAGTCAGGGCTAGCGCGATCGCACCTCCGCCTAATCCCAACGCCCCCGCTAACAGCCCCCCAATCCAGTTAGAGGCCGCCAGTTCATCCTTAGACAGCAGCATCCGACCGTAAGGATTTAGCCGCAACAAGAGATTAAACAGCGGATCGGCCACCCAGCTAAACAACACAAAGCTGACATAAAACACAATAAACGGGGCCGCAATAATCAGCCCTACGGTGCTACTGCGAGCAATCAGCCGCAAAATCCGAAAGCCGACGATCAGCACCGCCACCACCAGCCAGCGCCGACCCTCTGACAGCTTCGACATCCAAAGGGCATAGCGCAAAAATGCGCCGTAGAGTACATTAGTCGCCTTCAGCGCCTGGATCATGCCCCGTCTGGCCCAGTCCAGGTCAGGCTGCAGCCGCAGCGCCTCCTGGAAAGACACTTGGGCTTGCCGAGGTTGGCCCCGGTCGAGCCAGAGCCAGCCCTGATTGGCGTGGGCCAGGGCATCTTCCGGGTCCTGCAGGAGGGTACCCTCAATAGAGCTGGCGGCCTCCTCTAATCGATTTAGCTGCTTGAGGCTGAGTGTCCGCAAATTGTTGCAGCCCGTGTGGGTGGCGTCAAAGGCCAGCCCTTGCTCCGCCGCTTCTAGCGCTGCTTTCCACTGGCCCTGGTCAGCCAGGATACCAGCCTTGAGCGAATAAAAACTCTCGTTGGTGGGGTCGAGGCGGAGCGCTTGCGCGATCGCACCCTCAGCCGCCTTGTAATCATCCCGGTGATAGTGCACATCCGCCAGGGCATAGTGGGCAAACGGCATCTCCGGGTTGCTGCCAATCGCCTGCTGGGCCGTCTCAGCCGCCTCCCCATAGCGCTTGAGTCGGGTCAGCGTCACAGCCAACAAAGCCAGGCCTCTGGCATAGGTAGGGGTTTCAGCGAGTAACTCCCGCAGGGCAGCTTCGGCCTGTTCATAGCGATGTTGCTCAAACAGTAATAAGGCCCGCTCAAACTGTGCACTCATGTTGGCACTCATATTGGCCGCTTAACGCAGCTTCAGATACTGCAAAATTTCATCGTAAATACCATCTTGGTTCGCATGAATGGCGTAGTTTCGTGCCGTCATAAACCATTCCCCCGTAGACGGCTTAACACCACCGCCCGCTTTAACCAAATCCCGAGTCTCCAGCGGCTTTGGGATACCTGACTTAATCGCCGCCTGCAGTTTAGCCTCCACTGCCAGGTCGACTAATGCCTTGAGATCAGCCCCCGAAAACTTGTCCGTCTTTTGGCTAACATGCTCAAAGTCAATATCCTCCACCGGCTTACCCTGGCACAGCAATCGCAAAATCCGCGCCCGACCCACCGCGTCCGGCGGCGGCACAAACAGCACTCGGTCAAACCGCCCCGGACGCCGAAAGGCGCTGTCCAGGTGCCAGGGCGCATTCGTCGCCGCTAAAATCAGCACCCCCTCGTTAGCATATTGCACCCCGTCCAGCTCAGCCAAAAACTGATTAATCAGCTGCCGCGCCGTACTCTGACGAAAATCAGACCGTTTCGCCGCCAGCGCATCGACTTCATCAAAAAATAAAACGCACGGCGTATTTTGGCGCGCCTCCTCAAAAATTTCATGCAGGTTTTTCTCACTGTTGCCCAGCCACATATCTAAGACATCGCTGATCTCAACCGAGATAAAATTCGCCTCAATCTCCCCCGCCGTCGCCCGCGCCAGGTGGGTTTTGCCACACCCCGGTGGGCCATACATCAAAATCCCGCCGCCAATGGTTTTGCCATAGGCCTTGTACATTTCCGCATGGGTCAGCGGATAGATAATCTTCAGCCGGATTTCTTCCTTAAGCGGTTCCATGCCGCCCACATCCTCAAAGGTGATGCTGGGCCGCTCAATCACGTCGTCCAGCCCATCGTCCACGATGTCATCCCAGGTGGCCCGGATGCGCCCCTCGGTCACAAACGCATCTGCCTGGGCATCAATCCCCAGCCGTTCCGCCAGGTCAGACGACTGCAACGTCGGGTCTTGCACCATCGCCGCCCGAAACTGCTTAACCGCCTCAGACACCTCCCCCGAACGTAGCAGCAGTCGAGCATACAACGTTAACACCGCCGCCTTGGCCTCGCCCGAGCCTACCAAATTTTCCATCAGCGCCAGCGCCTGGGCGTCTTTACCCTGCTGATAAAACGCCCGCGCCAGCCCAAACTGCAGCTCCCGATTATCCGGGGCCATCTCCAGACCCGTCGCATATTCCTGCTCTGCCGCTGCCGCCTCACCCCGGCTCAGCAGCGTTTCGGCTAAATGCTGACGCAGGGGCACATTTTCAGGCGAAAATCGGAGCGCCTCTCGCAGAGCTTGAATGGGGTCGGGTGCATTAAAGGTCATAGGCTAGTTAAAGCAGAACCGTGATCAAAATGAAACGTTTCATTAACCGAAATTAATAACATTCCCGATCTTAAAGTCTAGCGGTTATTCTTCAGTGCAAATTACGCGTTTTTTATGAATTCAATAAGCTTTGGCAAGATTTCGGAGGGCCTGATGACCGGGGTTGCGAACTGACCCATCAGCCTTTCTCCAGCACAAGCAGACCTCGATTACAGGGCAAGCCAAAATATGCAATACTTTCAACCGTTCTACACCAACTCCTTCGCCTTTCCCCCTTCGCCTTTCCCCCTTTCCCCTTCCCCCTCTCCCTGCCAACGCAATATATCGCGCCTCTACATCACCCTCTACCCACTACTCTCTCCCAATGCCCCTCGACACCTGGTTTCCCCTCGCCATCTACTACGACGATCTCCCCAATGCCCCTCAGCATAAAACCCACCTCCTACAGGCCGCTCTGAACTTAGAACAAGCCTGCCAGGAACGCCGCAACTTCCCTGACATGGCCTGGACCGGTGACCTTCACGGCGTCGAACGCATCCACACCGACCCGCGCTTTGCCTGGATTGTCGAGCAAGTTGAGCTCCACACGCTGACCTACCTGCAAGCACTGGGGCTGGACCTAAGCAAAGTCGAACTCTACATCCAACGGGCCTGGCCAGTGGTGTCGCGTCACCAGCAAGAGGTCGGCGCTCACTGTCACAATACGGCCCACATCAGCGCCGTCTATTACATAGAGGTGCCCCAATCGGGGACAGATGAGGCCGGGTGTCTGGTGTTTTTTGACGACACTCGCCCAAATGAGGTGAGCCCCGGTCTGGGCAGTGAGAATACCGATATTATTGCTGAGTGGAACTATCTCAACCAGGACCAGGCGGTTTATCTACCCACAGAGGGAAGATTGTTGTTGTTTCCAGCAAAACAGCGCCACGCGGTGATGATAAACCATACTGAGGCGAAAAGGGTTTCACTGTCATTTGATATTGTATTGACCGCAGCACCGGGGTCAGCAGCAGGCACCTATGAGTTTCTGACGCCGCCCCCGAACCAGTGGCAAAAGTTTAAGCAAAAACCCCATCTCGTTTGAAACCTTTGCCCAGCAGCACCGATACCCTCACCAGGACTGCCAGCAAGACTGCCCAAAGCGTTTAGGATTTGAGCGCATATTTTTTGAGCATATGTCTTACTGCATCCGGAATAACGTGTGATCGGCTTGTTTAAGTCGCTAGGATACGCTTATGGTCGGATACAGTAGATAATTGAGATGAATCGGACAGGTTTCCTATTTTGCTATGGGGGAACGTCTTGGGGCTGCTTCTCGTGGTGCTTTTCCCATTTTGCAGGCGTTTACGTCATCCTGGCCAGCCTGGTATTGAGACATCAAACTGTTCCTACTACTCTGCTAACAGTGAATCTTTTAGCTTGACCGTCGATGTTCTTTGGACAAGCTATTGGACCTGTGAGGGTGAAATAAAGCGTTGGGAGCCTATTGACTAGCCAGGGACTCAGGGTTTTCCGTATCTACCGAAAGTCACTCAGTTTTAATTATCCCAAGCTTCCCGAGTCTCTCATCTTTGGGAGCAATTATTTTGAGTGATGCGACTAAAACACCTGAACCCACAAAAAGGGTATATCAATGCTGAGTTTGAGTTACGCTAAAAAAACATTTTCCAACTTCAAAATCAAGCGTCTGTTAGCCCTCATACTTCTCATGGGCTTGGTGGCTGACTTTATCCCCCACCCATCATTGGGGCCTAGCCTGCTGGTGCAGACCCTCAAATCCATCGCCGAACCCGTCAGGGCAGCTGAATAAGTACATCCTGGCTAACAGGTAGCCCTCCATCATTCCAATACTCTTTTGCGCTCTTTTTAGCCGATGACACTGAGTTAGAGATTTAGATGCTTGTCAAGCTGCTCAGCTCTAGCGAAGGGTTTGAATGGACCGCTCTTGATTTATTCTCTCTTCGATAATCTTTATCAATTCAGTGCTGGTAGCTTCTCCAAGACAGCCTTTAGGTCTAGGCGTAGTAAGGTCCGATGAGTCTTCTGTTCAGAGATGACAGCTGTGTGGCTAATCCATTGATTTCTAGAGACAAAGCAACGGTCTGCTGACACAGACTGAAAAGTGTCGAGGGGTAATTCGATCAAATCGGGAGGGGTATTTAAGGCAATCCCCCAAAGTGCTTTTTGAGTATTCTGCAACACAAGCAAGAACGAAGCTTGGCCCGGTGGTGTTGCATCGGTCTCTAGCCCAAATATCTTGCGCAAATCTAACAGCTGAACGGTGTGAGCTCCCAGCCTTACCATACACAGAGCGACAAGCCCTCCCTGGTCTGGCGGTGGGCAATTGACAATTTTTAGAACCATTGCCATGGGCAGAGCAAACCAATGGTCAGCTACCTTAAAGGTGATAAATTTTGCAATCTTCGATGTGTTGTTATCCACGGATGCCCTCCAATATATCTTATAGATTAGTTTCAGGGGTTTACGTTAGAGGTTTTGGCTTAAAGCCTCAGTTAAGGTGGCTAAAAGCTGGGGGGTTAGGTATGGTTTTGTAAGGTAATTAGTAGCGCCTAGTGCTTGGGCCAGCTGTCGATGTTTCGCGCTAGTGCGAGAGGTCAGCATAATGGTTGGAATTTTGGCAATCTCCGGAGTCTTCTGCCGAGCCTTCAAAAATTCAAAGCCATTCATTCCCGGCATTTCAAGATCGCATAAGATCGCGGCCACATTAGCTTGCTGAAGCTTGTTCAACGCTTCGGCCCCATCTTTCGCTTGAATGACCCAATAACCGGCTTTTTGTAGGGCTTCGCTCAGCGTATTGCGCACTGTAATCGAGTCATCCACAACCAAAATAGACTGCTTAAGCCTGTCCTGAGGCAGTGATTGGCTAGAAGGTATCTGAAAATCAGGCTCATGGCTTGTCTTGTCTGCATACCCAGAAAATTCCTGGAGGATTTGTAGCACCAGGGCAGCACCGTCAACCACTAGACCGAGACGACCATCGGGGAGTACGCTACAGCCATAGATATAGGTTGGCGCTGCTGATACGTTTCCTAAGGAACGTATTACAAGTTCTTGTTCTCCTATCAACTGATCAACCTCTAAACCCACCAGACGCTTTTGATATCGCATCACAATAATGGGGCATGGGGCTCCTGAAACCTTTGGGATCTCTTGCCCATAGGGCTTAGGCAGCAAGGCGTTATAAACCAGCGCCTCCGAGAGCGGAATAACTGGAATAAGCTGCGTTTTCTCCCCTATCTGTAAACTTAATACCTTTCTATGAGCTTGAATGTTTAATTGCTCAGGCTGAGGAATTAGCATTTGCTCAACCGTATCTGTCATCAGAGCATAGAGCTTCTCGTCTGCTTGGCAGAGCAACAGTTTAGCAATAGTCAGGTTTGCCGGAATCTTTAGCGTAAAACAAGTGCCTTGCTGTGGCTGATGGGTTACCGCTACCGTCCCCCGCAGTGTTTCTATTTGAGTTCTCACAGCGTCTAGGCCAACTCCCCGCCCTGACAGCTCATTGACTTGGGCCACGGTGGATAGATCAGGCTCAAAAATTAACTCACTGATTTGGGCTGGCGTTAACCGCTGTGCTTCTTCTGAGGAAAGCAGCAGATTCTCAATCGCTTTTTGACGAATGGCCTCAAGGTTCAAACCCTGTCCATTGTCTTGGATTTGAATGACAAGATACCGGCCTTCTTGCCGGGCAGATAGCTGAATCTGGCCATTATCAGTTTTACCTTGCTGTTGGCGGATCTCCGGTGTCTCAATGCCATGGTCAAAGGCGTTGCGCACCAGATGTAAGAGGGGGTCATAGAGCTTATCCACAATGGCTTTATCGACGAGCACATCGTCACCGTGAATACTCAGCGTCACGGGTTTACTGTGTTGTTCAGACAAGCGGTTTAGCACCTGATGGAATCGCTGCAGCAAGTTTCCAACCGGCTGCATCCTAACCTCTAATAGGGTTTCGCGCAGATCCCCTACTAGTCGATTCTGCTTTTCTAAGGTTTGGCTACTCTTTCGGACAAAGAGTTCAATGGCTTCAGCACTTTCCATCTGCTGAACCATGGTCTCTAATGAGGCCTGGACAAGCAGCTGCTGTTCGCTGTAATGGTCTAGCTCTAGAGAATCAAACTGTTGCTCAGTCGAGGTCAGTGCAGTGAGTGGGATGGCTGCTGAAGTTTGGAGAGTTTGATGCTGCAACTTGTTTAGCTGCTGCTGCTGTTGGGCCAGACGGGTTAGCAGCGTTCTCATCGCAGTCGTCACGCTCTCATTGTAGAGTGCCTGGCGGTTTTGTTGAGTCAACAGTTCACCAATTGTATGATTGAGATATTCAAGATGATGGACAGACACCCGCAAAGTCGCCGCCCTGGGAGGAGTACTTGAGTTTGAGGAGGCTACCGAGGGTGGCTTTTGCTGGGGTAGCTGGTCGGGCAGCTGGCTAGATAAATCTTGGACAGGCGGCTGGGCAGGCGACTGGGAAGCCGGCGGCAATTGCTCTGGGTCCGCTGCTGCGACTTCAGGTAGTGCCAGGACTGCTGCTGCTTCCCAAATGCTTTCGGGGGTTGGTTCCGCTGCCGCCGGGCTATTGGCAGGGTTTACCGCTCCCGTTAAAGTCGAAGGTTTCTGAGGTCGGGACTTTGATGTCTCTGAGGAGCTAGCTTTAGGCAGTGGATAGCCATTAATGGGTTGATTTAGGCGCTGCCACAATCTGCTAAACCAACCAGATTTAGACTTTTTAGGTTGGGGTTTACGTGCCTTTGTTTTGGCGTGCTGATCTGTTTTTTTAGGGGGAGATTTCTTATTTTTAGGGGGAGATTGTTTGCCAGAGGATGCGCCAAATTTTTTAAGCGTTGGGCTGGGTGCCCCCCCCTGGCTTCGATCTCCTTGCAGTACGCTGGCTTGACCCGCACGATAGTCGGCTAACGCAGCGGTTGCAATCTGAACCACTTGATCAGGCTGCTTGTCCAGGGCCTTTAGGGTGACCTGGGCAATCTCTCCAAACCCGGGCAGATGTAAGGACTCTGATAACCCAGAAAAGGCTTCTGCCTGGGCCTGTAAAAGTGCCTTTAAAGCCTCTGGTTCAGGTGTTTTAAGGGCATCTTCTAAGTCGTTGAGTCGTTGGGCGACCCCCATCTCAAAAATAGATTGGGTCATATCAAACCCAAGCTCAGTCGAGGTTGGCAGGTACCCATCTTGACCAAACTGATCGCCCAGGTTTTCTTGTAGTCGTGTGACAACCCCCGCCATCCGATCCAAGATGCCTGACTCATCAATGTGAGCGTCTACTAGCTGGGCTGAGAGCAGCAGCTGCAAACAGTCGTAGGCATCAAAGATCAGCCCTTCCACAGCAGGGGTCAGCGTTGAGCCTGGGGCACATAAAGCCTTAAACGCATCCTCCAGGGAATGGGTCGTGGTTTTGATGGCATCCAAACCTACGCTGGCGGCGGCTCCCTTTAGGGTGTGCGCTGTCCGCATCAAACTATGCATTTTAGAGACACTGAAGTCTTGACGCAGGGTTTGAAGTTCGTGGTCTATTTGCTGAAGCAGCTCAGAGGCTTCTTGCAAAAAGTACGCTGGTACCTGCTGTGGGATCGCTGGGTCAGAGGTCATGATGGGTTAGGAATCGGCGTGAAAATAAAGTACCCGTAGAGGGGGGCAGGGGGGCAGGGAGGCAGGGGGGCAGGGGAGGCAGGGGGAGCGGGGGAAGTTGGTCTGTTATTTAGTTGCAG
>JBCBQD010000202.1:0-10923 GCA_039820425.1 Cyanobacteria bacterium J06635_1
CTGTCGGACTCTCTTGCAAAGCTTGATATTGCTCGGTCAGTTTCTCAGGCACCCACAGATCATCGGCGTCTAAAAACGCAACATACTCACCCTTGGCTTTTTCGATACCGCGATTGCGACTGATGGCAACCCCCGCATTATCGTAAGAAAAAACATGCAGGCGTGAGTCTGCGATCGCACCCAGACACGCCAACGTGCCATCCTGCGAACCATCGTTGATGACAATAATTTCAAAATCAGTAAACGTCTGCGCCAGCACCGACTGCACCGTGTCGCCAATCGTTCGCTCGCTATTGTAGGCAGGAATTACAACGGAAATGGAAGGCATAGCCGCTTAAATAGCTTAAATAATAGTCAGAATAATTAGAAAAAACGACATCCATCAAGCAGACAGCTTCGCCAGATTTTTTTTCAAGAGATACAAAGGACTCATAAACCCCCCGACAAAAAAGACCAGCTCACACATCAAAACCACATCATGCTTGATCTGCCATCGATATTTCAGGACGTGGGTCACAATTCGCCGCAAATTACCCATTAAAATACGCCCGACAATCACCGGCTTTTGCAACGCGTTCACATTGATCAACCGCAGCTCACAAATACACCCCCCCACCGTGTGGGATAGCTGAATCAACTCGTCTCGCTCCAGACGTTTTTTAGGAATGTAATGGTAAATATGCATGTCGGGGTTGTACCAAATTTCCCATCCCTGGCGGTGCATCCAAATTGAAATCTCAAAGTCATTACCGCCCCGCGTCGTTCGCTGCAGCTGCTCAGGCACGCACGCTAACCAGGCTTGTTTGCGAATCACCAAACCAGCCCCTGGCGGCAAGCTCAGGGTTTCAGGCTGATAAAGATGGGGCTTAGGCCCTCGCTCTTTAATCGCCAGAAACGACTGAATGCGATTGAAATCTTTAGGGGGTGGCACCTCAAACTCGCCATGGATTTGACCGCCATAGGCCCCAGCCTCGGGATGAGCTTGACCAAAGCGATAGGCTGCATTCACCCACTTTTCATCCGGGGCGGTGTCGTCGTCTAAAAACCCCACCCACTCACCCTGGGCCGCCTCTACTCCACATTGCCGAGCATAGGCCAGTCCCTGCTGGGGTTCAGCCACGTAGCGGAGGGGTGGGGAGGCAGGCCAGTCTTGCTGATACTGTTTCACAAGGGCAGCGGTGGCATCGGTACTGTTGTTGTCTACCACAACGATTTCCCAGTTGAGAGGGTCGGATAGGGTCTGAGATCGCAACCGATCGAGCACCCGAACAATCCGCCCGGCCCCGTTATAGGTGGGAATCACCACTGTAAAATCCATTGCAACATCCACCGCCGCACCCTCCTTGACCACACCTTCCATCAACTCACTGCTCCGGCCAGGGGCTGCGGTTTTGACAGTTGATAACCCTGAGCATACAAAATACCGGCCCGCTGTACCGATTGCAGCATTTCCGGTGTCTCCACCCCTTTAGCAATGGTGCCAGTCAGCCCTGCGCTGCTCAACATATTCAGGGAGTCAAAGCTTGAACTGTGCTGACGCCACAGCCACTCACGGCTGAGTTTTAGATAATCAATAGGAAGCTGTTTCACCACTCGAGTAGACGACTGGGTCGGGCTAAAATCATCGATCGTGACCCCGCAGCGGAGCGCATGGAGGCCATAGATCAGCTCCCGACTGGCCTCTGGCAGTGCTACCGCCGTCTCAGCTGCGATCTCAAAACACACCTGCTCCGGTAACAGGCCACTGTCCTCAAGTTGGGAGGCAATAAACGCCAGCAACCGCCGATCTTTAACACTATCAAAGGATAAGTTAATGGCGTAGTTGGCTTGCCCCACCGTTGTTTGATCCGCAGACGATACCAGGGCAAAAAACTGACGAATGATCCAGCGATCGAGGGTGGCTAACACCCCATAGTGACGGGCAATCGGAAAAAACTGATCGGGCATAATCGGCAGTTGCCCCTCATCCCGGACCAGCCGCACCAACAGTTCACGCTGCTCAAACTGTGGGGTCGCCTCACCCACCGCCAGCACCACCTGCTGAAACAGCTGAAACTGTCGATTTTCAAACGCCTCGGTCAGGGTGCCCAGCCATTGCTCGCGATCGGGCCAGCGACGCGCGGCTTGCCAGCCTTGAACTCGGTCATGGACAGTTTTTTTGAGCAAAAATAAAGGGCTCGCCAGACTACTGGTTAAATGTTCACGCTTGCACGCCTCCAGGAGGGGTAAATCTTTTTGCAACTTGGGCTTAGTGACATAGTGCATCACCAACCGCCGGAAATCGTTGACCACATAGGGCGGTATCCGCAGCGGACGCTGCCAATCCGAAATACCGAGCATGCGGATATACGACCGGCTTAACCCCACACAGCGAAAGAGCGCCACCAGATAATCTCGCTGCACACGGCTATTGGGGATCTGATGATGCACGACCATCTCGGGGTTATACCAAACCTCCCAACCCCCCTTTTGGATATGCAGCAGCGCCTCCAGGTCTTCGCTAGCCAACCCAGCATCCTTGCCTTTGTTATTGAGAAATAAACGCTTGGGCACCTGGTCCAACCAGGCTTCTCGAAGCACAACTAGCCCCGCTGCCGGGGGCAAAATCTTAGTTTTGGGCTGGTAGAGATGGGGCGCGTCCCCCCGCTCAATGATGGCTAAAAAACACTTAATCCGGTCAAACCCATCCGGCAGTGGCCCTTCGATATCTCCGTGGATTTGGCTACCAAAGGCCCCTGCCCGAGGATATTGCTTAGCAAAACGATAGGCACTTTCTAACCAATCTGGACTGGGAATATTGTCATCATCTAAAAAGGCAATCAACTGACCGTGGGCAGACTCGACCGCATACTGACGAGCATGGGCCGCCCCTTGCTCCGCCGCAAACCGATAGTGCAGTGGCACCTGACTGGGCCACCATCCTAACCGTGTTTGGCAGTCTCGCACCACCCGCTCAGTTTCGTCGGTACTGTTGTTATCGCAAACGATCACTTCCCATGTGAACCCAAGGGCATTGCGCTGCGATCGCAACTTATCGAGCACCTGAACAACGCGACCGGCTCCGTTATAAGTCGGAATCACCACTGTAATATCTACAGCAATATCGACGGTACCATCCATCGCCACACCTACCTCAGACAACGGCCCACCGTGACCAGCAGGCATCTGCAAACTGTGTGGCTGAAATAACTTTTCAGAACTAACCATTACGTAAATTCAGCCCGGCCAGAGTTTGTGAAGAGGAACTTCAAAAAAATAGAGGGGCTTTCCGTAGAAGTCAAAAAAACCCAGCATCGCAGAGCATTGAAATCTGGAGGCATTGATCTGCCCTGCGTTTAAAGATTACGGGAAAAACAAGGGAAACTATGTCGGTAATTTCACCACACTTCGGCAAATAGCTACAATCCTCGATTCCTTAACTTCAAGGATTCTTTAAGCAGAAGAACAGAGGCTTTGCATATTGAGAAACCGGATTTCTTTGGAAGGTTACGCCAACCTACTTAAAATTTCGTCAAGCAACAGATTTCGTCAAGCAACCCGATTTCTCGATCGATTAACCCAACTTATCGCCACTCAGGATAAAAATCGGATCCACCGACTTCAAAACCTGATGATTGCCCCGCGTTTCTAATCGATTGACCGTGGGCTGCGCCACTTCGACATTGCGCACCTGGAGTTTGGCAAAGGTTTCAGAAATCGCATACAGCGCTTCAAAATTGCTGGCGGTCACAGCAATGTGACCCGCTGGGCTGAGTTTATCCCACACTTGACTGAGCAGTTCCCGATAAGACCGGCCTCCCTCGATCAACACACAAGTCGGCACATGGGGCAGCCCATCAAAACATTCGGGGGCGTTACCTACCACGACCTCAACATTCGTCACCCCAAACCGCTCACAGTTCGCCTGGATCAGGCTCGCCACATCTTCATCCCGCTCAACCGCCACTACCTTACCCTGGGGGCAAATTAACCCAGCCTCCACTGCAATAGTGCCAGTGCCTGCGCCAATATCCCACAGCACGGCATCGGGGCGTAGCCGCAAATAGCCCAGCAACAGCAGGCGCACTTCGCGTTGACTCATGGGAATTCCGGGCAGCTGCTCAAATAAATGATCGGGGATTCCGGGGGTAACGTAGGGCCAGACTGCCGACATAGCGGTGTTATAAAAAAACGGTTTGGAGACGGGGCAAGTTTACAAGACGAGGATAGCGCTGTTGAGGTGGGGTGGCTAGTGGGGGGGTGAGGGGGTGAGGCGGTGAAGAGGTGAGGCAGTGAGGTGATGCTCTACAACTCTGAGTGTTTTAAGGGACACATCACTGTTACCCGTAAAGTTTGCCCCTGCTTGTTGCAGCATTTGTAGCTGTGCGATCGCATCCGCTGTAATCACTTCACCAGGCATCAAGGTGGGAATCCCTGGCGGGTAGGCACAGATAGCCTCAGCGCTGATCTGTCCAGGTGATTCGACCAGGGGGCAGGCTTCGCTGGGGGCAAAAAATGCCTGTCGGGGCGAGAGGGGAGGGTAGTGGGTAGTGGGTAGTGGGTAGTGGGTAGTGGATAATGGGTGGGCTTTTGGATTTGTCTGGAGCGGGTCGAATGGATTTTGTACCAGCGCCTTAACGGCATCCACCAACCGTTCGATGTCATCGATAGTATTGCCCAGACTGATAATAAAGGTCAGTAGGTTCAGCGTTGGGAGTTCGGCAGTCACACTAAACCGCTCGTTTAGCAGATCATCAGCGTCGAAACCCGTCATGCCCAGGGGTGAACAATCTAACGTGAGCCGAGTGCGGTCGAGTCTAAACCCGTCGGGCAGATCGGTCTGGCTTAAGGGACGCAGGGACGCGCCTTGGCTCAGCCTTTGCATCGCTAACTCAGCCAGGGTTAGCGTTTTTGCCATCAGCGCAGATCCTTGATTCGCCATCTGATGGCGGGCTGCGTCTAGCGATGCCAGCAATAAATAGCTGGGGCTGGTTGATTGGACCATGTGCAACGCTTGTTGCAAGCGATTGCGATCGCACCGGCCCCCCTGCACATGGATCATGGCGGCCTGGGTCAGGGCCGAGAGCACCTTATGCGTTGACTGGATCACCACATCTGCGCCCGAGTGTAAGGCAGGCGTTGGCAAATCAGGATGAAAGGCAAAGTGAGGACCGTGAGCCTCATCCACTATCAGAGGAATACCGTAGCGGTGGGTGATGGCTGCGATCTCAGCCACATCGGCGCAAATCCCCTGGTAGGTGGGTGAGACGATCAGCACCGCTTTAGCGTCAGGGTGCTCAGTGAGGGCGGCTGCGATCGCCTTCGGCGTCACGCCTATCGCCAACTGCCAGTCGTCGTCGTACAGAGGCGACACAAACACCGGCATCGCCCCCGACAAAATCAGCCCCGAAATCGCTGAGCGATGCACATTACGCGGCAAAATCAGCTTGTTGCCAGGGCCGCAGGTTGCCAAGATCGCCGCTTCTATGCCACAGGTGGAGCCATTTGCCAAAAAATAGGTATGCTCTGCTCCAAAAGCCTCGGCTGCCAGGGCCTGAGCTTGAGCAATCACAGCCACTGGGGCAAATAAATTATCCAGCTCCGGCAGTTCTGGCAAATCAACCCGAAAAATCTCAGACCCCAAAACCAAGCGGTGCACATTCGAAATCCCCTGGCCCCGCTTGTGCCCAGGCGTATAAAAAGCCGCATTAGGCCGCTCACTACACTGCTGCAAGGCAGCGACCAAAGGAGCCCCTTGCTGAGACAACATCCGCCACCTCAAACGATCAAAATAATTCAACGCTGTCAACCCAGGAGCAGAGATTGAGTCAGACCTAAGGGTGGGATCCGATACTGTATCCCCTCCTGGTAGGAGCAGCGGGGTGGGTTGGCCGTTCTTGCCCCTAAGCAATCGGGGTTTGGTAGTGCCAAACCCCGATCAAAAAGAGGACAGTAACCCTCTCAAGCTTTAGAAAACCAGATTAAAGTTAAGTGACCTATTTGCGGATTTGCTTAGCCATATTGCGGAACATGTCCATACTGCTGTCCACCGAAGCAGAACGACGCTCGGTCGGCTTTGACTCGGTCTCAGAAGATTGAGCAAAGGAAGCGCTCTGACCAAAAGTCTCAGAAGATTGAGCAAAGGAGGTGCTCTGACCAAAAGTAGAGGGGGCGCTTTGACCAAAAGTATTCGTTGCTGGCGGAGTTGATGGCAGGCCATTCTCGCCTAGCTGAGTGCTCTTCATCGCAGAGATGCTCTTAGTACTGGCCTTCTCTCCGGTTTCACCTTTTTTCTTAGCAAAGGTACGTCTGACCACTTTGTTAGAGCGCATGTACTCAATGTCGCCCATCGTCTTAGCGTCATCTTCGCTCAGGTAAAACGAACCTTGCCCTTGATTATTTCCACCAAACAGTGCGCGGATAATTCCCATGATTTAGTCCAGCTGTAATTTGATAACAAATAGTAATGATTATCTTACCTTATATTAACTTTCATAAGCAATTCTCAGAAAAGTTTTTCAGACCCTGGCTGATGAGAATTGAGATGAACCTGATTCAAACCTAGAAAGGACAATGCTTCCTAAAAAGCAGCCACCGAATTTTCGGCGGCTGATAGCAGTCTCAGAAAGCAAGACATCATTAAGCTTTGATGATGGGCGTTGGCTTGCCCCCACTTAGAAAACCTCCGAAATTGGTGTGGACAAGAAATCGCCCACTTCAGCCACTGCCAATGTGGTGTCAACCGTCAGCGCTCTATCCAGTGCCAGCGATGCAGACCCATCCCCCAGAGACAAGATACCCTCTGACTGACTCAACAAATTGAGCGCAAACTCAACTGTTTCAAGAATGGGCAGGGTGCCCTCAAACACCCCAAAAGGGGTATTAACCAGCGCACTTGCCTCCCCGTCACCAAAGGCAAACTCACCGGTCACGTCTTCGTCAATAAATTCCAACAGCTCACCAATCAGCGGATCGATTGCGAATCCAGTCGATATTGGACCAATTACAGTATCAACCGTTAACGTTGCAATCTCACCGCCTAGCCCTAAGACCCCTGACAAAGTGTCTAATGCAATGGAGACAGGTGCGAGTCCTGGCAGCAGAGGAACTTCAACAAACCCTTCATTAAAGTCAACCACCCCCGGATCTAAGTTGATGATGGCATTGTCAGGAAAATCAAAACTGATCATGAGCTGACCGAACGGCGTTAACAAATCCAGGTCGAGGTCACCCCCGGCAAAGTCAAGCGTGCCAACAAAATCCCCCAGGACGGTGGAGACATACACATCAAAGATCCCGTTTTGAAAGGGAATCTCAACATCCAGCCCAGCCACAAAGTTAGACAGGGTGTCTTCTAAAAAAGTCCCAACTTCGAAGGCACCTGAAGTCGTCTCACCCCCAATCGTCAAATCTCCACTAAAAATGCCCCCCGCTAGCGTGGCCTCACCGGAGGCATCATTGGCTTGGTCCAACAAATCATTGACCCACGCAATGAAATCAAACGCATCGACGGTAACCGATTGCCCCGTTGCAGGATCGGACAGGCTACCCGTGACAGTTCCTGCATCAATCTCTAATGAGCCTTGCAAACCATCCAAGGAAACAGCGATTTCTTCAACCGCTTCCGCCAAATCAGGGCTAACTAGCCCAATCACGTCCAGGGGAGAGGCGTCTAGCGATTCAGCATTAAAATCTAGATCGAGATCTAGGCCAGAAAGGAAATCCAAATTCATTGGCAGCACCCATCAAAATAAGGTCCGCCCCTATTGAATCAAAAAAAATTGATGAAGTTCCATTTGTCTGTTTTAACGAACATCAAGATCTCGCACATCCATCCCTCGAGATCTTCGGTAGATTAGCCAGCCTGACCACTTGATGACAGATGAACCTTCGCAGGCATCTTGCCTGCCCTACGCAAAGTTAAAAATCTAGCCTCAAAGCTTGCTCTGATAGTCCTCTAACAGGTCGATCAGATTGACCTGGCACTGCACCGGCAGCAGATCAGCTAGCGGCAACGTCTTTCGCCCCCCGCCCAGCTTCACCGGAATAGCCTGCAACACCTGCTCAACCGCATCTTCTACGATATCTCCACCGCTCACCATGGGATAAAACTGCTCTGCCAACAAGGTATGCAACTTGGCATCCCGCAGGTACAGATGCCACTTAGCAATATCGATATAGATGTTGTCGCCAATCTCCGCTGCCAGGGCTTCGATCATTTCTGCCGAGTCTATATAAGCCATCGAGATGCCTCACCAGAATGTTAATTAGCGTAGCCGCCTACTATCAGCCTATCGGGTGCCTTGATAAACACACGATTTTCTTAAGAGGTCTTTAGGCATGATTTAATCTTCGGTCAAACCAGGATAGCGTGCGATCGCAAACACATATACCCCATGCAACCCCAGTCCTCCCAGCCAAGTCAGCGTAAACCACTGTAGCCAGGGCAAAGTATCCGGCTTGATCGTATTTACAAACCACATACCCGAGTTAACCGCCGAAAACGCCGCCACATGGACCGCAAAATTGATCCGATCTTCTAGACGACGATAGGCAGGATCGTTGGCGCGATCGGGTTTGCGGGGCCATTTGGGAGGCATAAGTCAAATATGAAAAGGAATAGATTTTTATTGTAAAGGAGATGGGGAAGGTGGGGGAGAAAGGGTAGAAGACGCAGAGATAGGGAGACGCGGGGACGCGGAGAAAAACCACTACCCACTACCCACTACCCACTACCCTCCACCCAATACGCCCCCGACTTCCCCCCTGTCTTCCTCACCAACCGAATATCTTCAATCTGCATCGACTTCTCAATGCCTTTAGCCATGTCATACAGCGTCAGCGCCGCCACCGAGACCGCTGTTAGAGCCTCCATCTCCACCCCAGTCTCTGCTGTCGTTTTCACCGTCGCTTCAACCCGATAGCCAGGCCGGTCTTCATCCAGCTCGATCAGCACCTCTATTTTTTTCAGCGGCAGCGGATGGCACAGCGGAATCAGCTGCGCCGTCTGCTTGGCCGCCATGATGCCCGCCAAGCGAGCCGTCCCTAGCACATCACCCTTGGGCACATCGCCCAGTTGGATGGCCGTTAACGTATCGGGCTTCATGCGAATAAA
Organism: Cyanobacteria bacterium J06635_1; assembly: GCA_039820425.1. Lineage (GTDB taxonomy): Bacteria > Cyanobacteriota > Cyanobacteriia > Phormidesmidales > Phormidesmidaceae > SIO4C1. The sequence goes on from JBCBQD010000202.1 coordinate 9,095, forward strand.
CCCTTCGGCCACCGCCTCACGGACGGTGACAGCCTTGGCAGAGACATCCACCATCTGAGCCTGACCTTGATGATCTAAATGAGAGAGCTGAGAAGATTCTTGAGACACAGTTCCTAGTAACTTACCGAAAAACTACTAATTGCCTTGAGAATAGAATATTGGATAGTGTCTGTTCTGTGTGTTACGATAATGAGCCTGTGAGGGCCTGTAGCTCAGTGGACAGAGCACCTGGCTACGGACCAGGGTGTCAGGGGTTCGAATCCCTTCAGGCCCGCTTAAAAGTAGGGTACTCCTTACCAAACAGCGCCGGAGACTCCGGCGCTGTTTGGCGTTTAAAGGGCGTGGGTCAGCTTAAGCAGAGCGCTGTGCGATCGCATAAACATCGTGCCCCCGACCCAGCGCAAATCGCATCGAGTGGGCTAAATCTTTGCTCGAAGTGGTGATAAAAATGACCAACCCCAGCAGCGTCATCGCCCCCGCCAGCGCAAAAATATCACGATAGCTGGTCAGATCGGCCACCCATCCCATCAAGGGGCCTGACAGGGCAATCCCCACATCAAAGCCGGTTAAACACAGCCCAAACATGAGTCCCCGCTCACCGGGGGAAGATCGATCCGCCATTAGCGCCGCCACCATGGGGATCAAGGTGCCTCCCCCCGCCCCCTGAAGCGCCCCTGCCACCAATACCATTGGCACACTATGGGCCAACCACAGCATCAGCATCGAAGCGGTGTAAAACATTAGCCCCACACTGATAAACCGACCTCGGCCTACCCGATCTGACGCTTTGCCCGCAGGCAAGCGAATTGCAAAACTGGCCATGGCTGAGGCGGTATAAATCAACCCCACATTCACCTCTAAATTACTTTCGCGGGCATACAGTGGGATAAAGGTCGCCAACGAACCAAACGCTAACCCCACCAGCAACAGCATTAGCGCCGGAATCCGAATCGGTGGGCTCCAGAGCAACGACCAAAACCGTTTGTTTGCCGTAGCCTTCGGGGCAGCTCCAGGGATTGGGTCAGGCTCCTGAGACGACAGCACCCCCACAAACCCCAGGGTGCCCACAGCACCCATCACCAGGAAAACGGCCGTAAAGCCTGACAGGCCCTGCAAATAGCCTCCCAGGGCTGGCCCCAATGCCATCCCAATCGGGTTCACCAGGCTCATATAGCCGATCAGCTCTCCGCGGTTGCCGGGGGGAGCCAGGTCAGCAATCAGCGCACTATAGGCTGTCACAAAAGCCGCAATGCTCAGACCATGAAAGGCCCTAAACACCATCATCAGCACCACCGGAGAAGAGACCGAGAGGGGATGCCCCCAGACAGTGCCTTCCCAAACCATCGTGGGCAAAAATTGAACGAGTAAATAGCTGATGGGGGCAGCTGCGATCGCACCCAGCCCAATTAGCATCACTGGCTTCCGACCGCGTTGATCGGTCAATCGCGCCATCAACGGTCGAGCCACAATCAGACCCACCCCAAAACTCGCCATCACAAAACCAATCTGCTGTCCATTGGCCCCAAAGGTCTCGATATATAGCGGTAAGCTCGGCAGCAACCCGGCCAGTCCTGCCCAAAAGCAAAGTCCGGCCATAAATAAAACGGCTAAATTCCGACGCAGCGCCGGACTAAAGCTCGAGAATATACTCAAAATAGATCCTCCCAAGGGCGCGTCTGACTCTCTCACTGGATTTAGGTCAGGGAATTTGAGTCAGCTTACCTGCGCCTGAATAATGAAATTGCCCTATTCAAATGTTAACAACTGTTAAGGACGGGATTGAACGTTCAGCCATATTTGATCCCACAGGCCAGTATCGCTATTCCCTC
>JBCBQD010000203.1:0-10854 GCA_039820425.1 Cyanobacteria bacterium J06635_1
AGCATCGTATGCTTCTTTAGCAACGTTATCCAAGTTGCCAGCCAGCTTCTCAGCCGCTTCTAGACGAGCAGCCGCGCGCTGCAGACTCCCTTGAACTGACTCCAGGTCAGAGGTGGACGGAAAACGGCCAGCAGCATCAGCAGCAGCGATAACCGTGGTAACAACAGATTTCATCGTTCTTTTTTCTCCAGTATTGATTTTGATCGGTTAGTAATGTTTCATGCCTGGGCTATGAGCTTAACAACTAGATTGAAACTCTTAGCCCCATTGCCTTTAAGCCTGTGCAGCTGCACTTAGCTCAGAGCAGCAATGACGCGATCAAAGTAGCCACCCGCTTCTGCAACCAGGCTAGCGCAACGATCATCAACGACCGGGCTACCCATCTTGCGCAGCTTAGCGCCAGCACGGGCTTCACTGGGGTTGTCCTGGATATGAGCAGTTGCTTGCGCCTTCATGATTTGCACGGCACGCACCGTGGAGGTAACGGGCACGCCCAGAGCTGCGTAGGTCTCCTTTAGACCGTTTAAGCAGCGATCGTCGAGCACGGAGGCATCCCCGGCTAACAGCGCGTAGGTGACATAGCGCAGCACGATTTCGCCATCCCGCAGGCAAGCCGCCATGCGACGGTTGGGGTAGCAGTTACCACCTGCTTGGATCAAGCCTTGGTTCTCGCAAATCATCCCAGCGATGGCGTCAGAGACCATGCAGCTTGCGTTAGAAGCAATGGCGTTAACCGCGTCGAGGCGACGGTTACCAGATGCGACAAATGCCTTGAGGGCAGACAGGTCGCCAATGGGGGCAGTGCTAGCGTCAGCAGCAACTACGGCTCTGGAAAAAGCGTCAAGCATTGAGCTCTCCTTTGTAATGTTGTTAAAAAATCTTCGAGTCTTGGTCCGGCCTCACAGCTCTAGGCCAGCCACTACTGAACATAATGAATCGCTGTCCCCGCCGTCCCCTTTATTAAAAACAAAGTAACATTCTGTTACAAAGGAAACATTTCGACTCAACCCAAAGCAAAAACGGCAACCGCATCAAGAAGGGGAGCACTGACGGCATCAGCGATCTAGTCGCCTGCCCCAGCAAAATCGCCCCAGCAAAATCGCCCCAGCAAAATCGCCCCAGCAAAATCGATCGACTAAACTCGCTCGTCAAAGCGCGTATGAAAGCTACCGTACTTGATCCAATATTGTTGTAAATCATGGTGAGGCGTGTGCAAGCTAGCCTTAGCCTGATACAGCACCACCCGACGGTGATTGCCAATCCAAATTTTCTTAGTGGGCTCTACGCAGATAATGCTCCCCCCCAAGGCCTTTACACAGTCTTGAAACTTTTCGATGGTTGAATACTCCACCGTTTCAAACATGAAAAAATTACCTGAGCGAATCAGGTGGCGGCTGCGGATCCAAGCCTGCATTTTTTTCTCAGCTTCTGGTGGCAGCATGGCAGGTGTGACGTTTGCAAGTGCCTTTGGCACGGTATCAGGTACCGTTGGCACCGTTTTAACAAGGGCGGTTTCAGTGGGGGAGCTCATGGGCAAAGCTCTCCCGCTTTTCAAACTTCAACATGCCCTCGGTAGAGCCCCAGACATGCTCATGGGTGTTGACATCTCTGCCCTGATCTAAGCTAACCCATGTGTTGGGGGTGACTTCAACATGGCTGGTGAGGTAAGTCATGCATCCTTGACGTGGAATCAAACAGGCATTACCCGGTTCAACACTGCCAATAAACATCTCGCGATCGCGCCTGAACACCATCGAACAGCCCTTGCGCGGCTGAATGCAATCGTGGGTCAGGGTTTTAAGGATGTCTAAATTATGCCCACCGCCTGCATAGGGCACACCATCTTTGAGGCCGTAGTTTTCGATGTAAACATGACCTCCCTTATCAACCAGGCGATGTACCCCCTGCCGATAGGGTCGCCACAGGTCATAGTCGTAGGTTTGCTCAGAATATAGGCCAACCCCGGAGAAAAACTCGTAGGGCAATGGCCTAAAAAAGATACGAATGTGGGCGAACTGAGTGGGAGACTCAAACGCCTGTTTTTGATTGCTAAAATCACCTGCCATCCAGGAGGCCAGCGTGAGCAAATCACTCGTCTGCGATTGATGAGCCGGGATTGAAAGAGCCATATTATCTGGGAGCTTTGTTAAAGACGCTTATTGACGGGCATATCCCTATTTTGGACTAACCCTGACCTCTGATGATAGTGACGCGGTGGTGACCCCTTTACCGCTGCTGGTCTTAATGAGCGAGACCCTAAATCTAAGATTAGGCGTCGCAAACCAAATTTTTTCTTCTGCCGCAGCTCGGTCGTAGGCGGTCGTTAGCACAAAGGTTCCATCTGCCATCAGTTGATAGTCCCCAGCCGCCATCATCGTCTCGGCATAGCCCTGATCTCGCAGCAGTTTACCCTGATTGGGCTGGGCTGGGTCAGGCACGGGCACCAAAATAGTTTCCCCTTTCAGTTCCTCATCCTCGTCCCAATCTGACTCCCCCTCCCAGCTCATTTTGAACGGGCTGGCGATCTGCTGCAGGTCAACGCCGCAGCTTTGACACAGGTCAATCACCCCTGGGTCATCCAGGGGCAAAGCAACAATATCGATGGTGGAGCGCACTTCCTCAAAGTGGCTAAAGGCTAGATGATGAGCGCTTCGTTGAGAACGCCACTGGCCAATGGATTGGGCAACAAAGGTTTCAATATCCATTCTGTTAAAACATAGGGTGCAGACACCCGCCAACCAGGTCTGTCCTATTATCTCACCTGATACTCTCAGGCCACCATTAAGACCGAAACCAGCAGACCCTGGCTTCGGTCCTAAAGAATTGGAGTTAGCAAGGGCCAACCTTAGGCTCCCTATCCAAACCCTTCACCCCGATGTTCATCACTAGACGCCTCCTCTGCGGGAGAGCCGGGGGCGGTGACAGGGAAAGACTGACCAGCCCCTGCGATAGTGACCTGAGAGACTTTTCCACCCAAGCGACCAATATTGCGTATAGTTTGCGACATCTGGCTAAAGGGCACCTTGACCTCATAGTTGCTGGTCTTCATCATGTCCTGGCGAGCTAACCCCGTTACCCGAATAATCACCGAGCGGCCCCTGTAGTCACTGATAGCGGCACTACCATCGGTTGTCATTCCTGACATAGGACTAACCTCCTATCTCAAAACAGTATTTCAAAATCAATAAGACCTGGCCACATCCAACCCTGTGATTCGTCCTATCGGAGAAACAAAAGGCTTCAAATCGGATGTGGCTGATGGGCTATGCAACCTCAGTGATGTTGGTGATCTTGGCACCAGAACGCTGAATATTTTTAATCTTGTTAGACAGCTGAGCAAAGCCCACCTCAACGCTGTAATTGCTTTGGGTGACCCGGGGGCCAAAGTTGCCCTTTGAGACCGCAATCCGGAACCGCTTGCCGGTGTTGCTATAGCTGCCAGACCCTGCTGCCGGGGTCTTGATCTTGGTGGGCAAGTTGCCAGCCACATCGCTGATTAGCTTGGCAGCTTTACCAATATCATTGGCAGCATAGCCGCGATTCAGCGCAAAGGTACGGTTAAAAGCAACGTTTTTGAGACCCGTTTGGGTACTGCCCCCCCGTGCATAGGGCACGACATTCTCACCGAATGCTGACAGGTATTCCTCACTATCAATGTAGGAATCGATTTCTGCCTCGTACCCCTGCTCGTTGTAGATCAAAACGTGCTCCGAAATCTCAGACTGATCCTGGGGAGCACTTCCCAACAGGTGTTTAAAATTTAACTCAATAAACCGATAAGGGGAAGAATTTTCAAAGCAACGGGCTTTGTAAAGGTCTGACATGGCCACAGCCCTGACGAAGCCTCTAACGGTAATATGGCCATCCCTGAGGTAAGATTCAGCGCTGGTCAGTCGCTGGCTCTCAAGCACGTGGGCGTTACCCAAAACCTGTTTGTAAACGGCTCGAATAACAACCTGCAAATCGTCTTCAGATGCGTTTGGCCGCAACTCAACGGTGTCTGAACTCGCTACCCATAGCGACATAGGTTTGCCTCCTTATATTTAAGTGATAATTGAAAATGATTGAAAAAGTTGAAAGCTCTCTGAGCTATTTGCCCAAAGAGCCTTAAAACCTTTAATTCGCCTCGGTGATGCTGAGAATTTTGCCGCCGCTCTTCAGAATGTTCTGAATTTGCTTGGACATCTGGCTATAGGACACCACATACTCTTGCTTGCTGTTGCGATTGATCGTGGCAGCGGCAGAAGACGTTGCGATCGCAATCTTAAAACGCTTACCTGTATTGCTATAGCTACCCGAGCCACCGCAGGGTCTTGAGATCTTGGTGGGCCGATTGCCAGCGATATCACCAATCAACTTAGCTTGCTTGCTGCTGTCGCTGGTGGCATTACCCCGCTCCAAAGCAAAGGTCCGGTTAAACCCAACGTTGCTAACCCCAACCTGACTACGATTGCTGCGAACGTGGGGCACAATATCTTCGCCGAAATTGGTCAGATATTCTTCACTGTCGAGATATGAATCGATCTCGGCATCGTAACCCTGCTCGTTGTAAATCAACACATGGCGAGCGATTTCGGTTTGCGCCTGGGGTGCCCGACCCAGCAAATGTTTGAAGCTTAACTCAATAAAACGGTAAGGCGAAGAAGACTCAAAAAACAAAGTGCGGTACAAATCAGACTTTGCCACCGCCCTTACAAACCCTCTTACTGTAATATCGCCATCACGCAAAAGCGATTCAGCGCTGGTCAGGCGCTGGTTGTCCATCACATGCTGATTGCCCAAAACTTGCTTATAAACCGCACGGATGACCGCTTGCAAATCGTCTTCCGAGGCATGAGCACGGAGCTCTACCGGGTCAGAATCAGACACCCAAAGTGCCATAAAACTATCCTCCAACGTAATTTATTTCTACTAAAAACCTTTTGTTGTCAAAACAAATTAGATATCGCTAGCCCAATCTCACGACCGCAGCGCGACTTTACCGAATATTGCCTAAGCTAAGTATCTAAATTTCCAGGACTTAAATGAGAAAAGGTTTACATTTCTTAAAAAGGCGAAACAAACACCGAGATCTGTTTCGCCTTCTAACGTCAGGAACTAAAAACAAAAGTCCCGCCTATTCCATTTGTCAGTCAGGCCTATAGAGGCACTCAGTCCTCGGCATGAGAACCTATCGCAAAGCTACCACCCGGAAATCAAAATCCCCTCAAGGGCTAAACGATTTCAGTGATGCTGACAATCTTGGCCCCACTCCGCTGAATCCGCTGAATCTGCGGCGTCATCTTGGTCGCAGAAACAATGTACTCAGTGGTGCTAACGCGACGCGGCGCATCAAATTTAGCCCCCGTGGTGAGAATTCTAAACCGCTTGGTGGTCCCTGCATTGAGATGGGTAGCAGCGCGCTTCACCTTGCCAGCTTTCTGAGCCCCCGCGACCTGAGCCACTAGCGTAGACGATTTCACTGCACTGCTAACCTGGGCCGGGCCACGGTCAATCGCGAAGATGCGGTTGTAGCTCGACTGCTTTTGCCCCAGCTGAGTCACATTGGCACGGTAGAACGGCACAAGGTTCTCGCCAAAGGCAGACTGGTACTCATCACTGTCGATGTAAGAATCAATCTCAGCGTCGTAGCCGTCCTCAACACAGCGGCGAATATGCTCAGAGAGTTCTGATTGATCTTCTGGGGCTCTACCTAAGAAGTGCATGAAGTTGAGCTCAACGAAGCGATAGGGCGCACACTTCTCAAAGTAACGACTGCGATAAAACTCAGACTTACCCACCGCCCGCACAAAATCACGCACCGTGATCCGACCTTCTTTCAGATGGGACTCAGCGGTGACTAACCGCTCGCTCTCCATCACATGGGGGTTACCCAAAACGTGCCGATAAACAGCCCGAATGATGGCTTCTTTATCTTCGTTGGTGCTATTGGGCCATAGCTCAAATGCATCAGCCATAGAAGTCTCCTAAACTTTTATCTCAAGACAGCAGTTTGTAGCTAAGCAGAGACCAGTCATGCACTCGCCTCTACCCGCTACGCTAAAAATTGGCCTATTTAACCGGAGTAATACTAGCGATCACACCACCTTGTCTGTGGATACGCTGATACTCCTGGGAAAGCTTCTCAAAGGGCACCAGGTAAACCTTATTAGCCCGACGGAACTTAGACACCCGATTTACCGCATTAGACCGATAGCCGGTTACCTCGACACGATAGACCTTGCCTTCGGCGCTAGCCCCCACACCATGACGGGTTCTCGAAGAGTCATCAGGTGCACGGAAAGACCAGCCCGATGAAGCCCCGGACGGCGGCACAACCGGTGTCGGTGTAGCGTTGATTACCAATGAGTTGAGGCGAGGCTTCTTACCGTTGATATTGCCCTTGAGCGAGCTGCTAGAGGCTCCGCGCACCAGTTCAAAGGTGTGGGTAAACCCGACCATATTAGAGGCTTCGGTCTTGTAGCCCCGGATGTAAGGCACAAAGTTTTCCCCAAAGGTATCTTGATACTCATCGCTATCGAGATAAGAGTCGATATCGGCTTCAAACCCCTCTGCATCAAGCACTGCACTGTGGGCCTTCATCTCATCAAAGCCTTGGGGAGCCCGCCCCAGCAGATGTCTAAAATTAAGCTCAGTGGTGCGATACCAGGGGCAAGGCTCAAAGAAGCGAGAACGATACAGGTCAGACTTAGCGACCTGACGCACAAACTCACGCACACTTAACTCACCGCGCTTAAATTGGGATTCGGGGACGGGCAAACGCTCACTTTCCATAACGTAAGCGTTACCCAAAACCTGTCTATAAACGGCGTTGATGATGACCTCAAGGTCCGCATCAGAAAGGCCTGGAACCCATTCTACGGCAGGGGTTTCATCGAAAAGGCTGACTCCCAATCGGGAAGCTGGTCCGAAAGCCATTAATGCTATCTCCTAGATGACAACAATGGTCTGGTGAAATGGTCTGGTGAAAATGTCTTAAAAACAGAAGGCCTTAAAAACCTTGGTTGCAAACGCATAGTTGCAAGCGTAATCACTGAGGCATCTAAATATTTTTTTAATCTGCCTGTAGAGTGAACCCCAAAATTGGAGGTCTATCGACTGTTGCAAGCGACCTACGAGCAAGCCAATTGCTCACCAAAAACATATTCGTACATAAAAGACCTTCAAAATCGTCAAGAATTATAAATTATGCAGAAAAAGAAAATATTTCGACACGATATCGCTCCCACAAGGGGCGGCATCTGATGGGCAAACCCCTTGCATTACAGAAGTTTTAGCCCAGATAGCCAAACTCGCACATCTCCGAGAAATGTCTCGTTTCTCAAAGGGAGTTTGATACAAAACTTTATTTTTACGTTTATTCCTCTCAGAAAAGGGATTGATGACCATCAATTGTGAGCTTAGTTGCCAAACTCAACCAGGAAGAACACGGCAACGGATTAGGTCATTAGACAAAGGACTTATCAAAAAATGAGGCACTAGATCCAATGGCTCCAGTGCCTTATCCTGTTGGTTTTTTTCGTTGGCTAGACAGTGCTTTCTAGCTCAAGTCCTTTTAACCCAGATATTCCATCACCGAGAAGATCGGCAAATACATTGACACCAAAATCGACCCCACCATGCCGCCTAAAATGATGATCATAAACGGTTCCATGATGCTGGTCAGGGCCTTGACCGACTGCTCTACCTCGTCTTCGTAGAAATCAGCCACCTTCATCAGCATCTGGTCCAGTTCCCCGGTTTCTTCGCCGATGCTAATCATTTGGATCGCCATCACCGGGAAAACCTGGTGCTTCTGCAAAGCCAGGGAAATCATACCCCCGGTTTGGATCTCCTGACGGGCTTCGTCAATGGCATTGGCAATCACCTGATTACCCGACGTATCTCGCACAATTTCGAGGGCGGTCAAAATCGGCACCCCAGAGCGCGACAGCGAACCGAAGGTGCGGCAAAACCGAGCCGTTGCCGACTTTTGGATAATGTCGCCAAACAGTGGCAGCTTGAGCATCAAACGATCAACGGTTTCACGCCCCACCCGCGTCTTGTAGTACTGACGAAAGGCAAAGACCGCCGTAACCATGACTGCGATCGCAATCAGCACCATGATCGGATTTCGCAAAAACTCGCTAATGCCGATCATAAATCGGGTAAAGGCGGGCAGTGGCGCACCCAAATCTTCAAAGATCTCGGCGAAAATCGGCAGCAGGAAAACCGTCATCGCAATAAAGATGGTGGTCGCCAAAATTCCCACCGTAACCGGATAGGCCAGGGCTGACTTGATCTGATTTTGCAACCGATTCAGATCTTCTAGCAGCTTCGACAGACGATTGAGCACCTCGTCTAAGACCCCGCCGACCTCGCCCGCCTGCACCATGCTGGTATAGAGCGTGTCAAAGCTCTTGGGATGCTTGCGCATCGCATCCGAGAGATTGGTCCCCTGCTGCACGTCGCTATTGATTTCTAGCAATGCCTTTTTAAGCTTGGGGTTAGGGCACTGCTCACCCAAAATACCAATGCCCCGCACTAGGCCAACCCCTGCATTCACCAGAGCCGCAAACTGACGCGAAAAAACTGCCTTGTCTTTGACAGTCACCCGCGCCATGGAAGTCTTGATGTCTTCGAGATTGAAATTAAGACCCCGATCTTCTTTGATGCTCTGAATATAGAGACCGCGATCTTTCAGGAGAACCCGAGCTTCTGAGGGGGTCGTCGCAACGACTTTTTCCCGTCTGGCTCGCCCCGTGGTATCTCGCCCCGTAGCGACGTAGGTAGGCATAGGTTTAGTGCTCTAAAGTAAGTGCTCTAACGATTTGGAAGTGTTTATACCGCTTTGGGGGATGTTGCGCAACCCCCCCCTCTCAACCCCTCATTGAACAAGACCCTCTATCGGCGGGTACCTGCGTAGGAGCCTTTCTGAGCCCCAGCTTTGCCAGTCGCACTGGGCATCCCACCGATCAGGCGTTGCAGCTCGTCGGCACGGGAAGTCTTGGCCATGGTCTGCTCAAAGCTAATCGAGCCTTCTTTATAGAGTTTAGCCAGGGTCATTTCCAGGGTCTGCATGCCGAGCTTGGCACCGGTCTGGATTGCACCATAAATCTGCGCCGTCTTACCCTCTCGAATTAAGTTGGCAATCGCCGGCGTCACCACCATGATCTCTTGGGCCATCACCCGACCAAACTCGCCGGGCTTAGGGTTTTGCTTAGGAATCAAGGTTTGGCTGAGGACCGCCACCAGCGAGTTAGACAGCTGCACCCGAATTTGCTGCTGCTGCTCAGGAGGGAACACATCGACCATCCGGTCAACGGTTTGGGCCGCAGAGCTGGTGTGCAGCGTACCAAAGACCAGGTGCCCGGTTTCAGCCGCAGAAATCGCCAGCGCAATCGTTTCGAGGTCACGCAGCTCCCCCACCAGGATCACATCGGGGTCTTCCCGCAGGGCGGCCCGGAGCGCATTTGCAAAACTCTTAGTGTCTTCGCCAATTTGACGCTGGTGGATCAGGCTCTTGATCGGCTCATAGACAAATTCGATCGGATCTTCCACCGTCAAAATGTGCTCGGCCCGACTCGTGTTGATATTATTAATCATTGAAGCCAGGGTGGTCGACTTACCCGAGCCAGTTGGCCCGGTCACAAGGACCAATCCCCGGGGTTTTTGAGATAACTCAGTGACAATAGGGGGTAATCCTAGTAGATCTAAGCTGGGGATTTTAGAACTCAAGGCCCGCAGGCAAGCAGCGTAGGTTCCCCGATCTTTGTAGACATTGACTCGAAATCGAGCTAACCCCCGAACCCCATAGGAGCAGTCCAGCTCCCAGGTTTGCTCCAAAGTTTTGCGCTGGGTATTGTTGAGCATACTGAAAATTAGGCGTTGACACTGCTCAGGGGTCAACGGTGGATGCTCGGTGGGGGTCAAATGTCCGCTGATGCGAATATAAGGCGGCAGTCCGGCAGATAGGTGCAAGTCAGACCCACCGCGCTCGACTACTTCTTCCATCAAGTCTTCGATCATTAAATCCATAGGGCTACCTCAGCGGATGTTTATTAAAGATGCTATCGACTTCAGTCAACTGGTTAAGATACGCTTTACCCGGCCTCAGCTAGCGAAACGCGGGGTCAGACAGTAGGGGCAGTCTAGCCACTCGTGGTGCAGCTCAGCACCGCAGGTGTTACAACTCAGAATACTCTTGCGCTTGGCCTTAAGCTCGGCTTCTAAGCCAGTATCGGTAAAGGTTACCCGCTCTACCTCGTCTAAGGTCGTATAGCCCTGCTTCACCAAATTTAGACTGTAGGATAGCAGCGTCTGCATCCCTTCTTCCACCGCCGCTTCCTTAATGTGCTCAGCAGGAGCGCCTTCAGAAATCATCTTTTGCAGGTTTTCGGTAATGCGCATCACCTCGTAAACCCCGACCCGACCCTTATAGCCGGCTCCCTGGCAGGTCTGGCAAAGCTCACCAGCAGCCGTCACTTTCTCAATCTCCTCGTTGGGGACGCTGTTGGCCTTATAGAGCGTAAAGTCATCTCCGGCTGCTGTTAAGCCAAACCGAGCAAGTTCTTCATGGGTAGGATTGTAGGGAATCCGGCAGTCTGAACAAACTCGACGCACCAAGCGCTGAGCTAGCACCCCAATCAAAGAACTCGACGTCTGAAAGGCTTCGACCCCCATCTCATCAAGACGGGCAATCGCCCCCGCGGCGTCATTGGTATGCAACGTGGTCAAAACCAGGTGGCCAGTCAGAGCTGCCTCGATGGCCGTCTTAGCAGTTTCAGGGTCGCGGGTCTCACCCACCAGAATGACATCGGGGTCCTGACGCAAAAAGGCTCTCAAAATCGACGCAAAGTTCATCCCCTTTTCACG
>JBCBQD010000204.1:0-10763 GCA_039820425.1 Cyanobacteria bacterium J06635_1
CGCCAAGAACACCGTCGTGATGTCGGCCAAGTACAGCCCATCCAGGACACGCCCTAAACGGTCATCATTCAAATGCTCTGGCAGCACACCTGCTCCGAGCAGATGTTCCGTGGGTTTGCCCTGGAAAAATTGCTCAAATAGGTACAACGGGGCGCTGGCAAACCCCAACCCATTCAGAAGCATTGCTTTAACGGCGATCCCTGCACTGATGACCTCGCGAGCATCCTCACCGAGATGCTCATTGACGATCTCAACCACACCCAGCTCATCGACAATACCCGCTACGATGCCTAGGTGGTCTAGGTTTTGGACGACTAGGTTACTTTGAATAAGACTGCTCTCTGCGCGACTTTGAATCTTATCATCTGCCATTATTCTGAATGTGACAATTCAAAGGGCGGAATGTGGGTTCTAGGGCTACGCAAACGGCATGAAACCTTGGATCGCGTTCAGCTTGTGAATAGACGCCTACTAGGCGACCTAACGATAGGATCTGAAGACCTGTTTCTTCGGCCATTTCTCGGCTGGCGGCCGTTGCGATATCTTCCCCCCAGTCGACGATAGGCCTCGGGTTGGCCCTGGGCCACCAGGGTTTGCTGCATCAGCTCATACAGATAAGCCTGGGTTTCAAAGAGAGACACTTTTTCTGGGTCAAACAGACCGGGATCGAGCTGTTCAAAGAGTTCCAGGGCCTGGTCAAGCTCTGCTTGGGCATTGCTCAGCTGACTTTGCCGGTACCAAATTTGGGCACGCCGTCCCAACACCTTGATCTGACCAATCCGTTCTTGCCGATAGTCGGCCCAATCATAAGCCTCTGCGTAAAATTCTAGCGCTTGGGTATCGTCTGCTCGAGCGGCTTAGAGTTGCCCCAGGTTGATTAGACTACGCGTTTGAGAGATGTCTGCCCCACGGCTATATCCGAGGGCTTCTCCAAAAATAGTTTCGGCTGAGTCGAGATCGCCTTGTTCCAGATAAGTTTCGCCCAGGTTGTTGAGAATGCGCTCTAACCCAATGTGGTCACCTATCCCAGTGGCGATATTACGGGCATCTTGGAAGGCATCAATGGCCTGATCATAGTTTTTTTGCTGTCGATGGGTTTGCCCCAGGCGGTTGAAATTGCGACTGACCAACAGCTGATCTCCAATCGCCTGCGACAGTTCATACAGGGGAGACGGCCTCTAGGGGGACTGATCTCTATTTACGGGGAATATGCGATCGCATCCGACCAGTTACCAAGCATCATGCCAATCTTGCTAAACATATATTTGAGGTGGGGAGATCAGATCTGCCTGCGTAGTCTTAATTCGTCATTAATTTAATGCCCACAATGGCAAGGTAGGTTTTAAACTGATTGACCTATCTTCCAGACCTATGCCGATCAAAATCCTCTTGCAAACCACGCTGCTGCCTACGGAGCATGACGATTGGACGATTTGTCGATTTTCATTACTGCAACGCTATTTGGGCTCATTGACGGATGAAGCAGGGGCTCCTCTAGTGGCGGTGGTGGGTCGCGATCGCCACCCAGACGAACATGGCAACGATCCGGTCTTGAGCACCTTAGATAGCCAGGATGTGGATGAACTCTGGCTGTTTGCTTTGGATGTGGGCGATGGCCTAAGCACCCAGGACTGCGAGGGCATTACCCGCTTTCATCAACAAGGGGGTGGCATTCTAGCGACCCGTGACCATCAAGACATGGGCATTTCCATGCGTCCTTTGCAGACGATTGGCTCGTTTCATTACTTTCGCACCTGTCAACCCGATCCTGACCCAGACCGCTGCTGCCGGGACGATAACGACACGATGACCATTGACTGGCCTAATTATCATTCGGGCAAAAATGGCGACTATCAGACCATCACCGCAGTTGATTTGAGTCATCCGTTGCTGCAAAATTCCAATGGGTTGATCCAGCGCTTTCCCGCCCATCCCCATGAGGGCGGTGTAGGAGCTCCTGCGAACGTGCCCCATGCAAAGGTGATTGCTGCGGGCAAAAGCAAGGTCACCGGACGGGACTTTAACCTGGTGGTGGCAGCAGATCGGGCTCAAGATACAGCCGGACATACCCTTGGGCGGGTGGTAGCCCAATCCACCTTCCACCATTTTGTGGACTACAACTGGGATATCGATCAGGGCTGTCCGAGTTTTGTAGAGGAGCCCCCCGGCACAGCCATCAAGGACAACCCCAGTGGGCTAGAGGATATCTATGCCTATGTGAGAAATCTAGCGCTATGGTTGGCTCCAACGACATAACGTACTGGGAGATGCGGCAAGGGCGAGAAACCCGGTTTCTGTTTGCTTCAAGATTCTATAATCGGCTTAGCTTGCACATCTACAACATCTACCTGCTCGGCTGCCAGGTCAACCACTTTGAACAGAAAGCTGTAGGCCACCCGCCATTTACTACCGCCGCAGTCTAAAGTGACGGTTTTTGGGTTTAAGCGCTTGACCTGTCCGTAACGCTCGTTACCGTCTCGATCAAAAAAACCTACCCGATCACCGACTGAGACTTCGTTCCGACCTAGCCCTTCTTTAACGCTTTCGGTAATACTCGTATCGGCCCCATAAATATTGAGGGCATAGTAAGGAATACTCCACTCTTCCTTGTCTTCCAGATTCTCAACCAGGACTCTGGTACGCTGAAATTTAAGCAATCGGGCTTTGACAATGCGGTTTTCGGAGGCATCAAAATACTCAACCTGATCGCCTGGATGCAGCCGCCGTTTTACCTCGGTAATCCGCCTGGGGTCGTCTAGCATTCGACGGATAGCATGGGAGAGCCGATAGAGATCAAACCCGGTGGCGCTATCAAGGGCTTGGACAATGTCTGAGTAGTTCACGGTAGTTAAGACCGGATAAGCAAGCAGCATTCTATTGGCGTCATGCTAGCACCTGACAGAGGAGTGACGTATATCACTGCACCAAGGGACATATTGGGTGTGCTCCCACCGCTCTCAAGCTAAAACCGTGGCTCCCCTAAAATAATCCTGGAGCTGTTGCTGATGGTCGTGGGCCAGCACCTCGCGAGGAATCGCATCAGCTTTAAACGCCTGAACGTCTAAAACCTCAGCCTGATCAAAAACGTTAAAGCTGCCATCTACGTTGGCCTCTAGGGCAACGCAAATTGCGTGAAATCTGGGGTCGCGCTCAGGGTGAGAATAAATACCCACCAAGCGACCCACCGACAATACCCTGAGCCCGGTTTCCTCCGTCAATTCTCGCTGGGCGGCGGTGGCAATATCTTCACCCCAGTCAACAATGCCCCCTGGTAGCCCCCAGCGACCGCTGTCTCGACGGCGGATCAGCACAATCCGACCATCGGGCATAATTGGGATGACGCTGGTGCCCACAATGGGTCGCCGCAGCAACATCCCCAGTAACGTGCGAATCGGCCGCCATACTTTTTGCATGGGCGTTATGTCATTGCCTCAACATCAGCTAGCACTTCGGCAGGATGCGGCTCTGCTTTGACCTTGGCATAGATTTTCTCAAGGGTCC
The DNA here is from genome assembly GCA_039820425.1 of Cyanobacteria bacterium J06635_1. GTDB lineage: Bacteria > Cyanobacteriota > Cyanobacteriia > Phormidesmidales > Phormidesmidaceae > SIO4C1. The sequence goes on from JBCBQD010000204.1 coordinate 3,502, forward strand.
CGTCTGGGCCAATCACAAAGGTGCGACGGGTAATGCCCATATATTCCTTACCCATAAACTTCTTGAGGCCATAGCTTTCATAGGTCTCAGAAACCTTGCCTCCTTCGTCTACCAGTAAGGGGAAGGGTAAATCATATTTGGTGGCAAATTTTGTATGGGATTTGGCATCGTCAGCGCTGACGCCCAAAATCACCACGTCTTTGGATTGAAAGGCTTCGTAGTTATCCCGAAACCCACAGGCTTCTTTTGTGCAGCCGGGGGTATTGTCACGGGGATAAAAATAGAGCACAACGCGCTTGCCTTTGAGGTCGACAAGGCTATAGACGGTGCCGTCTGCGTCAGGCAAGCTAAAGTCGGGGGCGGGATCTCCAACTTGAAGTTTCATCAGTATCAACCAGAGCTGCTATATCTTAAAGATTGTATACCGTTGTGGATTTTGGATTTTAGATTTGGGATTTTGGATTGGGTAGGGAATTGGTTCGTTTGGTGTTGCGCCAGAGGGGGATAAACTGTGCGATCGCACCGACCGTACTACAGCCTAATACATAGAAAATCGGCCCAAGTCCGGTGGAAAGCAGGCCCATCAGGGCGCTGACAGTCAACCCTACCAGCAACAACAGGAGCCAGTAGCGGATAAAGCGGTTGATGCCCACCAGATTTGCCAGGGGGGTGCTGGTCACTTCTCCAATATTGGGCGCTTTAATCTGCATCAAAACGTCAGGTAAGACCGGTTCGTGAACCGGGTTGGCTTGCCAGGATTCGAGCCGCTGCTTAAGTTCGCACACAGCAAGTTTGCCCTGGGTGAGGGTGCGGACCTGGGCCGGTTGCAGATTAAAGGTGCCGGTTTGCGCCCCCGCTTTCCAGGTGAGACAGAGTTTGGGGGCATTGCCCCAACCCAGTCTCCAGGGGCTGAGGTAAATATGGGTAATGTCTTGGGGAGCCAGGGCAAATTGGGTTTGTTCACCCACGTAAACCAAGCGCCCTGACCGATCAGCGCTAGCGCTATCATGCCCCATAAACAAATAGCAAATATCCCAGTTGACAAAGCCCTCATAGATGCAGAGATCGGCATTGGGGGCAAAGCTCACGAAGAGGCCTTGCTCGGGGTCTAGCCTATTTTGCTGGAGTCGGGCCGCCAGCTGCTGTCGGAGTGTGTCAAACCCCCAAATCGGACCTGCGTCCATCACTCGCCACATCACGGCCACGATGATCACAATGCCAGCCAGATAGCCTAACCACTGCAATCCAGGCGTCGGCAACCCGAGCCCCACGACACACCGGGCGAGGCCAGCGGGCAACAAGGTCAACGTGAGGATCTGCGCCCACGCCAGTCGCTGGACTATCCTTTGCTTGACCTGCGATGAAAAAATGGGGGACGCCTCATCGGCTACCGTAGGCACACTGTAGTAGTCAGCCTGAGCATCAGTGGCCTTGATCAGGGTGTCTAGCGCTGTGGCTGGCATGTCATACCGACGGGCCAGGGCCTCAATCCGGCGTTGTATAGAAGGGTGGGTCATCCATGATTCACTCCAGCGGCCCCACTGTAGCGGTATCTGGTTGAGTCGAGCTAATTTGACCAGGCCGGTCATCATGGCTTGGGGGTTGGTGGTCAATAGGGCAGCCTGGGCATCGGCCTGGTACTCAAACCGACGAGAGAGGGTATACAGACAAACCAGGCTGAGCCCAAAACAAACCACGGGGACTATAATTCGCCAGGTCCCGCCATGCATAAAGATCGCAAAGGTCAGGCTGGTCAACACGAGGGTCGTCAACGAGAGCACAACCAGCGCCCCAACCTTTTTACGAATATGGCCATATTGCAAATGGGCAATTTCGTGGGCCATGACGGCATCCACTTCGGCTTTGCTGAGGTGCTTAATTAGATAGTCAGTGAGCATAACGTTGCCGCCACTGACGGCAAAGGCGTTGAGCATACGCGACCGCTTCATGGGCAGCACGTAAACCTGGTTGAGCTTGACCCCAGCGGGTTTGGCCAGGGCAAAGATGCGATCGCGCAATTCCCCCGTGGTGATCGCATGGGGGGTCATGTCCCGCAGCTTTTGCAGCATGGGGTTCAAGATGAGACGACTTGCGATCGCGCCGATCAGCAACACCCCCATCAACTGCATCTGTCCATTCGCCAATGCGGAAAAACCAAACACCACACAGAGCACTGGCAATAGCAACGCCAGTTGACTGATCACGACCTGTAGCAGCAATTCGCTCAGGGCATAGTCCCATTGACCGATCTCCTTAAAGACCCTGTGGGACAGGCCATAGCACACCAGTAGGGCCAGCATCGGTGGACCAAAAAAGCACAGCTGTTCCACCCCGTGGAGCCAGGCAGCGTCACTCCCCAATACCGTGGGCAACCAGGTCCGCACATCGGCAACGATAAACCCCACTAGCCAGCCCATCCACATCAGCGGAATCAGGCTAGCCAAACTCCGCTGAAAGCTAAACCAAATCGGCGCTTTATCCTCGCCCTTAAACGCCAACGCCCGCTGCCGCAGCCAGAAGAGAATGCCCACGGGCACCAGCAAAAACAACCCCAGTGCGCCCACCCGCTGCCCAATATCGGTAGCAGCATAGCCAAAGCTAAAGCGAATTTGGGTCACTTCAGGCGCGGTTAAGGTCAAGTCATAAATCTGAGCAGTCGGCGACATCCAGGCCAGGGGATAGCTTTCACCCTCAGGAGTTACCTGCAAATTACCGCGGTCTGGTGGGGTTAGGGTGAGCTCCAGGGTTTCAAAATTTTGGGCCTTGAGACTCTCAATTAGTGGGATAAGGTTAAGCTGCCCCTGCTGTTTTCCCCAGGGTTGAGGAGCGGGTTGAGCGAAGGCTTGAGCGGCTCCCCCTAATCCGGGTCTACAATAGCCAGCGAGATCCCAATAGTAGGACTCATCAGTCTGTAAAGTGCGCTGAGTCAACCCACAGCCCAAGACTTGCTCAAGGCTGCTTTGTAACGGCCCTACCTGAATCAATTCAGGGTTCTCTGGGTAAAAATAAAGATTCAGAAATGCACTCTGGTCGCCCAAAAAACTAACGACCAGATAAGTGTCAGTCCCTGCATAGTCTTCGTAAAAACCATCATCGCCAGGCCACTCCTGGGCCTGGGCTGTCCCGATCGCCAGGGCCAGTAAACCGGCCAAAAAGCAGTAAATCAGAGATTTCTAACAACGATATTGCTTCAGTTTTTTGAGATAGCCCATCGAATTTTTGATTTGAATAGATTTCAGGAATCCACCATCCCCAGCGGGTAGTTTTTTTAGATATATCTTCAGAAGATGTATCTGCAGATTAGATACATCGTTGCAAACAGTATTCCCAGCAGCAGAGAGGGACAGATGCTTGAGCATCCACCTATGGGAACCCTGGATTTTGTCGTTATCTTCGTATCAGTCTTATCAGTGAGCGTAAAGCTGACAGGCGACCAGCGCTATAAAATCACTTCAACCAAGGGCTGAAATTCGGGTATCAAAGCAGCCCGGCCAGTGACAAGGGTTGGATAGGCTTTTTGACTGTAATCTTCACCAACTGTAAGGGGAAAAACAGGTTGCCCATCCAAGGGGGTCCAGGCTGCCCCTGCGGCCTGGGTGATCGCCCAAACCGCCGCAATATCCCAAATTTTAGGGGTGGCCTCCATGGCCCCCAAACTCACCCCCGCTGCCACGGTGAGCAGGTTATAGGTGGCTACCCCCAGCATCCGAATTTTGCAGGGAAAGGGCTTTTGCAAAACTGCCAGGCTCCGGGCACAGAGGCTAAAAAACTGATTGCCCGACGGGGCCTCTTGGGAGGTGTAAATGGGGCGATGGTCGAGAAACGCACCGATGGGGTCTTGCAAACCAGATACCCCCATCCAATAACCGTGAAAGCGCTGGTCGAGGGTGGGAAGATAAACGTGACCAAAGACTGGCGTACCTCTATAGAGCAGCCCCAGCGAAATGCCCCACAGCGGAATGCCCCGCGTAAAGTTGGTGGTACCATCAATGGGGTCAATAATCCAGCACCAGTCCGTAGCGGGGAAGATATGCTCTACTTCTTCACTGAGCACCCCGTGGTCGGGAAACTCTCTTTGCAATAAGCGACGCAGCTCAGCATCTGCCCACTTATCTGACTGGGTGACCAGACTACCATCCGCTTTGGTTTCAGCGGTGGCCGTGCCAAAGTCTTTGAGCAGCTGTGCCCCCACTCGAGCAGTGGCGGCTTCGGCAGTATCTAAAATATGTTGCCAGTTTGGGGCCATGGGTTTCAGAAATAATGCTAATCCATATCGCTTTCTAGGGCAGCGGTGATAGCAGCTTTGGCGTTCAGTTGAAATTCGCGAATGTTGACCCGGTTGAGGATTGCGATCGCAACCAGCATTCCCACTGCCTGGGTGATAAATACCAGCGCATAGGCAGGCAACAATTGATCATCCGAGATCGGACCTGGGTAGAACAGCCCCATTCCTTTCTTCCCCAAAGACAACACGGCTCCGCCGAGCACGGTTGAACCCCCTCGGGCCATGGCCTGGGCCAACCCCCAGGCACCGATAAACGTGCCTGCGGTTTCGGCCACGGTCAGATCGAGCATGAGTAAAATTGACCCGGTGGTGAGCACCCCCGCCGCCAGACCAAACAGTGAAATTGCACCCATTAATACCGGCGGAGACGCCGTTATCCCTGAAAGACTTAGCAATACCAGACAGAATGCTGCCCAGAGGCAGCCGATCTTAATGGTGCGCTTTTTACCCCAACGGGGGGCCAGGAAAAAGCCCGTGCCGATGATGCCCAGCAATGTCCCCATCCCAAAGAATGCATTGAGTTGGGTGGTTTCAGAAATTTTCATCCCAAAAATCTGACCACCATAGGGCTCCATCACCGCATCCTGCATAAACAGGCTGAGGCTCAGGGTCAGCAAAAACACAAAGAAAAGTCCGGTTTGGCGACTGGCGGTGAGAATCTTGAGCGCCCTGGCTAGGGTAATGCCGTCTTGGCGAGTATTGAGACTTGTGCGCTGCTGCAGTCGAGAATATTTTTTTTCAATGCCGTAGGTACTCAAAATGGCCAAGCCGCACACAATAGCTGGAGCCACAATAAACAAGCGATTGATCGAGCTTTGGAGCTGTGCCAGAGAGGGCTCATCCCCCAGGGATTTGAGCACAATCGAGGTAATGATCACACCGAAGATAATCCCCACCATCAGCATGCCCCAGCCAATGCCCACCAGCTTAGATTGAGTCTCATCCTCTGAAACATCTACGAGCAGCGCCGTAAAGGGGGTAGACGTGGCTGACAGAGCCAACCCATATAAGGCAAACATCAGCGCTAACAGGGCTACCCACGGATATACCTGGGGTCCCCAGCCAGTTGCTTCGACACTGGCCCCAATCCGCCAAACGACCTGCACTGCAATGTATGCCATCACCCACATCGAGACAATCCCTGTCCAGATATAGCCACTGCGGTGGTAGCCAAACAAAGGTTTAGTGTCAGAGAGTTGCCCAAACCAGACCCGCGCCGGGGCCATAAACTGATGCACGGCAATCGCACCCGCTGCAATCAGCGCTGGCACTCTTAATTCGTCAATCATGACTCGGTTGAGGACGCCCAAGGTCAGCAGAGACATGATGCCCAGCCCCATATTAAAGACCCCCAGTCTCATCATGCTAAAGAGGCCCAGCTGAGGCAAGGTGCGATCTGGCGCGGAGGGCAAAAAATCTGGGATGTTTTGACTGCTCATAGCTTAGCGATGATGTCCGTAGAAGAAAGACGCGCGGTGCGTAGCAATGCACCCGATAATTACCTCAGCATATCGGGTAAAGACCTTAGTTTTACTGATATTTGACCATCAACTGACGGATGTGCGCGGCCAGTTGCTGAGCACTATCTTTGACCGCTAGCCTGCCAGCCGCATCGGCCATTTTGTCGAGCGGCTCAGGATTTTGTAATAGCCAGAGGACCTGCTCTTCAAGGTTGGCAACTGTCAAGGTGTCTTGTCGATAGATAATCGCCGCTCCCGTCGCCGAAAAAGCAGCTGCATTGTAGGCCTGATGGTCTTCGGCGGCAAATGGATAAGGGATCAAAATAGAGGGGGTTTGGGTCATAGCCAGCTCGGTTAGAGTCCCCGCCCCGGCTCGACTGATGACCAGGGTAGCGCGCTTGAGCAGAGCAGCGACATTGCTATAAAACGGCCGATGTACATATTGCGGATGACTAAGGCCATTAGCATCGGGGTCATTGCTGCCGGTTTGGTGGATGACCCACGCCCCGGCCTCAAACCAAGCTGGAGCAGCCGCCCGCACCATTTTATTGACCGCAACCGCCCCTTGACTCCCTCCCACGACCAAAATGACAGGGGCCTCCGCCGGAATTGATAAATCAGGCAGATCGGCTTGCATCGTTGAGAGAAACTGACTGCGCACCGGGGTGCCCACGCACAAAGTCTTGGCTTTTGGTAAATGTTTTGCAGCTTCTTGAAAGCCGAGGGCGACTAAACTACACCAGGCACTGAGCCAGCGAGTCACCTTGCCAGGGAGGGCATTAGACTCGTGTAAGACAGTGGGTAGCCCCAGGCTACGAGCCGCCACAATTGCCGGGGCGGCAATGTAGCCACCCGTGGTAAACACGCCCTGAAAATCGCCCTGTTTAAGTAAACGACGGACTGCCAGCGTTGAGCGAATGAATTGCAGCAGCAGCTTCAGATACCCCAGCCCTAATCGCCCCTGAACCCCCCCCATGTAAACCAGATGGAGCGGGTAGTACTCAGGCACCAGTTCGGTTTCAAGTCGATCGGGCACCCCAAGCCACTCGATCTCATAGTCAGACAGGTGCTCTGCGGTTGCGATCGCAGGAAATAAATGCCCACCAGTCCCACTTGCTGCAACCATGAGTTTGCCTGTTTTAAGATGCATCTGACGATCGAGCGAACTGTCGGCCATAATTGGGATATCCGAAACACCCTAGCTCAGGGTAACTTGGTTATAAACCACATCCAGGTTGCAAGCTTAGGTGCTTAATTCTAAGGCAAATGGCAGGGACTGGATGTCACCAGAGATATTATCCGTCGAACCGTGCACGAACGGTGCCCAAAAACTCATTGAGGAGCAGATTTTAATGACTAGACGTCTTACCTGGCCACTGTTTTACCTCGGTTTAGCAGGCCTGGCCTTGAGTTGGGCACCCTACGCCAAAGCCGCCTCCCCCGATACTGCCCCACCGGAGCTTACCAATGCACTGACTCATCTAGATCTTGCGCATTGGCAGCGGTTTCTAGCTGAG
>JBCBQD010000205.1:0-10759 GCA_039820425.1 Cyanobacteria bacterium J06635_1
GGTCGCCCCCGGACGCGGTAGCTCGCCCTCTGCTGCAAACAATTCGGCATGCTTGGAGTTTTTGTAATTGAGGGAATGGGTGTCGTTGTGGCAGGTCAAACACGCATCTACCGAAGCCTGAACTGTGTCAATTGAATGAACATTATGGCAAGCATTGCAGGTCATCTGCTTTTGAAACGCGTCGTGCTTCATAGGCAGACGCGCCATGGCCGGGGTCAGGGGCGTTTCCCCCTCTAACAGTCGAATCCCATGTTTACCCAACAGAAAGGTGCTTACCGAGTCTTCGTGGCAAGACTGACAGCTCTCATGGTCAGGCTTAGCCACAAAAGCCTTCGTCTCACTATCCTGGTGGCAGCTGGCGCAGTTGACATCGTTGAGAGCATGGGGGCTGGTCTCCCACTGCCCTGTGATCTCGTCTAGCTCCTGCTGGGTAGTTGCCCCGACGGGTAACCCATAGCCAAAGCAAAGGAGTAGAGCCATCAAACCTACTAGAAAAGCATTCAGAAGTCTCTTCATGTGCCCCCCTCCAGGAACTCCTGTTTCAGGTTCGGCGTGGGGGCCTTATCTAGCTCCGTGGTCACTACCCGGTCAGGCAGCTCTTGCACTGGCAGCATGGCGGGCTTATCCATGTTTTGTCGCAAAAAACCGGTCGAAATCGTGCGGTGATCGTGGAAGTTATGACAACCCGCCGTCCAACAGCCATCAGCCTCAAACCCCTCATGGCTTTTGAGTTGAGTGACGGTTAGCTCCTCGTGACAAAGCATGCACAAATCGGGTTGGATATTTACCCCCCGGCCAAACATGTGTACATGTTCGTTGTGGCAAGCGGTACAGGTCAAGATATCAATCCTTTCCCGATATTCAGCCCAACGCGGATCTCGAAACTTTTTAGCGCCGTGGGTATCTTCGGCCAGTTCGGCTTCATGGCAGCGGTTGCAAGTCTCGTTGGTCACCGGCTTAAATCCTTCGTGACAAGACGCACAGGAGGTCTCAAACAAGTAATGACCTTCTGAAGTCTCACCGGGTAAAAAGATCTGCTTTTGCTCTAGGGCGAAAGCAGCCGAAAACCACGTCAACAAGATGATCGCCATCAAAATGACAGCGACCCTGAGATTTAGAAACTTACGCCAACGTCGGTTTGAACTACCTAACATCTAAACTGCGAAACCAATCGCTAAAAGAGAATGAGCAAGAGAATTAGAACCAGAGCACCCCCGCCGATGATGCCAGCGGTGGTACCCGCCCCAATGCCTTCTGGCGACTCTACAGCCGCCTCTGGGCTATCGAGCTGAATGTCTTGCTTAGAGTAGTCTGCCCCGTCCAGCATCAGCTCGGTGATGGCTCCGTAGGCATCAGTCCAGGCCTGCTTAAGCTCAGGCGTCCAGGCTGCCCCGGCATACTGCCCCAAGGTTTTGAGCAAGCTGTTGCCGACTAAAGGGTAGTGCTCAGGCAAGGCTCCATACTTGACATGACGTGCCCCTAACCCACCCAGTGCTTTGCTCAGCACCTCAGGCTTGCGTAAATTCTCAATCACCATGACCAGCCCACCTTTGAGCATCTGCTGCTGTTTGGCCATGTCTGAATGCTCAAACAAAGGCTTAGCTGCGGGGTAGTCGGTGAACAGATTGTCGTAAAAGCTGGCCACAAATTCATCCGCCTTGGGAGCAACCAGGGCAAAACTTTGTTCGAGGAGGTCAACCTGTAGGCCTCCTTCCTCAGCAGGAGCAGGCTCCAGGGCGATCTCTTCCTTAGAGTAGTCAGCACCCTCTAACATCAGCTCGGCAATGGCCCCATAGGCATCGGTCCAAGCTTGCTTAAGCTCAGGCGTCCAGGCTGATCCGGCATATTGCCCCAGGGTCTTGAGCAAACTGTTGCCGACCAAAGGATAGTGCTCGGGCAGGGCACCGTACTTGACGTGGCGTGCTCCTAACCCCTTAAGGGACTGGCTAAGCACCTCGGGCTTGCGCAGATTCTCAATCACCATCACCAGCGCGCCTTTCAGCATGTTTCCTTGCTTGACCATGTCTGAATGCTCAAATAAAGGCTTGGCTGCTGGATAGTCTGTAAACAAATTGTTGTAGAAACTGGCCACAAACTCGTCCGCCTTGGGCTTAACGAGTTCAAAGCTTTGTTCCAATAGCTCTACGTTCAAAGCCATAACCTAAATTGCACTCCATAGCAAAAGCGACACTAAGAAAAGAAACCGCCGGGATGCCAGCCGGTAATAAATGCAGCACTAAACGACAATTAATACACACTGCATGTAAGCCGTAGTTTTACGAACCCTACGCAGTTAAGCTATGGCGATCGCAACTCTTTTTTTGTGTATGCAGCTACAAAATCCCAAGCTTTTATGACATTCTTGCATTGGATCGCAGCCAAAAGCGCATGATTTTGTAGCTGCCCAAGAAAAAATAGGCGACGGTCTTATTTTCTTGATATCAGGAAGGTTTGAGGGGTTGTTGAGGGTCTCAAATCCGATCTAAATCTTAAGAAGATGTAGGGATTCGATATGTTCAATGCGTCTTTTGAATGCTCGGAGACATTTTGCAACTTTGGATACAAAAAAGTCTTTGACTTATAGTGAGGATTACTCATTACAGGGTCATGGGCAATCGGGTTTGCCTGGGGCCTGTCTTGTTTGTTGCAACGGTTTTTGTCTTTATGACAGTTAAGTTAACTCAGTTTCTCGGATCTATTAAGCTGGCGGTGCCGCTGCTGGTTGCGATCGCGGCCATCTTGATCGGCGCAACCTTTTACGAGTCTGAGGTGGGTTCTGCGGTCGTGCAGCAAGAGATTTACAAGAGCCCCTGGTTTGGCGTACTGATGTTTATGCTGGCCCTAAACTTGGGTATCTCAACCCTATCGCGCTATCCCTGGCGAGGGGCGCGGAAGGTAGGCTTTGCGATTACCCACTGGGGCTTAGTTGTGATCATCGCTGGCTCAGCGGCGGTGATCCACCTGAGTGTAGAGGGGATGTTGCTGGCCCGCACCGACGCTGGCCCGGTCAGCACCCTGCGGGTGGATGGAGATATCTTGGAAGTCGCCGCGCCCGGTCAGGTCCCCCAGCAAGCCTCTTTATTTATCAAGCCCGATGGCACGGTTGTTCCAAACCGAGTGGGCAATCTCTCTCTGCTGGGCTACAGCGGTAACACCCTCAAATCGGTTCACTTTGAAGAGGGCGCAGCGGTGGAAAATCCTGCCGTGCGTCTGACCTTAAGCAGTGCCCGCATGGGGCAAACCCTGGAGCGCTGGTTAGCTGTTGCCCCAGCGGCCTACGCTCAGCTAGACATTGGCCCCGCTGAGCTGCAGCTTGTCAAAGCGGTGTCTTCACAAGCCTTAGAGCAAGCATTGTCGGCCCCAGATGAGAACCCTACAAATCCCTTGGGTACGCTACAAGTCTCATGGGCTGGGTCCTCTCAATCTATCGATGTAAAATCCTACCTTGAGAGACCGACCAAAGTCGGCTCGGGGGAGATTACGCTCTTAGGGTTTTGGCCTGACTTTCGGTTAGATAGCAACCGTCAACCCGAGACCGCCTCCCAACAGTTTCGCAACCCGGCGGTGCAGCTAGAAATTGCCGACGGCACCTCGACAGAACGCTGGTTTGTCTTTAGCAATCCTGGCTTTGATCCGATTCACTCCAGGCTGGATCCGGCGGCGGCTACCCAGCCCATCCAGGCAGATATCCGCTACGAAGCCGCTGCCCCTACCGCGCCGGATGCCTTTTTCCGTGTCGTCGTGGACAATGAGGGGGGCTTACACTATGCGGCCCGATCTTCTCAGGGGTTCAAATCAGGGCCTTTGGCAGTGGGGGATGCCGTTACCCCAGGTTGGGCTGATTTTGAAATCACCCTGGCAGACTATGTGCCCCATGCTCGGGTTGAGCGGGAGATTGTGCCTTTGCCAGAGACGGCCCCCGCCGATAGTGGCGAACCGGCCCTACTGGTTTCTGCCAATGACAATGAACCGGTTTGGGTGCCCTGGGGTGAGCCGACCACCGTGTCTGCTTCAGTGGGTGCCGCTGGGGATATGTCTGGGGGATCGGTCTCAGAAGACTGGTATGTGGCCTTTAGCCCCAAGTTGTTGCAGTTGCCCTTTGCGCTAAAGCTCAATGATTTTATTGTGGAGCGCAACGAGGGCAGCGAATCGGTCGCCATGTGGACCAGTGCTGTTACTTTGATGGAACCCCATACAGGGGAGATATCTGAGCGTCGGGTTTGGATGAATCACCCCACCTGGTTTAGGGGCTGGAAAATTGCTCAGGCGTCTTGGAATCCGGGGGATTTGAGCCAGTCTACCCTGCAGGTCAAGCGGGAGCCTTGGTGGGTGACGGGGTTAACCTGGCTGGGTTCGTTGATGGTCACGGTGGGTATTTGCACTATGTTCTACGGGCGCTCGGTGGCGAAGAACCTTAAGGTTGTTGCAGACGTATTGGGTTCCCCAGATTCAGATGGACAAGACGAGGCTGAAGCGGCGACGGTGCATATTCCGATTTTCAGTTTCTTTTTAGGGCGATAGGGATTCTCATCTCCAGTGGTGAGTGGGTGAGTGGGTGAAAAGCCCACCTTTAAGTCGTCGGCAGTATAATTCACTAAATTGATGTCAGCAGCATGATGAAACTTCTCAAATTTGCGATTGGGTTATGCCTGGGGCTGGTGCTGATCGCCATGCCCTTGAGCCAGTTCCAACCCTCGTCCCTGGATTCTTTAGAGACGATGGTGGTGCAGCAGGGCGGGCGTAAGAAACCGCTGGATACGGTGGCCCAGGAAACCGTTGCTAAAATCCACGGTTCGACCACCTACCAGCACGATGACATCAAAGAAGGCGCAATGCAGACCTTCTTGTCTTTGTGGCTTAACAATCGCAACTGGAACGAGGAGCCATTTGTTCTGTTTAGCTATCGTCCGCTCAAAGAGCGGGTGGGCCTAGAGCTGGACCGAAAGCATTTTTCGTTTAAGGAGCTGATGGCCAATCAGGCCCTGGGCTCGGTGGTTCGAGAGGCTCACAATAAAGAGATTAAGGACGAAGAGTTGACCCGCGATGAACGGGAGGCGCTGACGATTGAAGATCGGCTAACCCTGATGCTGGGGACGGTGAATGATGATGCGATCGCAATTGTCCCCCACCCCAGTGATATCAAGGGCAAATGGTTGGGCATCTCCGAAGGGCAAAGCCTGTACTCAGCGGAGACCATGGCCCCCCTGATGGCCAGCTTCGCCATGATGAAGCAAACCTTCTTATCTGGGCCCGATCACCTACCCATGCTCACCCCGCTGGCGACCTCTCTCAAGGCAGGGCTCACGGCCCTCAGCCCCGAGATTTACCCCGGCGATGGCGTCATCCGTCGAGAGGTCTTTTTCAATCACTTTCACCCCTTTGCTAAGGCCTGGCAGCTCTATGGTCTGGCTTTTCTCGTGATGCTGGCGGCGCTGTGGATTAAGCCAACCCATCAGACCTTAGATCTCTATTGGGGGGCAATTGGGCTATTTGTCGCCGGGGTTGCGGTGCAAGGCTTTGGCTTTTTGCTGCGGATGCAGATCGCCGATCGCCCGCCGGTCACCAACATGTATGAGTCGGTGGTTTGGGTCGGGTTTGGCATCTCCGCCATCGCCCTGGCCTTTGAGCTAATCTATCGCTCTAAGTATTATCTGCTGGCTGCCGCGCCGCTGTCGGTGATGTGTCTTATTTTGGCCGACAGTTTGCCCGCTGTTCTAGACCCCAGCATTTCACCGCTGGTACCCGTGCTGCGCGATAACTTCTGGCTGAGCATCCACGTGCCCACCATTGCCCTGAGCTACGCCAGCTTTGCCCTGGCCTTGGGGCTGGGTCACGTCACCCTGGGCAGCTATTTGTTTACCCCCCAGGCCAAATCAAGGATTCAGCTCCTTTCTAAGCTCAACTATCGCGTGCTACAGGTGGGTGTGTTGCTCCTCACCGCCGGGATTATCCTGGGTGGCATCTGGGCGCATTTCTCCTGGGGTCGCTTCTGGGGGTGGGACCCCAAAGAAACCTGGGCCCTGATCGCCCTGCTTTGCTACCTGGTCCCCCTCCATGGTCGCCTGGTCGGCTGGATCGGCAATTTTGGCATCAGCGTTGCCAGCGTGGTGGCCTTTAACGCGGTACTGATGGCCTGGTACGGCGTGAACTTTGTCCTGGGCACGGGGCTACATAGCTACGGATTTGGGACCGGTGGCTCTGAGCTGATGATTGCGGGTGTCGTTGGTTTAGACCTGTTATTTGTTCTCATCGCCGCACTCAGATACAAGGGCTGGTTGGGAGTAGGGTTCAGGAGTCAGGAGTCAGGAGTCAGGAGTTAGGAGTTAGGAGGAATATGAAACGTCGTGAGTTTATCAACTGGGTAGGTGCGGGTTTGATGGCAACGTCGCTGCCGGTCGCGATCGCAGCCTGCACCCCCAAAGAAACCGCTGAAGCCCCGCCCGCCGAGGCGGAAGCCCCCAAAGAAGCCCCGCCCAAACTTGACACCAGTATCCGCGAAGATGGATTTGCTGCCCTGGGTACCGTGGCTGATTTAGACACCGAGGGGTCTCTGTCTAAAAAAAGCTTTGTGGCTGGGCCAGTGATAGTGATCCGCGACCCGGCCAACGCGGCGGGGGTGATTGCCCTCAACTCGATGTGTACTCACCAGGGCTGTGGAGTTGAGTGGAAGGATGACACGTTTGCTTGCCCCTGCCATGGGTCAACGTTTAATCCCGATGGCAGTGTAGCCAATGGACCCGCCGCCGAACCCCTAGGGAGTTACGAAGCTAAGGTGGACGGCGATTTGGTGCTGGTCAAAGCCCGATAAGCGAGTACGAATCTGTAGGCCATAATAAACCTAATCACACAGATATCGTTGGGGGGCACCATGCAAACCACATTACTGTTCAAAAACGGGGATCAAATGCCGATGCTGGGTCTGGGCACCTGGAAATCGGCTCCGGGAGATGTGTATCAAGCGGTTAAAGCAGCGGTGCAGGCGGGCTATCGCCACATTGACTGTGCCCACATCTATGGTAACGAGGCGGAGATAGGGCAGGCGCTGAGCGAGCTGTTTGGCGAGGGGGTGATCACCCGAGAGCAGCTGTGGATCACCTCAAAACTCTGGAATAATGACCATGCGCCCGACGCGGTGCGCCCTGCCCTGGAAACCACCCTGGCCAATCTGCAACTTGACTACCTGGATCTGTACCTGATCCACTGGCCGGTTGCTTTGCAGCCAGACGCGCAGTTTCCACTGACACCGGAAAAAATGATCTCCCTGGACGACCTGCCGCTGCTGACCACCTGGCAAGCGATGGAATCGCTGGTAGACGCTGGGCGATGCCGCCATATTGGGGTGTCTAATGTTAGCCGCCCCAAGCTGCAAACCCTGCTGGATGCCGCCAGGATGAAACCCGAGATGAATCAGATTGAGCTGCATCCCTATCTGCAACAGCCTGCCCTGCTGACCTTTTGCCAGCAGCACGATATTCACCTCACCGCCTACTCGCCCCTGGGCTCAAAGGATCGCCCCGATAGCCTCAAATCGGCGGACGAGCCGATGTTGTTGGCAGATCCCGCGATTGGTGCGATCGCACAGCGCCACGGGATCACTCCGGCCCAGGTGTTGATTAGCTGGGCACTTCATCGTGGTACCGCTGTGATTCCCAAATCGACGAGTCCAGAGCGCATCCGAGAAAATCTGGCCGCCGCCTCAGTCTCGCTCAGCGAAGCTGATATGGACGCCATCGCCGCCATCGACCGCCATCGCCGCTACGTTGATGGCACCTTCTGGGAGATTAAAGGGGGGCCATATACTGCCGCCAGCATTTGGGATGAGTGAGGTACATGGCATGGGACAGATTTATGCGTTTACTGTATTTGCTGACAGCGCTCGCCCCTTTACTCTTATCCGGCTGTCAGCATTTCCAGGCTTCCTCAGACTCGACTGAAATCACAACCTCTGCCCCACCGCCGCTGATTGAGGCAACCCTGGCAGGGGAGTTAGATGCGGTGCGATCGCACCTCCAAACTGGCACCGACCCCAATGTCGTCTACAACACCAACACCGCCCTGACCTATGCCGCCCGCGACGGCTTTACCGAAATCGCCCATGAGCTGATCGAGGCAGGGGCAGAGGTTAACTGGATTGATGGCGAAGGCGTCACTCCCCTAATTTTGGCCGCTTTCAAAGGCCATACCGAGCTAGCGGCGCTTTTGCTTAATCACGGAGCCGATCCCACGGTCAAAGATCAGTGGGATCGGACGGCGTTGGACTATGCCCTAAGACGTGGGGAAGATGACCCAATTGTTCATTTATTGCAGAGGTCAAGATAGATCAACCGATTTCTCTTCTCTGACCTGTGACAGAAAGTGGGATCGTCATCGGCCCGATGCAAGATGATGAGTCTGCGCCTGTTTCCAATAGGGATAGATTTCTGCCAACCGTTGATGACCCTGGAGTGTGAGATCGCGATCCCGGGGTTACCGTGTTTGAGTCAGGGGCCATTCTGATTTACTTAGCCTAAAAGACCGGCCAGCTACTACCCATGGAGACCGCCGCTCGAGCTCGGGTGATTGAATGGCTGATGTTTCAAATGGCTAGCGTGGGGCCAATGTTTGGTCAGTTGGACCATTTTCGCAATGCGGCCCCTGAGAAATTACCCTATGCGATCGCACGCTATCAAAATGAAACCCTGCGCCTCTTGGGCGTCCTCGACGAGCAGTTAGCCAACAACCCCCACATTGCGGGAGACTATTCCATCGCTGACATTGCCACTTATCCCTGGGTAGTCGCGGCGAACACCAACCTGGGGATATCGCTCGATGAGCTCCCCAATGTACAACAATGGGTCACCCGAATGCAGACACACCCTGCTGTACAAACTGGTATGGCAATTTTAACCCCAGCCTATAACAGCGATTACGGCACGGTCGCACCTCCGGTAGCCTCAACAGAGACCGTCTTGTGAGATTTTCACAGCACAGAAGATTTTGCCGAATGTGGAGAAACTTAACCACGGTTAAGGCGTCGCTGACGAAAATTCTCTATGCTCTCTAAAAAAAATACTACCCAATACCCACTACCCCAAATTTGGAGCCCCCTTAAAGATGACTCAACTTAATCGACGCGCCTTGCTCACCTACAGCGCGGCTGCTGTTGCCAGTAGCATTGTCGCCAATCCACTCTCCCGGGCGACTGCCCGTGGGGCTAAAATTGCAGCTCGCTCCAAAGCCTCAGAGGCCAATGCTGTCCACTATCGGACACTTACTGTTGAGGGTTTGGAGATCTTTTACCGTGAAGCAGGCTCACCCAATGCGCCAACACTCCTGTTGTTGCACGGTTTTCCCACCTCCTCCCACATGTTTCGCAATCTGATGCCCGCCCTGGCGGATCAGTTTCATCTGGTTGCCCCTGACTACCCTGGCTATGGCAACAGCTCTATGCCCCTGATAGATGAGTTTGACTATACCTTTGATCGCCTGGCAGAGGTTATGGAGGGCTTCATTCAGGCAAAAGGCTTAGACAGCTATAGCCTCTATCTGATGGACTATGGAGCCCCCATTGGCTTTCGCATTGCCACACAGCATCCAGAACGGGTGCAGGCCCTGATCATTCAAAATGGCAATGCCTATGACGAAGGTTTGAGAGAGTTTTGGGACCCCCTTAAAGCCTACTGGGCAGACCGAACCGAGGAAAACGCAGCCCCACTCAGGCCATTTTTCGAGATTGAGGCCACCGAGTGGCAATATATCCATGGCGTCCGCAACCCCGAAGCGATCAGCCCCGATAACTGGAATATTGATCAGCGCTTTTTAGATCGCCCCGGCAACAAAGAGATTCAGCTGGCGTTGTTTTATTCCTACGGGTCAAACCCACCGCTCTACCCCGAGTGGCAGGCCTACATGCGAGAATATCAGCCGCCAGCCCTGTTAACCTGGGGCAAAAACGATCAGATCTTCCCTGAGCCAGGGGCCCATCCCTACAAGCGCGATTTAGACGATCTTGAATTTCACCTTTTAGATACTGGCCACTTTGCCCTAGAAGAAGATGGCGATCTCATTGCCAACTACATTCGAGACTTTTTTACTCATCGTTCCCTAGTCTAATCAGCTGAATAGTTTAATCAGCTGAAATGTTTTTAACCGTCACAGGCGTTAGTGAGTAGGGCACTACCCACTAGCCATTACCCACTACCCATCACCCAATACCTTCGTATTTGATCACCCTATCGGAGATACGTCATGGCAATCACCAAAGGCGCTCACCACATTGGACTGACTGTTCCAGACTTAGCGGCAGCGCGCGATTTTTTTGTGGATACGTTTGGCTTTAAACAGGTGGGCGAAGTCCCTGATTATCCTGCCTTTTTTCTCTCTGACGGCACCCTGCTTTTAACCCTCTGGCGAGCGGTCGATCCAGTAAATGCAACACCCTTTGATCGTAAAAACGTGATTGGTTTACACCACTTTGCCCTGGTCGTTGACGGTTTAGAAACCCTCAAATCTCTCCATCAAACCCTGATGGATACTGCCGGGGTTGAGATTGAGTTTGCCCCCGAGCCGTTGGGTGGTGGCCCTACCCAACACATGATGTTTTATATCCCAGGGGGCATTCGAATGGAGCTGATTGCCCCAGCATCCTGACTGGTTAAAGCACCATAAAGTAGAAATTGAGGCGATCGCAGCCCTCGGATAGGGTCGGGTAAGAGGGCACACGTCACCGTGTCCCCCTCCCCTAAGAACGGCTCGTGACAGTCATCCCATCAAGCCGCTC
>JBCBQD010000206.1:0-10703 GCA_039820425.1 Cyanobacteria bacterium J06635_1
CCTGCCTCCCCTGCTCCCCTGCCCCTCTTCTCCCCCTGCTACCCATCTCATCCACACCCATGACCTCCGCTACCCCCTCAGACTCTCCCAACCTCGCCCAGCGGATTCGCAATTTCGTGGTGGTTGCGATCGCAGCCCTGCTGAGCATTGCCCTAATCCTGGGGATACAAACCCGCACGCCCTCGGCCTCACTCACAGATATGGCCGAAGCCTCAGTGCCCCTGGAGCAAGCCCTGGCCAACGGCAAACCGACCCTGGTAGAGTTTTACGCCAACTGGTGCACGAGCTGTCAGGCGATGGCCCCTGAGTTACAGCAGCTAAAGGCTGATTACACTGATCGGGTCAACTTTGCCATGCTGAATGTAGACAACAGTAAGTGGCTACCTGAGATGCTGCATTACCGGGTCGATGGCATTCCCCACTTTGTCTTTATCAACGACGCGGGTGAGGATATTGGGGCCGCCATTGGAGAGGTGCCACGGGCCATCCTGGCCGAAAATTTAGACGCTCTGGTTGCAGCCCAGCCATTACCCTATGCAAAAGCCACCGGTCAAACCTCAGATGTTGAAGCGACGATGGCCCCCGCTGGGGCAGCCGACGACCCGCGCAGCCACGGGGCTCAGGTGGTTACCCCGGCATCATAGCGCGTCTGGATCAACACCCAGTTCTCTGAGCTTGGCGGCCAGAGTTGCCGCTCTTTGACGTTCTTGCTCCGCCTTTTGACGCGCTTGCTCCGCCTTTTGACGTTCTTGCTCCGCCCTTTGGTGTTCGAGTGCTGCCTTCTCGTTGCCCCACAGCAGCAAGTTACCGGCCTGATCCCACCAGCGTAGCCAATGTTCATTTTTTTCTAGCCGTTTTCCGTACCATTCTCCTAGCCAGAGGTTGAGGGCAGGTATCCAATATCGACCTGCCTCATTCGGTGATTCGAGGGTGTATCCATCGCTTTGCAAGCTGCGGACCTCAAGGGTGCCATCTAATGGGTTAAAAATCACATAGGTAGGTACTTTGAGAATCTTTTCGTAGAAGTAGAGTTTGCCATAGGGATAAATGGGACGAACCGAATATTCCCCGGTTTCTGTATCAGATAAAAATTCCATCACGATAGAAACTGGATCGCCTTGTTTATGAGGAGTGTAACTACGGCGAATGGTGCCCTCAGGGGCAGGCGCTACTTGTGGCACTAGCAGCCAATCTGGCGCTTTAACGACGGTTCGATTATTGACAGTAGCCACCAATCCAAAATTAGAGGCGATCAGCATCTCTGGCTGAATTAGCCTGGCTTCATCAAGCGCATCGTTTAGCGCTGCTGCCAGCAACGGCTGTTGAATATTTTCCACAGGGTCATCGGGTAAGACAAAGTCCTCGGGGAGGGGGTCCCAAGTAATTTCAAGCTTGTGGCGGTTAGTCGCAGCCTGGAGAACCATGGGTTTAGCGCTAGCGAATGATGCTTCTATGATAGACGCTTTGGTAAATATGTTCTATTTAATCAAACTAACTGGCTTGCTGGGTTGGGCGCACCAAAATATCATGCACTTGCACATAGTCTGGCTGTGACAGGATGTATGCGATCGCATTGGCAATGTCTTCAGGCTGAAGCACCGGAAACTGGCTGTAGACCGCTGCGGCTTTCTCAGTGCTTTGGTGGTACTTCTCGGCAAACTCAGTCTCGACAAACCCTGGGCTGATGGACGATACGCGAATACGGCTGTTGGCAACCCGCAGTTCCTGGCGTAGCCCCTCGGTGAGTGCCCGCACCGCAAATTTAGAAGCCGAGTACATGCCGCTGCCGGGAACCCGGTGACCGGACATAGAGCTGATGTGGACGACATGCCCCTGATCGCCATTGGCCCTCATGAGTTTGATGGCTTCGCGGGTGCAAATGCTGAGGGCGAGCACATTCACCTCTAAGGTTTCGCGCCAGCTTTCGGTGGTGCCAGTGGTGAGATTTTCTTGATGGCCTAGGCCTGCATTGTTGATCAGCACATCCAAGCGCCCCCAGCGATTTTGAATCGCCTCGAAGAAATTAAGAATTTGGCTTTCTTGCCGCAAATCGACAGGCTGGGTCAGCACGTCAGCGCCCTGGACTGTAAGCTTGTCGCGGATTTCGACGAGGCGAGTTTGGCGACGGGCACAAATGGCGAGATCGTACCCCTCAATGGCCAGGCGATGGGCAATGGCCCGACCAATGCCGCTAGATGCGCCAGTAATCATAGCAACAGGGCGAAGGGGGCTATTCATAAGGTTTGCCAAAGCGTAATCACTGCCTAAGATCCTTTCTGATTGTGAGCGCGAAAGCGCCCCTCGGTAAAGCTCCGTTTTTTGAGGTGTTTGGTTTTTCGCCCGGTTACTCGCTTGCGCCACATCCTAAAACTTGAGGCTTTCATTTCACGACGCATGAGTACAATGACCTGTTTTTCCCTAAGACCGTACTGTAATTCGATCGCCTCAAAGGGGGTTCGATCTTCCCAGGCCATCTCGATGACGCGATCAATGGTTGCAGAATTTAGATCAGGGAGTTGCATGAAATGTACCTTAGAATAGAAAATTATGAGAAGATTGTGACAACCCTTTAAGTATTGTTTTTGGATAGGAGGCTTTCGATGCACTTTGACTTCCGCGTGGTGGCCGTATTAGCACCGATTGCGATTGCCGCTGGCTGGGCTGGCTTTAATATTTTCAGGGCAGCTCTGGGTCAAATACAGGGCATGTTAGAGGAGAGATAACCTCAAGTTTCATTAAGAATTGTAACTAAAATCTCAAAGGGCCGCTTCTACTGGAGGGGGCTTTTTATTTTGGGTTTGCGATTTTGGATTAGGGGATTGCATAAAAAATGCACCCAAATAAAAAAAGGAAATGAAACGAGTAAGCGACCCGACTTCGCAGCGCGAATGTGCGTTGTCACCACCGGGATAGTCGATAACAAGGAGGGCAATACACAGCGCTGTGCGCAATCACCTCCAGAATCCAAAATCCAAAATCCAAAATCTAAAATCTAAAATTCTAAGGCTTTCAGGGCTGGCATAATTTTTTCAAAGGCGCTGCCGCGGTGGCTGTGTTGTTCCTTTTCTGTCTGGCTCATCTCTGCGAAGGTTTTGCCTGTGCTAGGAAGGTAGAAAATGGGATCATAGCCAAAGCCGCCGCTGCCTCTGGACTCAGTCAAGATTTGCCCAGGGCAGGTGCCCTCGGTCTCGAGCGCAATCGTGCCATCCGGTTTTGCGATCGCAAGCGCGCATACAAACTGGGCGTTGCGGTTTTCGCTATCGCCGAGTTCCCTGAGCAGGCGATCGATGCAGTCTTGGTCGCTGTTGCCGTAGCGGGCAGAAAAAATACCAGGAGCCCCGTTGAGCGCATCGACCTGGAGCCCAGAGTCGTCGGCGATGGCCCAATGGTGGGTTGCGATCGCAACCTGGGATGCTTTCAGCCGAGCATTTTCGAGAAACGTAGTGCCGGTTTCCGCCACCTCGATTTCTTTAGGTTTAAGCGCCAGCTGCCAGTCAAGGTCGCCCAGATGGGCTTGCATTTCTTTAAGTTTGCCAGGGTTGCCTGTCGCGACAATAACGGTTGTCATAGTAAAAAGTTTCAGGGTGAAAGAGTTAAGGTGGCTACTGTGAAAATCCTTTGGTTCGTTATTGATTTTATGCCTGCTTTGGGCGATCAAGCAGCGGCAGAGCCGATTACGACCCAGATTTTTCTTGAATTTATGGACTGTAGTGCCGTGGGCAATCTCAAGCGGCTGACCCAGGCCAACCCGGATGCGGCTGACCTCACCCATTGGGCCCCTGGGATTTTGAAAGTCGAGATTTACTTGCCGCGTTTGCAAAAAGTGATCGAGATTTTGCAAACCCATTTGCAAGCCCCTGTCATTTTTTATGTAGACGTGCAAGGCGTGCAAAAAACCGTAGAGGTCGATTTACAACCAGCTCCTAAAGCAGTAACGACAAACCTGCTTAGCGCTGTCGGTGATTTGCTGGGAATAGAATTAGGAACTCAGGATTAAGGGCAACGACAGAAACTCTGAGAACTCCAGCCAATTACCAATCACCAATCACCTGCGGATTAGGAAAGGGGTACCGCTACGCTATCAGCCTGAAACCACCGGAGTGCGGTACCCCAAGACTGTATAAAACTTGGAAGGTGGTTTCGATAGCGTCAAGAGAAGTTGTCTGGGGGGAGCCACTGGGAGCGTCTATATTTGGGAGGCGTTTACATCTTTAGGATGCAACCTTTTCCCAGGGCAGGTCTGATGCTTACCTGAGTATTTCTTAAGGGATTTATGAGAAATCTGAGACACTGACTACAGGCTATCCACCAGCGGTATTTGGTCACAGCTCACATCAACGTCTACTCTAATCTCTTCGGGATCCGCTTTGACGGGCTCTAGCAGCATGGCCTGACAGAGATATTGCTCTGGAGTTGTTGACGCATCAGCATTGTCAATGGGGTCTGCTGAAGGATCTGCTGGCACGATGATTGATGGCGCATCGGTGTTGTCCATATTGTCCATGAAATCATTCTCAATGACGTCTGGTGGCACCACGGAATACGACTGTTTAGAGCAGCTGGCGAGTAAAACTAACAAGGCTCCTGCAAAGGGGGAAAAGAATTTGGTCAACATAATTGTGTCATCTGCCAAGGCTGTCGTGTAAGACTGTATTGACCGTTCTAAGCGATGAATGGGAACAAGTGGGGATAGGTGCGTTTATCTCTACCCACGTAGCATTTTTATCTCAATACAATAGAGAGAGGGAAACGGGTAGTAAATGATGTTGTTGAAGTCGCATCTCGTATATTCAGCAGCAGCGGTTCGACGTCTGTTAGGGCTGCCGCATCATTGGCCTGTAAAAGTTGAGCCCTTTGCTGACGTTGTGTGGGTCTGGATTAAGGGCCAGCGCCCGACTTTTTGGCCTAAGCAAGCTTTTAAGCAGCATTTTTGCCATTGGCGGCAGCGGCAAGCTCGGAAGGTTGAGGTCATCAACATTCGACCCAACTATTTTGCGGCTCGTACAGTGGGTAAGACGTCTATTTACAGGTTAGATGCCAGACCAGAGGGGATTTTTTGTACCTGCGAAGATTTTCATCGGCAGCTATCAAACTGGAATCGCGGCTGTTGTAAGCATTGTTATGCAGTATTGACCCACTTGGGGTTTGATTCGTTAGGAGACTATTTGGCCGTGCAGGATCAAGGTGGTTTGGTCGCGTAAAAGGCAGGCGAATGGGTGGCAGGGGCACATAGGCGTTGAGGGGAGGGCCTATGCAAGATTCAGGATTGAACGCAATTTATCGGCAACCCGGTAGGGGCGTTATCGTGTGCGCCCTTTGGCAGATTCGACCAGAAGGGGGCTCTGCAAGTTACCGTAGAGAATAAGTCCTTAACTCAGGGAGTCAGGCAACGTGTTAGAGCTGACCTTTACGCTGGTCGTATTTGCAGGTTGGGTAGTTTCGGTTTGTTTGCACGAGTTTGGTCATGCCGTTGTTGCCTACTACGGTGGTGATACCTCCGTTAAAGATAAGGGTTATCTCACCCTCAATCCGCTGAAATATACAAACCCAGGGCTGAGCTTGATGATGCCGCTGCTGTTTTTGCTATTGGGGGGCATCCCCCTGCCGGGGGCGGCGGTCTATATCCATCAGAGTCGTCTTAAAAATCGGCTGTGGAAAAGTGCTGTGTCGGCGGCGGGACCGCTGGCGAGCTTTTTGTGTGCGGTATTGATTGCGGTGGGGCTATCGGTGGCCCGGTCGGGTGTTTATCGACAGCTTGCAACAGGGGCGGCCAGTGCAAATACATTAGCCACCGCATTTTCTCAAATTTGGTTCTTCCAAGCGATGGCCTTTTTGCTCACGCTGGAGGTGGCGGCGGTGTTGTTAAACCTGCTGCCGATGCCAGGTTTAGATGGGTACGGCATTATTGAACCCTGGCTGCCACCAAGGCTGCGGGTTCGGTTTGATAAGCTGCGGCGCTATGGGTTCATTGTGTTGTTTGCCGCGTTTTGGCTAGTTCCGTCTTTCAACGCCGGCTTTTGGGGCATTGTGGATGCGATCGCACAGTTTTTGGGCGTATCCCCTGTATTTGCCGCCTACGGCTTCATGATCTTTCGTCAAAGCTCACAGATCATATTGGTTATGCTGATTGTGGCGCTGGTGGTTGCCAATCAGCTGCGAAAAAAATCCCCTGCTCCCTCCCCAGACAAACTATCAGACGCTGAGCTAGAAACCTTGCTGAGCGAGGTGGATGAAACCCTGACGGTCTTACCCCAGGATTGGGAGGCTTGGCAGCGACGGGGGGTGATTTTGGTGGAGTTAGGGCGATATGACGAAGCCATCGAGGCGTTAGATCGCGCCATCGCGGCAAATCCAAGGGCGGTCAAGGTGCTTAATTTTAAGGGATGGCTGCTGGGGGCTCAGTTAGGGCGACATGAAGACGCCATCGCAACCCTAGAAAAATCCCTTGGGATCAAACCAGGGCAGCCTGATGTCTGGCATTTGCAGGGCCTCACCCATACCCAACTAGGACAGCCCGAGGCAGCGTTAACTGCCTTTGATCGAGCTATTCAAATCAATCCTAAGCATGAAGCTGCCTGGTTTAGTAAAAGCGCCACGCTCTTCGCGTCAGGGCAATATTCCCAAGCTTTAGAGGCCACTGACCAGGTCCTCAAAATTACCCCCCGTCGGGCAGATGCCCTCTATAACAAGGCCTGTTGCTATGCCCAACTAGGGGAAATTGATCTGGGCATCACCTGGCTAGAGAAATCCCTGGCCTTGGATTCAGGGGCATTGCTAGCACAGGCTAAAGGGGATAGCGATTTGGTGATGTTGCGATCGCATCCCTCGTTTAGCACTTTGGTAGAGCCAAATTAGCTAAAGTCCTCCTGAGGATCAGCAATGCCTCAAAATAAAAGGCCACCGAAGTGGCCTTGATAAAGGGAATGAATAAGTTTTTGACCTTACTCAAACCTCTGATCTGAACGACTGAGCGTACCTATTTGCTGCGCTCTTGCTCGAGGCGACGGGCATGAATGGTGGTATTCACTAGAGAGGCATCACTCTTGCTACGCTCTTGCTCGAGGCGACGGGCATGAATGGTGGTATTCACTAGAGAGGCATCACTTTTCTGACGAGAATCGAAATTTTCGATTCTAACTTCGTGGAGATTAAAGTCTTCGGCGATGTCTTGGGCGTTTGCCACGGGGGCAATTGCGCCAGCAGCAAGCAGCAAAGATAGACTGGAAAGAACAAAGCGTTTCATATATGTTTCTCCTTCGGTGGCTTATGGATGATTCATGCGTGTGAGTAATACAGTGCAACTCCGATCTGAAGTCGTCCTGATAGTGTTCTGAAAATCTCTCAAGAAACGGCTGATAACTTCCTGAGAAGATTTAGCAAGAGAGCGTATGGGAATCCCAGAATACGCTTGACTCAAACGCTATGCAGGAAGCAAAAGAACGTTAAAGAAAGTTTTGAGTCCAAAACATTTCTCTTTTGCCCTCCACAGTTTCAAAATTAAAGGCGAAAGGAGAATAAATCGGGATGTTTTATCGCTCCAAACGAGAAAAACTTGGGGATATATCACCTACAGACAAAATGAAAAGGGCCTGGGATTTCCCAGGCCCTTCCTTGGCAAATAGATGCTAAAAAAGCACGCGTCTCAAACGATGGAGATGCCTATAGCGAACTGTCATGGTTGTCTAAGAAGTATAACCTTGCTTCTGAGATACTGACTACCCCATCTCCGTTTCTGTCAGCAGCATCATTCACTGCGATCGCACGGGCAGCTGGGGCAACAGCAGCAGCCGTTAATAAAAGGGCGAGTGTCGAAATTACAAAGCGTTTCATGATATAACCTCTCTGTTGATTAAGGAGCTCTGCCTTAGAGAGCAGCACGACTCCCTGGGTTGGATGTAAGTGAAACAGATTGAAACAGTTGTGTTGTGTTTTATCTGGTTTAAGCATCGTCAAATACACTGAGATCGCTCTGATAAATTTCTTAGGCTGCTATAAGAAGCTCCTGAGAGATCGCTGAGATTTATTTTTTGAGAGACTTTTGTGGATTATTGATTTTCTTATATTCATTGATTTTTAAGGATTTGTGGCAATAAAAAAGGCCACCGAAGTGGCCTGAGTGCTGTCAAATTGTGATGACTTGTAACATCACTCGATAAGATGTTTACTAAACAAGCGATTCAACTGTTATTTACCCTACCCAGGCTAGTTTGAGCTGTCGTGGTTGTTCAGAAAGTTGATGCGAGCTTCGTGAATGCTGATGACTCCGTCACCATTGAGATCGGCTGCATTGTTGTTGGCGATATCAACTGGGCCGCCATAGGCACTGGCTGCAGGGGCAACGGCTGCTGCTGCCATGAGCAGGGCAAAGCTAGAAAGCATTAATCGTTTCATGTTGTGTCTCCGTGTGTTGTCAGTGAGTAGTGTGAAAGGCCTGAAAACACTTGGTTCAGTGATTTGTTGCCCTCCACATTTCCTAAAGTAGAGAGTAAGTGAGAATAAATCGGGAAGAAAATTTAGCCTGAAAGGGGAATTTTAGGGAAGGACATAGGATTGTTCTCCTGACGGTCTCCGGGCGATCTTGGGCAATCTGAAGATCAGGACATGCAAATATCGCGGCAGAGACACTATGGCAGCAGAATACAATAGTCAGCAGCGGCCACAGCCAGACTGGGATACCCTTGCAGCGAATGGAGAGGCTGATGCGATTGCCCCCCTACTCAGGGCAGCCTTTTCCCAGCCATCATTTCAGATTCAGGTGCATGCGATGGGGTCTACTCTACGGATTTTCTTACTGGGCGATCAGCTACCTGAAGCTGCGATCGCAACCCAGCGAATTCAGCAAACCCTTGTCCAGCGATCGCTTCCCTGGCAGTCTGTTAC
This sequence comes from Cyanobacteria bacterium J06635_1, assembly GCA_039820425.1. GTDB lineage: Bacteria > Cyanobacteriota > Cyanobacteriia > Phormidesmidales > Phormidesmidaceae > SIO4C1. Next base: position 8,881 of record JBCBQD010000206.1, read on the forward strand.
GGTTGAGGGCTATATTTTAGGCGCGATCTTGCCCACTTGGACCCACCAGTTTGCCTTGCAGACAACCCAGGGGTTAGCCCTTCCATTCCACCCGCAAAATACCGATAAAGCTGGTCAGAAAACACCCCAAAAAACCTGTCGCCAGGCTGTGTTGATCACAGATGATGAGCCACTGACCAGGACTCAGCGGATTCGGCCCAAGGTTATATCTACCCTTTCCAAAGGCCCTCAGACCTTACCCAATGAGACAATTGGTGTTTTGGTAACCGGATTTCTCCTGGCGATTCCCCTCTCGGTGGTGGGGTTCCTGCGAATGCTGTTTCACGGCTGGTTGATTTTGGTGCATGAGCTAGGTCATGCGCTAACTTACTGGTTGTTTGGCTACCCAGCGATACCGTCGGTAAATTTGCTCTATGGGGGTGGCATTACCCTGGCAATGGGGCGTCTTTGGCTGCTGGTCTGGATGATTTTGGGTGGCTTCGGCTATCTCATTTATCGCTGTCGGCGTTCGTCCAATGCCCTGAGCTGGATACTGACCATGACCCTGGCTTATACACTGCTGGCGTTTTTTCCGTGGCATACCCGACTGATCAGCTACATGGGCCATGGTGCTGAAACCCTTGCTATCACTGGATGTCTTTATTTAGCCATCGGCGGTTACTGGTGCAAGGTTGGGGGTGAGCGCACCCTTTATGCCATGCTGGGCTGGTTTACCTGGTTTGAGACGATTCGCTTTGCCTGGGGGCTGCTGTTTGACGCCACTGCACGCGCCAACTACATCGGCGGCATCGGTGGCGTGCTCGACAACGACTTTGTGAAGCTGGCAAATAGCTTTGACGTGGAGTTGGGTACGATTACCACCTTTTTTCTGATCGGAACCATCGTCGCCCCCATCGTCGCCCTATTCCTCTATCGCTACGAAGCCCACTGGCAAAACGCCCTATGGCGAGACTGATTCAAGCTAGTACTGCTTCAAGCTCACCGAGCGTAGCGACCCCACCATCTCACTCAAAGCCCTAGAGCGCAAACAAACGCTTCAAACGCTTTCTCGCCCAGATAACGGGGTTGCTATCATCCTCAGCGGCGTCTACCAGATTTAAGGCACGCATTTCTTTTTGACGGTCAGCGAGTTCGGCTTTGTGTTTGCCCATCTCGCGCAAAATCAGCTCTGCCAGATCTGGGTAGCGGCGCAATAGTTTTGAGAACCCTTGTTGGCTAATGACGAATAGCAGGGCGCTGTCAGCGACACGGGCAGTAGCGGTGCGGGGGATGCCTAACAACAAGGCGACTTCGCCAAAGAAGTGACCAGATTCCAGGGTGGCAAGGTGGCGGTCGAGCTTTTCGGCCACGATATCGATGCTGCCTTCGAGGATGACGTAAAAGGCATTGCCAGGGTCACCTTCGCGGAAGAGGATGCTGCCGGTAGGGCGGCGTTGACGATAGCCGATTTCAATCAGCTGACGTAATTCGAGGTCACTAAAGCTTTCAAAGTAGCTCACCTGGCGCAGCAGCTCACGCAGGCTGGGAATTTTTGTGAGCGGTGCTGTATTAGCTGATATTTGAGGACTGCTAGCCTGATGAGCATCCTGAAGGGCCTTGGGATTGCGTAGCCAAAGATCAAGTTGGGGAAACGCAATTTGAATACCCTGCTGGCGGAGATTGTGTTCGATGATGAAGTGAAGTGAGCTTTGGGTATCAAACCGCTGGTTAAAGTCCACCCAGACCCAGAGCTCAAACTGTAGAGCATGGTCACCAAAGGCCATAAACATGGCTTTAGGCATAGGTTGGGCACAGACGGCAGGTTCCATATAGGCTGACTTGAG
>JBCBQD010000207.1:0-10664 GCA_039820425.1 Cyanobacteria bacterium J06635_1
TGCCGCCGTCGATGTCCTCAACCGAGTCTCCCTGGCAGAGCCTCAGCTACCAGAGGCAGTTCGACAAACCGGCGTCTTTGATAATCATCTCTTTAAAGCCATTTGATCAATAAGCTGCGTTAACTATTTCTGTAGCTATATTAACTTTGTAAACTTTGGTATTTCCCGACACCCTCTAGACCTAACAGCGCTATATTGATTAGTGAAGCCAAAGAGCTTCCCTGACAGATTTAACTCGAAGTCTAGTTTGACTTAAGGAGGTTAACATTACTGATTCATTAGAATCTGTCTCGTCAATCAGCAACAGCATCCAAAGCAACTATCAATATTTTCTCTAAGTGGAATATAGGGAGTTCTACAACTGACTTAAAGCTTACCTAAGTTAATATCGGCATCTCCAATTAGGAAAAGGTTATAGTCAGTGTATCTCTAAAAAGTCTCACGAGGTAAGAGGAGATTATCTGATAGATGAAGGCCGATGTTGTTGCTGTTTTAAAGTAATTTTTTTGGTATTTTATTGATTAAAAAAGGTTCCGCTTAGAGTGGGGCCTTTTTTATCAACGTCTATGCTCTATGGCTAAATCATAGAGGTTAAATCATGGCATTGATTTGATCAGTCGTTAAGGCGTTATTAAAAATCCTTACCTCATCAACCATGCCATGGAGGATATAAACAGACTACTGTCCAACCTGTTTTTAACCACAAAATTGATCGCCTCCTAAAACCAGGATGACTGTCCGGTGGGCACAGGCGGCAGAATTAGGGGGACAGCGCAAGGGCAACTCCACTTAGCACTCTTAATGCGTTAGTCTCAGCGTGTCATCGGGGGCGCTCAGGGATAGGCTGAAGAGGTAAGTGCCTTTTCTAGATTATGACAACGTTTAGGGTGTTTGTAACGCGTCAACTCCCAGCCGATCTCTCGGCATTACAGCAGGTTGCCGATGTGGAGGTATGGCCAGAACGTCAACCGCCGTCCGATGCAGTGCTGCAGGCTAAAATTGGCAGCCTTGACGGGCTGCTGTGTTTGCTCACTGACCCCATAGATCAGGCGCTGATCAAAGCTGGTCCATCGCTGAAAGTGATCAGTCAGATGGCCGTCGGTTACGACAATATCGACATTGCAGCAGCAACGGCACGGAAAATCCCGGTGGGGCATACGCCGGGGGTGCTGACCGATGCCACAGCGGACCTGACCTGGGCATTGCTCATGGCGGCGGCGCGGCAGGTGGTAGCGGGCGATCGCTTTACCCGCAGTGGTCAGTGGCAAACCTGGGAACCAGCGCTACTACTGGGCCCCGATGTGGCGGGAGCAACCCTGGGCATCATCGGTTTTGGTCGGATTGGGCAGGCGGTGGCTAAGCGGGCGCTGGGGTTTGGGATGCGGATTCTTTACCACGGCCGCCATCGAGTTGCCCCTGAGCTAGAAGAGGCCCTTAACGCTGGGTGGGTAACCCTGGAGACGCTGCTACAAACCTCAGACTTTGTGACGCTGCACACGCCCCTCACAGCGGCAACGCAGCACTTGATCAACAAGGACACTTTGGGGCAGATGAAACCCTCAGCGATGTTGATCAACACTGCAAGGGGGCCGATTATTGACAGCACGGCCCTTTATGATGCCCTCAGTACTGGACAAATCGCCGGGGCTGCGATTGATGTGACTGATCCAGAACCTATCAAGATGGATAGCCCGCTGCTAACCCTGGATAACCTGATCATTACCCCCCATATTGGCAGTGCCAGTCAGCAAACGCGGGAAACCATGGCGAAGATTGCGATCGCAAACCTGATCACCGGACTCAAAGGGGAGCCCTTACCCCACTGTGTCAATCCCGAGGTATACCATTAAGCCTTGGAATCAAGCCTTGGAATCACTGTCAATGAAGGCCCACAGCTGGGTAATTTTGCCGGAGGCATCCACCTGACCGGTGAATAGACCATGGGAGAGCACACCGGTTTTCATATCGCCAATACGCCAGGGGAGGCGAAACAGACCATGGTGCATATCTAAGTGACCCATGGCTTCAATCGGATGAGTATATTTAGTCCGAAACTCCTCGATCAGTCCCTGCATAGCGGCCAAACCCCTCAGTTCACCCGCGTGGGGGTCAATATAAACCCCGTCAGTGGCAAAACTTTTAGCCAGCTCGCTTTCACGCTCGACCACAGTGGCAGAGTTCCAAGCATGGAGATAGTGATGAATGGTATCAGTCATCAGGCTGGCCTGGTCTACACGCTTTGTCATGGTTCACTTTCGGCAAAGAATATCAGTTAGCAATCTTTTACTAGGGTATCTGTGGCCTTAGAGGATACCTTGAAAGTTCTGTCGTTTGCCACTGGTCAAATAGGTAACACCTTACCGCACAAATCCGCCGGGGCTTCAATCCCATAGCGATTGAGTAACGTTGGCAACAGATCATAAATCTGAGCACCCTCTAGCCGTTGCCCATTTTGAGGATTTTTAGGGTCGTGGAAAATCATTAGCCCATATTGGGCATGGTTTGCATCGTCTGGCCCAGTGTCATTGTTAGCCGTGTAGAGTGCGCCGACGCCAACACTACCCACCGACCGCCAAGCCAACTGGTCAAAATAAACAATCAAATCCGGGGCCATGCCGCGTACCTTTTGATAGATTTCTTGGGGAATATAGGCTTTGACTGGCATAGGTGTGCCACCGGGGGCGGTGATGGTTTCTAACTCAGCGGCGAGTTGCGATCGCATCGCCTTAAACTCCCTCAGCGGAATCGTGCCCTCCGGTTCACGCCCCTGCACATTGAGAAACACCCGCGCATAGTAACCGCCCGCGCCCCAGGCTTTGGTTTGGCTCCAGTCCACCTCGACCTGATCCAGTGGGGTTGGCTCTGTGGGCGTGTCTTTGAGGGTCAGATAGCCATGCTCAATCAGCCATTCGTTTATACAAATCCCCCCCATCAGGGGCTGCGCCCCGTGGTCAGACACCACCAGCACCGCCGTCTCTTCGCCACAGCTTGCCAGGAGCTCCCCCACCCGCTGATCGACATGGCAATAGTAATCGTGAATCGCCTCGGCAAAGGACATGCCTGGCTCATATTGCGGATGGGTTGGGTCCATCGGTTTCCAAAACGCATGGTGGATGCGATCGACTCCCATATCCACCAGCATCAAAAAGTCTGGTCCCTCCTGGGTAATCAGCTTCTCGGCCAGGGTAAACCGCTGATCGCAGAGTTTGTAGATATTCTCTAAGATCTGCCCCTTATCCTCAGAGCGGAACTCCGGCACATCTAGCATAAAATCCGGCATCCAATCCAGGATCTGCGCGCCCAGCTCCGGCGGATGGGTAAACGGCACGCTGGGGTTTGGCGTCAAAAAACAAGACACTAAAGAGCCATTGACCGCGTAGGGCGGCGAAGTCCCCGGTACACTCAGCGCTGCTACAGTCCAGCCTGCCTCGCCAAGATAATCCCACAGCCGCGGAAACCGCACCGCCCGACCGTCGGCGATGTTCATTTTTTGATAGTCTCGCGTAGCCCGGTTGCGAAAGCCGTAAATCCCCAACTCCCCCGGATCGCGCCCTGACATCATGCAGCTCCAGGCAGGCACCGTAATCGCCGGAATTGAACTCTCTAGAGGACCGTAGCTGCCCTGAGACATCAGTCTAGAGAGATTGGGTAAATCTTCTCGCCAGCGGTCAAACACCAACGATGGTTCCATACAGTCAAGACCAATGATGAGAAGACGAGGAGAGGACATGGGGGCGTTAAGGATTAAAGAGCAGTCAACAACACTCAAAACTTAAAACTGAGAACTCACCATCACAACATCCTCAGACTTTAGCCTTTACCCTCTAACTTGCAACTGCCCTCTTCGATGTCTAACAAACAAGGTAGCAGCAGCTCCAATAACTGCTACAAACGACAGCGCATGCACCACATTAAACGGTGTCCCTGGGAAAAACCACGAATCTGTTCTCAAGAACTCAATGAAGAATCTTCCCAGCGGATACCAGATCGCATACATCAGCGCTAAATCCCCTGGCTTAAGTTGTTTCTGAAACTTACGAGAAATCCAGAACAACAATCCAAATCCGATCAGATTCCAAACGGATTCATATAAGAACAAGGCATGAAATCGGGTTGTTTCGGGGTACTCTGCCAGGTTTTGGTAGGGGCCAATGCGATGGGCAGGGTCGATGCGCAGGGCAAAGGGCCAGGTCGTGGGCGGACCGTACAGTTCCTGGTTAATAAAATTACCCCAGCGGCCAATGGCCTGGGCCAGGGGTAGCCCCACTGCCGCCGCATCCAGATACATGAGCGTTGGCAGCTGGCGGATCTTGGTAAACAGCCACAGGGCAATACCACCAAAAATGAAGGCTCCAAAAATATGAATGCCGCCGCCCCAGATTTGCAAAATCTTGGCAGGGTTGCTCAGGTAATAACCAATACCCTCAGAGGTGCGCGGCGATTGGACAAAGACGTAATAGAGCCGTGCGCCGATAAAAGCAGGAATTAGCACCCAAATCAGCATGTCCCAAAAATCTTCGGGATTTTTGCCTCGCCGGGAAATCTCTCGGCTGGCGATCCAGGAGCCGGTTAGTACCGCAGTGGCCATCAGCAGGCCATACCAGCGCAGGGCGAAGGGGCCGATTTCAAAGATGGTGGGGTCGAAAGGGGGATACATAGGCAGTAGGGGCTGGCGTTACGCCGCCCAATACAGGAGTTGGAAGGCGAAAGGCGAAGGGCGAAAGGCGAAAGGCAGAGGAGAGAGGGTAGGGGCCGGCATTGCGCCGCCCAATGCAGGATTTGACAAGGTGAGGAAGATGGGGAAGTGAAATTAATCCTCGAGATAGCCCAGATCCTGAAGACGACGGCGGACTTCTGGATCGTCGAAGCCGGAGGCGCGGGCTTGGGAGAAGACAGCCTGGTGTTCGTCGGCGACGTTGCCGAAGGCGGCGAGGGATGCTTGCAGCGACTCTACGGTCTCTGGGAAAATTTCGCTCAGGTCCAGGTTTTCTTGGGGGTCGTCGAGGACATCGTAGAGTTCCAGGGTGTCATCGCCGGTTTCAATTAGCTTATGGCGACCCATCCAGACAGCGCGGCGGGCCTGATCGCAGGCGTGAGATCGCACCAGCTCCGGTTGCCGCTTTTGGATCAAATTCAGCACATTCTGAGGCGTCACGGCTTCGGCAAAGACAAACTCATCGGTTTCTACCGACCGTTGAATATGCTCCAGGCTCTGCTCGGCTTCCGCCGCCGTCGCCAGGTTTGCTGCCGACAGCACTGTGTGGAAAAGGCATCGGGTCGAAACCACATCCTCACGCACCGTGGCTGGTACCATCCGATTTTGGGGGTCGCGAATAATCAAGGGCACCTGGATCAGTTCGTTGTAGATCGACAGGCTGTGGCCGATCAGCTGCTTCTCGCCTAGATGCTCACCGTGGTCAGCGCAGATAATCACCAGGGTGTCGTCCAACTTGCCTGCCTGGCGCAGCTTCTCAAAAAAGGCCCCGACGTGGATATCCTGGGCAGCGACCTCGGCATCATACATGCCATCCAGGGTGTCCTTTTGCTGCTCGCCCAGGGCACCGACCAGGGGCGCAAGCCAGCCATAGACGTCGTTATTAAATCGGCGCAGATAGCTCTGGGCTTCGCGGTCTTTGAGCACGTGGGGGGCAAATTTCTCAATTTGCTCCCGGGAGGGATGGTAGGGCATGTGGGTGCCCATTAGGTTGATAAAGGTAAAAACGGGCTGATCAGCCCCGATCCCTTTGCGCTGAATGTGGAGTTTGGCAGCATCTTCGAGGGACTTAGGCGTGTTCCCTTTAAAGCTCAGTGCCGTTTGCCACAGGGGCACCATGATCGGCGTAAACGACAGCGACAGCAACCAGTCAGACCGGGCAAAGGAGTCCTGCACTCGACTGAGCAGCCCCGCCACCAGTCGCTTAAAAAACTGACGATATTTGTCTAAAAAGTTGGAGGGTTCCCCGGCCTGGTTAGGGCGGGAACTCATCAGGCCGCTGTAGTTCAAAAAGCTATAAAACCCTCGCCGTAGACCGTTGTTGATTACCCCCACTAGCGGGTTATTGCAAAACGCCGCCGTATAGTAGCCGCCATCTTGCAACCGTTCTGCCAGGGTCTTGACCGGCGGTGGCATCACCGAGTAGGACTGCAGCATCTGGTGCTGGGAAGGATACAGTCCGCTAAACATGGACGCGTGGGAGGGAATGGTCCATTGGGCGGGTGCGATCGCATTTTTAAACAACGTCCCCTCAGCCGCCAGCGCATCAATATTTGGCGACGTCGGTTTGTCGTAGCCATAGCACGATAGACGATCGGCCCGCTGGGTATCGAGCACTAAAAAAATGATGTCAGGCTGCTTTGAGGGCATTTCACTTATGTCCAGGGTTACTTGTCCAGAGTTAAGCGTTTAAAACTATTAACGCGAACGCTAAATGTTTCAAGATATGTCTAAGTCTAGATTAAAACACCCCGAGATGAGTTAACCCTAAGAACCTACTCACCACCCTCTACCCACCAACCTCTACCCGCCACCCCATGGACAGCTACTTGCGATCGCTCCGCACCCACTTCGAGCAGCACGCCCATCCCGAAAATGCGCCCGCTATGGAAAAATACATGCGCAACCAATTTAAATTCCTGGGCATCAAAACACCGGAGCACAATGCCCTATTCAAACAGTTCATCGCGTCCCATGGTCTGCCCGAGTTGAGTGAGCTAGATACCATCCTACTCACTCTCTGGTCCTGGCCCAAGCGAGAATTTCAATACCTCGGCGGTGACTTTTTGCATCGCTTTCGCAAACAGCTCACCCCCGAAATTTTGCCCACGATAGAAAAGCTGATTACCACAAAATCTTGGTGGGATACCGTCGATGGCTTGGCTAGCCGTAAGATAGGGACTCTTTTCAGCCGGTTTCCCGGCGAAGTTGGCAACTACATCCAACATTGGCGACACAGTGACAACCTTTGGCTCAGACGTACGACATTGTTGTTTCAGCTCTCTTACAAAGCCAATACTGACGAAACGTTACTGTTCTCACTCATCGAAGAAAACACTTCATCGGATGAATTCTTCATCCAAAAGGCGATTGGTTGGGCTTTGAGAGAATATTCAAAAACAGCCCCCACATCTGTGAAACAGTTTGTAGCTGACCACGCAATGGCTTCTCTGAGTAAACGAGAGGCTTTGAAATGGTTAAAAGCCAAAGGGCAACTTTAACGGTTTGGTTAACCCACTGCCTATCAGTTCACCCTACCTGCCCGATTGGGGGGCCAGAATATTTTGGTAGCCCGACCAATCATGTTGTCTTTTGGTATGAAACCCCAAGCGAGGCTATCGTAGCTGCTAATGATCACCCTACAAAAGCTTCGAGTGATGCACAAATCAAATCCGAAATAGGTTTACTCAAAAAGGTTAGAAATTTCCGCACTCTTGGTAGCTACCCCCTGAGTATCTATATCGTGTCGTCGGTTCCTTAACCGCAGCAACAGCTTTTGATTTTTGAACCGCTAAATCCCTAAAGGTCACGACAAAATCGCCGTCTTCCTGGTCAGGCGTCAATGTTATAGGAAAAGCGAAACACTTCATTTCAAGACTTTAGCAGCTCTTTAAATCCTGAAACAATCCAGCCAAAGGCAAGGCTTATGAAGATAAGCATTTCTAGTTTGATCAACATTGAGGGCGGTTGAAACCAGGTTTTCCATGCCCCCGACCGTAGGTTTGACCATCCGTTTAATAAGTGAGTAGACCAAAGGACGGGGCTGTCTTTGGCACGGAATCGCCAATTTAGCATGGATAATAACAGCGACATGCCACCCACCCGGGTATTCATTAAGAGATGGAGCGCGATCGCAACTACCATCACTCCCCATGAGATTAAATGGGCAGAATACCAAAAATGGTTTAACTCTCCCTTAGGCAACCAGGTTTCATCCATTAATTTGCCGCTTACCAGCGCAAACGTCAGCGCCAGTAGCGTCAGGGTATTGGTAAAACGGTTGAGGGTATACCACCAGATGGGTTGCCCCACCTTAGCCAGTTTAGCTAACGAATCAGACTGTACTAACCGCTGCGACCCACGATGAAATGCGTAGATCACAAACGCCGGGAATATTAGCAGCACTAACACCCCAAAGGTCCCATGGATCCCTTCAATTTCCTTATAGGCAGGCAGGGGAATTCTGCCCCATCGACCGTCATAGGTATCGTAGGTCCAAAACGCTGTCAAAATTGCCGCAATCAAAAAAAGCCCATTGAGCCCATGCAAAATGCGCAGGATCAGGGGTTGATAAGGTTGAATGGGTTTCATGACTTTGTGGTTGACCAGGCGAGAACCCTGTAAAAGTCTCGAGATACTCAGGCCAGGTCCCTTACCCTGGGGCCAGCTATTTCCTGATACAAGGTTACAGGCAAGTCATCAGCTAAGTTGTCATGAATTTCGACAGATTAAACCACATTCAGCTTGAAAACTTGAGTTTTTCCCGCAGGCAAACAACAGGTCTGGGTGTGGCCAAGATTTAACTTACGGGGCTTGCTACCTTACCGGCTTCCTTATTCGCTTCAGCCGAGTCCGCCTCTGACGGGGGAACCACCTGCCAGAACTTCGGCAAGTAGCTATCCCAATCCGCAAGAATCTTCGCGGCCTTTTGACTACCAGTCTGCTCAGCATGGGCCATGATCAATGCCTTGAGCTGCTGAGCACCCGCTTCGGTAATCACTCGCTGCACCTTGACAATCTCGGGATTGACTCGAGTGGGGAAGTCACCATCCTCATCTAAGAAGTAAGCCAAACCGCCGGTCATCCCAGCGCCCACGTTGCGACCCACGTGCCCCAGGGCCACCACGACACCGCCCGTCATATACTCACAGCAGTGGTCACCGGCCCCTTCGATTACGGCCTGCCCTTTAGAATTCCTGACCGCAAAGCGCTCCCCAGCTTTACCCAGGGCATATAGCGTACCGCCAGTTGCGCCGTAGAGGCAGGTATTGCCAATGATCACATTCTCTGAGGGGTCGTACTGAATGCCTGCGAAGGGTTTGATGACAATTGCGCCCCCGTGCATGCCTTTGCCGACGTAGTCATTAGACTCACCCACCAGCGTTAGCTGCATCCCCGGCAGGTTGAAGGCCCCAAAGCTCTGCCCAGCACTGCCCTCAAAGGTGAGGTTGAGCTGCCCTTCAAAGCCAGCGTTGCCATAGTCCTGGGCAATGGCCCCTGAGATCCGCCCGCCAACGGTGCGGTCGGTGTTGATCACCTTAAAGGTCTTACTAACACTGCCCTGGTGGGCAATCGCCTGGGCAATGTCGGCATCGGCCAGCATTTCATCGTCGAGGACGGGGCCATTGCTGTGGACCGCTTCGTGTTTTAGCCAGCTGCGGTCTTCGCGGGTATCGGGCAAATTGATGATCGCGCCCAGGTCAAGGGCCTGGGTCTTGGTGAGTTTACGCTCCCCATTGAGCTTGAGCAGGTCGGTGCGTCCGATAATCTCGGTCAGAGAGCGATAGCCCAGGTGAGCCAGTAGCGATCGCACTTCCTCCGCAATAAAGTGAAAGAAATTCACCACCTGCTCGGGAATGCCGGTAAACCGCTTACGCAACTCCTCCCGCTGGGTGGCCACGCCCACCGGACAGTTGTTAGTGTGACAAACCCGCGCCATGATACAGCCCTCGGCGATCATGGCAATCGAGCCAAAGCCATATTCTTCGGCTCCGAGCAGGGCCCCCATGATCACATCCCAGCCGGTTTTGAGACCCCCATCCACCCGTAGGATGACGCGATCGCGCAGCTGGTTTTCCATCAAGACTCGCTGCACTTCGCTCAGACCCAGTTCCCAGGGCAGCCCCGCGTGCTTGATGGAGCTGAGAGGAGATGCGCCAGTACCCCCGTCGTGACCCGAAATTTGGATAATGTCGGCGTTGCCCTTAGCAACCCCAGCAGCGATGGTGCCAATGCCCACCTCCGACACCAGCTTCACCGAGACCCCAGCCTTGGGGTTAATCTGGTGCAGGTCAAAAATCAACTGGGCCAGATCCTCAATGGAGTAAATATCATGGTGGGGCGGCGGTGAAATCAGGGTCACTCCGGGCTTAGAGCGGCGTAGCGAGGCAATATAGGCGCTCACCTTTTTACCCGGCAGCTGACCGCCCTCACCGGGCTTGGCCCCCTGGGCCATCTTGATTTCAATCTGCTTGGCATTGATCAAATATTCTGGGGTCACCCCAAAGCGCCCTGAAGCCACCTGCTTGATGGCAGAGCTGGCGGTGTCGCCATTCTTCAGCCCCTTGAGGTGGGGCAGCGTGGGTGATAAGCCACTGTCATCGACATCCGAGAGCACCTTGAAGCGCACGATATCTTCGCCGCCCTCCCCCGAGTTGGACTTGCCACCGATGCGATTCATTGCGATCGCAAGGGTTTCATGGGCCTCCCGGGACAGCGCCCCCAAAGACATCCCCCCGGTGCAAAACCGCTGCATGATTGCCTCTACCGACTCCACTTCGTTGAGCTCGACAGGGGGGTGATCGCTTTTAAAGTCGAGCAAATCCCGCAGCGCTGCAATTGGACGATTTTGAAGCTGCTGTTGATAGATCTCGTAGTGGTCATGCTGCTTGGTTTTCAGGGCCTTATGCAGCAGCTTCGTCATCTGCGGATTGTTCATGTGATACTCACC
>JBCBQD010000208.1:0-10653 GCA_039820425.1 Cyanobacteria bacterium J06635_1
TGCCTCGGGGGTGGGAGTCTTGCTGGAGCTCGCCCAGCGGCTAGAGCCTGAGACCAACCTCACGGTTAAATTCATTTTCTTTGGGGCTGAGGAAATCGGACTCATCGGCTCAGAGTTTTATGCGAACAGTTTGAGTGAGCAAGACATCGACAATACGGTGTTGATGGTCAACCTCGACAGCCTGGTGTTTGGCGACAAGCTGTACTTAAATGCCGGCCGCGGGGCCACCGAGAAACCCTCATGGTTTAGATATCGAGACCTCGCCCTCGAAATTGCAGCAGAAAATGGGATTGCAGCAGAAAGCAATCCGGGGCTCAATTCTCTCTATCCAAAGGGTACCGGCTGCTGTAGCGATCTAGAGTCGTTTGATTTTTTGATGCCTGTACTAGCTGCTGAGGCGACGAACTGGGATATTGGCGAGAAAGACGGGTTTACCCAGACCTCTGATCCTCGGGTGCCTAACGGGCGGACCTGGCACGACCCGGCGACCGATAATCGCAAGTTTATTAACGAGATTTTCCCTGGTTTGATTGAGGAGCGTACCCGCAACTACACCCTGATCTTTGATGAGTTTATCGATCGGGTAGATGCCCAAGCAGTGCCAGAGCCGATGAGCCTGCTGGGGTTTGCGACGGTGCTGGGGGCAGGTAGTTTGTTACTCAAGCGACGCAAGGTCGAGGGATAGGCTGCGTAGCAAGAAGCCTTTCTCAGCCTGGGATTCATGAGTTTTCAGAATCGGGCTGAGCCTTAAGCTGTGCCCTTAGCTGTGCCAATTCTCGCTCGGCCTGCTCAGCTCGCTGGCGCGCTTGCTCAGCCTGTTGACGGGCCTGCTCAGCCTGTTGACGGGCTTGCTCAGCCTGTTCTTCTGGTGATGCAATGAGTTGACCGTCCGCAGTAAACCAGCGAAGTTTGTGGTCATGGATACCCAGATAAAGTTCTAACGCCTGGCTCCAGAGCCATCCTTGCTCAGTGGGTTGGATAGGTTCGTAACGCCCGTCTACCAGATGAAAGCCTTGAAATTCGAGGCTAACGGGGTCAAACCAGAAATAGTTTGGTGTGCGAAAGACAGTTTGATAGAGTTCCTTCTTAATGCCCCGGTCAACCTTCTCCGTAGAACTGGACAAGATTTCTAAGATCAAATCGGGGTACTGGCCATTCTCGCCCCAAACAACCCAGCTTTTGCGGTCTTTTTTCTCGGTATTGAGGACCACGAAAAGATCAGGCCCTCTAAAATCCCGTGATTTTAGCTGTTGCTCGTTGTAGTAAATGGTCAGGTTGCCGGTGATGTAAAAATCGTTTCGATCTTGCCAAAATAGCTTCAAAATGCGGATGAGCAGCTCTATTTGCTCCCGATGCAAATCGCTTTCCAAGGGGGGTTCATCACTCCATAGATCGGTGGGGGGCCATTGAATCTCGTCTACGGCGGTAAAGTTTGATTCGAGCGCGCTGCTGGGCTGCATGATTTGCTTGGTGTTAAGCGGGTGACTCGATTGTAACGTGTAGGGAAAGTCCCTACAGGCCGAATAACAGGCCAATGGCGGGCAGCAACTGATTGCACACCTCCACCAATTTGGTCGTCTCAGTCAGCCCTGAGGTAATGCCTTTGAGCATGGTCATCGCCCGCTTAGCGACTTTCTGCATCTTTCCTTCGGTGGGAGCTTGCCCTGCCTCGGCCAGGGTTTTGACCTGCTCTAGCGCTTCGGCTTTGTCGTCATCAGCCAGGGTGGGCTCGGTCTCAATGGCGGTTTGGAGCTGGGTGAGCAGGTCTTTGAGCTGGGTATCCGCACCACCGAGCTGGTTGATCTGGTTGGTGACCTGACCGCTAACATCGCGCAGACTCACCACCGAGTTCTGGGCGTTAATATTGAAATCGCCCTTGACGTTGATGTTCTGGCTTTGATCGCTGCCTTGCATGGCTCTGCTGTCTGATACTGCGTTGGCTTCTATGTTTGCCTCTACGTTAATCGGCTTCTGAGCAATCAGCAGGGCAATCTCTTTGATATCATCCGCCCGACGGGTTTCGGCCTCTAGTCGGCCAGCCTCACGACCGGCTTTTAAGCCTGCTTGATAGCCGGTGTCCCAGTCGCGCTCAACTTTGGCTTTGTCGGTGCCCTCTGCGACTTGCAGGGTAAGCAGTACATCATCACCCTGTTTCTCAATGGCTTTGACCGAGTCGCGGGTGATGTCAGGATTCTCTTCCATGATGCGCTGGAGGGCCGCGCGAAAGGCGTCAGGGTTAACGCCGTTACGGATCAGGATTTGCACCTCGTCGAGGACTTCTTTAAAGAATTTCTCGAAGTCGCCGGGTTGGAAGGTTTTGTTGGGATCGTGGGGGCGACGTTCTCGGTCGCCCAACTGGTTGGGCCGTTCTCGCAAAAAGATATAGCGGCAGTCAATGTCTTTGAGGACGGTTGTGCTGTCAATGTTCCAGGCTTCGAGGGTAGCCCCAGTGAGGTAGGCATGGGTGAAATCGGTGCCGACGGCTTGGGCTTCGCTGAGGTTGGCGTCTTCGAGAATAGCGCGGCTGAAGTCGGCTGCGCTAATGGTGGCGCGTTTGAGATGGGCTCCTTTGAGGTCAGCACTGTGAAGGTTGGCCCCTCGTAAATTTAGGTCGGAAAGATTTTGTCCTCGACCGTTGAAGGTGATCAGTAAGTCCCGAACTTTAGGATTTTGCAAGATAGCGTTGCCAAGACGAGAGCGATCGAGTAATGTCGCATCTTGCCAACAAACGCGATTGAGACTTGTGGAGCTTTTTCGAGAAGCTGCGAAATTGGTGCTTTTGAGGCGGGCTTGAGAAAAGTTAGCACCAGAGAGGTCTACCCCGCTAAAAGAAGTGCCCCCCAGCGCTCCAAACGCAATGCCAAAGGTGCGAACCACGGCAAACTTTTCATCCCATTTGCGGATATGTCGAGCGACATAAAAACTTAGCACTGCGACTGCGACTGCGATTGCGACTGCACCTGCGACTGCGCCGTTGAATGCGACTACGCCTGCGAATGCAACTGCGATTGCGACTGCACCCGCGACCATGCCTGCGACTGCACCTGCGACTGCGATTGCGATTGCGATTGCGATTGCGATTGCAAGCCCAACTGCGATCGCGAATGCGGCTGCGACTGCACTTGCGAATGCGACTACGCCTGCGACTTCGAATGTGACTACGCCTGCGAATGCGACTTCGAATGCGACTACGCCTGCGAATGCGATTGCAAGCCCAACTGCGATCACGATCGCAATCGTGCCAAAGGCTTGCAATGTAAACCCTTGACGTGCAATTGCTAACAACAAGATCACAATCACGACGCAACCAACAATACCGGCTATTAAATCGGCAGCAGTCGCGGCGTCAAACAAAAGTAAGGCTAAAACCCCACCTGCAAGCCCCTCCAGTACACCAGCCAGGGCAGAAATTACTGCCACCAGAACCCACTGCCCCACCACCCAGCGTTTTTGCAACCCAGCGGTTGCCCCCTTGAAGCAAGCTGACTGCAAAATTGCATTGGTAAAATTCGCTCCGCGAATATCTGCGCCGCTAAAGTCTGCGCCTGACAGATCTTGTCCTTTGAAATTCGCTCCACGCAGGTTTGCGCCGCTAAAGTTACGTTCTCCCTGGGCGTAGCGGTTCAACACATCTTGGGCTTTCATTCTTTGGGAAAGGGGGAAGGGGGAAGGGGGAAAGGCGAAAGGGGAGAATTCCTGAGAGAATCCGTAGGGTGCGTTCAACGCTGCCGGAATTTTTCGGTGTTAGGGATATTCTCTATCAACGCACCATTTTGGCAAAGTGATCCTTATCAGCATCAAGATTCAATCACGTCATCAATTATTCACAGACCACCCGAAATCAGGTCGGTCGCCGTCAGCGACAACTCAGGAAACAAGCCCGACCGAATCAAGGCATTCCCCCTATACTCAACCGCTTCGTACCAATCGTCTACCAGCAACAGGACGGTGACCTTGGCCTCATCGGCGTCAACGATCCAATACTCTGCAATACCCAAGACCATGTACTCCGCCCGCTTGGCCCGGTAGTCTGTTCGGCGAGTGCTGTCGCTGACAACCTCGACCACGAGCTTGGGGGGTGATTCGTTTAACTCAATGATGGCTTCACGGTTTTGTAGCTCACGCCACTGGTTTATCGCGATCACACTCACGTCTGGGATACGACTGGTGTCCCAGCGTCCACGGCGAGGCGATCTGACCCCAACGGCTGCTTGTAACGCCACCAGTTCTAGCTGCAGTCGGGCAATTTCAGCGTCAAATACGTTTTCTAGAAATTTCAGAATCGCCCCGTGCAGACCACTGCCAATGCCCATTGCCACCAATTCCCCATTCACCAATTCATAGCGGGTGTCAGTGCCATCGGTATAGGCCAGGTATTCTTCAAACGTGAGCTTGTTAGCAGCAACCGCCATAGAGAAATTTGAACGCTGTCACTTTTAGGATACTGGATGGGTGGGTGAAAGGGTGAAAGGCAGAAGGGGGAGGGCAAAAGGGGGAGGGCAAAAGGGGGAGGGCAAAAGGGGGAGGGCAAAAGGGGAGAATTCGTTACAGTTGGTGTTTTTTGGTGATAGGGATATTTTCTATCAACTGACCGTTTTGGGCAAAGGGAGGGGAGGCGGGGAGGGGAGATGCGGGAACGCAGGGAAAGAATAACGCGGGAATGTAGAGGGGGTGCCTTGTGTTCACCCAGTGCGATCGCATAAACCCAACCCAACCGTCAGAGATTTCTTGTGTTGCTAAAGGGTTACCCTAGTTGAGATCCCCGGCTTTTCCGACAACTTTAAAGCGTCGGGCTGAACCCAAGCAAGAATCCGGGGATCTGGGCTCTCATGAGATCGCACCTGTAACAGACCGTAAACCTCATTCGGGAATCTGACGGCCTCACTCTGTAGAGTGCAGCAACCGCCCGTGCCGCGACCCGATATCCCTATGAAAACCGCCCTGCATATCCTCTCCCACGCGATCTTCTGGTCCTGGAATCTGGGTTTTCTAGCCCTGGTTTACCTCTTTATCCTACCGGAGGCGGGGTTTGAGATTTTCCAGGCGGCGCGGGATGGCACTATTCCCCCCACGTTTCTAGTCAGCATTATCGGCATTTTGGTCATCCCGGTGGTGTGTACCCTGGTGGGCGGGCTGCGGCTGCGAAAACATCCGATTTTGCTGATGCGCCTGTTTTATGGGGTTGAAGCACCCCTGTTTGCCCTGTGTCTGCTCAGACTGTTCCTGATTCGAGAGATGACCGTCGGGGTTGGCTATGTGCTGGGGCTGCTGGCGGTGAGTATGCTAATGTTTGCCATCGAAATTGTGGCGGGCTATGCGGCCTACAAGCGCGGGTTGGCCTGGGTGCAAATCATCAGCCACAGTTTGATTTTAGGGATGGGGCTGTATGTGGGGGCGTTACTGCTGCTATATACCGTTCCAACGCTGTGCGTTTTCTTATACAACTTTTTCCAGTTTCACTGGCTACAAGGCATGGGTTGGCTATTGAGTGCCCCCTGGCAGCTTTTAATGTTCTTGCTCTTTGGCCTGAGCTGCCTCCTGTTTTTTGCCATGCCCTACGTCATGGTGAATTTTTACGTGCGCTCATGGTGGCGGATTTTTACGGCGTTTGGCAAACAGTACGGCTTTGGGCGCAGCGGGGCGACGAGCGCGATCGCACTCCTCCTCAGCACTGCCCTCTTTGTCACCCTACAGCCCCAACCCCAGGCCAAAGCCTTTGACCTGCTGGCCTTACCCCCGCAAACCGCAGCGGCCCAGCAGGTCCTGCTCAAGCAGTCTGATAACATTCGCGCCGGGTTGGTCAACGCCTATCTCTCCAACTATCGCTACCTCAGCCCCTGGGAAGACAGCAATCAGCTGCGCAGCCTGTACAGGTATGTGTTTGACCTGTCGGACCCCACCGCCCAGTTTTGGCAAAACATCCATAATGGGCTGCTCTCACCGTTTCTCTACCGAGGCTCCGGGACTGACGTTGAGAAAGCCGCCGATCTCTACGCCCAGTTTTTTGACGCGCCGATTCAAAAGGCCGAGCGAGCCGCCATTCGCAAAGCCCTACAAGCCACCGCCAACCGGGATGAGACCCAGGCAGGTCTGCTCAACCTGGATCAAAAAGTGGTGCGATTAGCCAGCCAATCGTTCTCTGTTAACGAGCAGGGCGATTGGGCCGAGGTCGAAATGCATGAGCTGTATGAGAACAAAACCTTCCAGGAGCAGGAGATTTTCTACAGCTTTTCGCTGCCCGAGAGTGCTGTGATCACGGGGCTGTGGTTGGGCGCAGACGAAACCTCCCCCCGATTCAAATTTGTGGTGTCACCTCGCGGAGCAGCCCAACAGGTCTATAAAGGCGAAGTCGAACGCAGTAAATGGACTACACCGACCGACCCGGCTCTGTTGGAGCAGGTAGGCCCGCGTCAATATAGAATGCGAGTTTTTCCAATCCCCGCAGCCACCCGACCCACCACTGATGAGGGCTCTGAACCCGGCCTGCTGCATTTGTGGATGACCTACCAGGTGATGCAGCAAGCAGACGGTTGGCCCCTGCCCCAGATCACCGAGAAACGTAATCTCTTCTCAGAAGAATCTTGGTCTGAAGAAACCGTTATTCCTGCCGTCAAAGCGACGCCTGTCGCCCATGAAGTAGATCTTTCAGAAGGGTATCGCGTCACCGCAACGCCACTAGCTAAACCAGCCAAGCATAACCCAGCCAAGACAATGCCCAAAAATCAGCGACTGGCGGTGATTCTCGACAGCTCTCACAGCATGGCGACCCATCCCCAGGACCTGAAGCAAGCCTTTAAAGCGCTGCAACAAGTGGCGGGCGAAAACACCCTCGACTTTTATCTGACCGCGACAACCAGCGAGATAACGCCCCCCACCCAAACCCTCAAGCAGTTTGAGCAAGTCACGTTTTACGGCAGCCTACAACCGGCTGAGATGCTGCAACAGTTTGATCAGCAGCGCGGCAACCAAACCTACAATGCAATTCTCCTGATTACCGACGAAGGCAGCTACGAACTGGCCGAAGCCAACGATTTGCCCGAGCTGACTGCCCCCCTCTGGATGGTTCATCTCGGCGGCAAACTCCCCGCCGCCTATGAAGATAAGCTGCTAGAAACCTTACAAACCACCCAAGGCGGTGTCACCACCGACGTCATGTCGGCTCTACAACGGATATCTTCAAGTGCATTCGGTGATGTCTTAGATAACTACACCTGGTCAGTCTCCCCAATAAACCCTTCCCTATCTCCCCCATCTCCCCCTGCCCCCTCTGCCTCCCCTGCCCCCAACTTCACCCCCCTCGCCGCTCGCCAGCTCATCCTCCAAAAAAGCCGCACCACCGACATAGTCCAACTCGAAACCTTAGATGAGGTGCATGCGATCGCAAAACGCACCGAGATTGTCACCCCTTACTCCTCCATGCTGGTACTGGTCAACGACCGCCAGCGAGAACTGCTGCGAGAGGCCGAGGCCAACAGCGACCGTTTTGACCGCGAGGTCGAAGACGGCCAGGATGAACTGACCCAGCCCGATAACCCACTTAACTCCACCGCATCTGTGCCAGAACCCGGTCAGGTACTGGGGGTAGGCATAAGTGCGATCGCGCTGATTTTCTTAAAGCGAAAACAGCGGAAATAATCAGAGCCTAAAGACTTACAATTCAACAACATCCTATCTCCCCTTACCCATCCTCTCCAGGTACTTTTTTCCATGTTGATTGATTACGCTTAGCCGGGAGGCATCATGGTCACCCTCAAAGTCATGACCTGGAATGTGGAGAACTTATTTCAGGTCGGGAGTGCCTCTGGCCCTAAAACCCAGGTCGACTATACCCAGAAATTAACCAGTCTGGCCGATGTCATTTTGCGCCTCGATCCTGATATTTTGGCCCTTCAAGAGATTGGCGATGTGTCAGCCCTAGACGATTTGGTAGCGCAACTAGACGGGCGCTATCCCCATATTCAGGTTTCCAACACACCCGACCGTCGGGGCATTCGGGTGGGCTTTTTATCAAAACTAACCATCGAATCAGCCGAAGACATTTCGACCTTTCCCCTGGGCAGCCTCTCCACTATTACAGGCCAAGCCGAAGATCGCACCACGGAGATTACACGATTGGGGCGAGGGGCTCTGCGCATTTTGGTTAAGCCGCTCCCTAGCATTTCGCTCCACCTGGTGACAGCCCATCTAAAGTCAAAGTTGTTGTCCTTTCCTGGGACAGCAAATCGTTCACGATTTACCCCTAAAGATGAAAATGAGCGTGCCCGTGGAGCGGGTTTAGCTCTGCTGAGACGAACGGCAGAAGCAGTTGCTTTGCGGGTAAAAGCCAATGAAATTTTGGAAAATAATGCTGAGCAATCGCTGATCTTGTTGGGCGATTTCAACGATGTGACAGATGCTACCACCACTCAGATTTTGCAAGGCCCCAGCGGCAGCCAAATTGGGTCCCGCGGATTTCCTCGACCCGACAAAGGGGATGATACTCGACTCTTTAACCTGGCTCCCCTGATTCCAATCGAAAGGCGATATTCTCGGATTTATCGAGGCAACCAAGAGCTGATCGATCACATCTTTGTGAGTCAAGAAATGCTTTCAGGCAAGTCTCGCCAGTGGCCCAAGGTAGACAGTCACACTGACTTAGCCGATACACTGCCCTCAATCGAAGACCGTCCTAGCGTAAGGCGGGGGCAGCCTGGCTCCGATCATGCCCCGATTTCGGCAGTTTTTGAGCTCTAAAGAGAATTTTGGAATAACTATAGAGTTGAGTCTTGCCTTTCTCAAGGTTCATTTAATGACTGCATATATGCCTTAATACTGACCTATAAACCTATAGGCTATCAAATAGGAATAGACACTTTAAAGCCATAATTAAATATGAGTTATGACCACGATCAAGGCAAGTTACGGTCATAATTGAATATAGGAGTATTGACTGCCAAAAGTCAGGCTCGATTTATCGGAGGTAAATGTGAATCGTCCCAAGCCCATGCCGTTTTGGTTGTCTTTAGTTTGCTTTGGGGTCCCTTCTCTATTTTTTTGGTTATCTATTCATGTTGGGTTTCCTTTGTTGACCCAGATGGGTTCTCCCATGCTTTTGGCGTTTCTGGTTATTTGCTTTGGGGGCCCCTTTGTCATCCTTTTAACTGCTGCTTTTGTGGCTTACTATCTAGAGGGTAGACCCCGGAGTTGGCAACATTTCAAAACTCGATTTCGGCTAAAACCCATAAGAGGTCAGCAATGGTTTTGGACGGTCGGTCTGATTATCTTTTCCCTGGCAAGTTTTTTGCTCTTAAGATTCACCGCACGGTGGATTGCGTCTATTCCTTTGTTTGCGCCGCCTGATTTTCTCCCCACCTTGCTGGACCCTCGGGTGGTACAAACTGATACGCCCTTAGCAGAGATGATGGGGGTGCCGCTACGGGGCAATTGGTGGGTGTTTTTCACCTATTTTGGGGTACTATGCTTCAACATTTTCGGAGAAGAGTTGTGGTGGCGTGGATACATCCTGCCCCGCCAGGAGCTGACCCACGGGAAATGGGCATGGCTCATCCATGGTCTGCTGTGGGATTTATTTCACCTGTTTTTTTGGTGGAATCTCATTGCTTTGCTGCCATCCACGCTGGCCATATCCTATGTGACGTCCAGGTTTAAAAACACTACCGTGGCAATTGTGGCTCACTGGGGGTTTAGCGGTGCCAACCTGGTGATTATTTTGCTGGGGGTGTTGGGGATGGGGTAATCCACATCCAGTTTGAAATCTTGAGTTTTTATGTAGGGTCTATCTGCGGGGCTGAATGTGGCCAAGGTTTATATCTCTTGTAATAACCACAGGCCGGTGTAGGTCATCCCCGAATCATCGGGGCGCACCAGCAAAAAATGTAGTCCCTTGGCCGCTTGCTTGCGCTGCTCAAAGGTATTGGCGGCCCCTTGCACATCGCTATCGTCAAAGGTGGCTAGCACCCAGCGATCGTTGAGCCCGGCTTCTAAGATCAGCCCGTCTGGTGCCCCGGTCATATATTTGACAAAGACCGGTTGCACCGACTGTAGCCACTGGGCCAGGGTCCTCGATTGTCGCCCCCCGTCAATAATCACCCCAGGAATAAGCGTTGTAATCGGTAACCCTAGCTCTAAAGGCCGCAACTCAGGCGGGATAGATAAATAGGGCACAGGCTCAAATTGAAACCTCAGCAAGTCGGCATTAGAGATCCCGGCAAATTGCCACTGATCGCCCCAGAGGTTTTCGGGTAAGGGCAAGGGGGGCAGTCGCTCAATATCAAGCGGATTGTAGGGTTCTCCCGTATAGGTGGTGAGGTTGGTATACCAAGCGGCCCGCTGAGCAAGCCACTGTTTTAAGGTCGGCAGATCACGCTTTGCCACCACCGGAATTTTCAAGGCTTTACCGACCAACTCAGCCAGGGGGAGCGTTTGGGGGCGAAAGATTTGAATTTCGCTGGGGGGAGCCCCGGCTCGCTCAATGGCCTGGCTGAGCTGGTTTTGCAGCCATTGAGGATTGGCCTCTGACTGGGGGCAGGTTTCGCCATAGCTAAAGGCCATCTCGGCATCACACAGCAGCAGTTCCCAAAGCGGTTTGCCAGCGGTGTCTTGGAGGGGACGACGGTAGAAATCGAGTTGCCAGGGGGAGGACATTGGGGTAGG
>JBCBQD010000209.1:0-10647 GCA_039820425.1 Cyanobacteria bacterium J06635_1
ATGAATCCTAAATGCCGGCGATGTTGAACACACCCTACCCCCCCATCCTCACCATCTCCCTATTCCCCCCATCTCTCCTAAACTATGGCATTGATTCAAAAAGTCCCCGTTACGGTGCTCACCGGCTATTTAGGCGCGGGCAAAACCACATTGCTCAATCGCATTCTCACCGAAGAACACAACCAGCGGGTTGCGGTGATCGTCAATGAATTTGGCGAGGTCGGCATTGATCATCAGCTGGTGATGGATGCCGATGAAGAGATTTTTGAGATGAACAATGGGTGCATCTGTTGCACCGTTCGGGGGGATTTGATTCGGATCATGAATGACTTGATGACCCGACGCGATCGCTTTGACCATTTGGTCATTGAAACCACAGGACTGGCCGATCCGGCTCCCGTCATCCAATCGTTTTTTGTCGATGAGGTGATGCTCAGGCAAACCCAGCTGGACGCAGTGGTCACCGTAGTAGATGCCAGATATATCTGGGATCACTGGGACAGCAGCGAAGCCCAGGAGCAAATTGCCTTTGCCGATGTGATTTTGCTCAATAAGACCGATCTCGTCTCCCCTGAGATCTTGGACGCCCTGGCCCAAAGGGTGCGCGGGATGAATGCGATCGCAAAAATCCACACCACTCAAAACTGCGACATTGATCTGAAGGCGCTGTTAGGCGTACAGGCCTTTGATCTCAACAATGCCCTCAGCATTGATCCTGCATTTTTAGATGAGGATGCCCACGACCATGATGCGTCTGTTTATTCCGTTGCGATTACCGAGCCCGGCAGTGTAGACAGCGACAAACTCAATCGCTGGCTCTATCAGCTAGTGCAGGATAAAGGCCCTGATATTTTCCGCATGAAAGGCATTTTAGATGTGGATAACGCCGCCCGACGCTTTGTCTTTCAAGGGGTTCACATGACCCTGGAGGGCCAACCAGGCAAACCCTGGCGACCGGAGGAGACCCGCCGCAACGAGCTGGTCTTCATCGGCAGAAACCTGGATGAAGCAGAGCTTCGCGCTGGATTTGAAAGCTGTTTGGCCAGGACTTATGCCCATGTTTCATAACTCTTTTCCTATCACCGATTACTCAGCCCCCTTCATGATCTCGTCCCCCTGCTTGTTTATTCCCGATGCGTTCTCCGTGAAAATGGTGGGCTCGCAAGTTAAACAGGTTGGCTTCCGCTGATATCGTTCGGAAGCTTAGCCCACCCTACGATACTTCGCCTTTTACCCACTACCCACCACCCACTACCCACCACCCATTACCCACTACCCATTACCCACCACCCATCACCCACTACCCACCACCCATTACCCACCACCCACTACCTATTACCCATGAAACTCCAACACAACCTCGGCGGGCTCGAAGGCCTGGACCCAATTACCCCAGAAATCGAAGTTTTTGTCGAACCCTGGGAAAAGCGGATCTTTGGCATTCACACCGCCATGATGGCGCTCAGTAATCACCTGGATACATCCATCCCAGACTATGCCATTGATGAAGTCCCCACCACTTTCAAGAGTTTTTGGACCTGGGGGCATTTACGCATGGGGGCAGA
Source organism: Cyanobacteria bacterium J06635_1 (assembly GCA_039820425.1). Taxonomy (GTDB): domain Bacteria; phylum Cyanobacteriota; class Cyanobacteriia; order Phormidesmidales; family Phormidesmidaceae; genus SIO4C1. The sequence goes on from JBCBQD010000209.1 coordinate 1,566, forward strand.
GGGGATGCACCCCTTTGAATATTTTCGGCTGCGCTATTACGAAAAGTGGCTGGGGGGCATTTCTGGGTTCTTTGTGTCAGAAGGCTACATTACCCAAGAAGAACTCGATACCCGCACTGCTGAGATTTTAGAAGACAGCGAAATCGCAGCGGCCCCCCTACCCAGCGGCGGTGAGGCAGCCATTGATGAGCAGGTAGTGAAATACCTGAGGGAGGGAGATTCTCCCATGCGTCCTCTGCCTGCACCGCCAAAATTTAGCTTAGGGGATCAGGTGCGAATTAAGGATGTGGACCCAGCTGACCACAGCCGGTTACCCGGTAACTTGAAGGGGTGTGTGGCTGAGGTCGTCAAAGTTTACGACAACGCCTTTACCTATTTCTTCCCCACCGCAGATGGGATTGGCACGCCCATGCCCGTCTACAGTCTGGCCTTTAAACCGGAAGATCTGTGGAATGAGTCGCTGATTGAGCCCAACTCGGTTTACTACAACGACATTTTTGAAGTGTACATAGAAGCCGTTTAAGTGAGGCGGAGTAAGGAGTAAGGAGTAAGGAGCGCATTATGCCAAGTAACTATCCAGGATTTAGATACGGTGCCGATCGAGAGACGTTTAGTGCGGCTAAGGTTAAAGCCCTAGAATCTCTTTTGATCGAAAAAGGAATTATCACCGGGAATACCGTTGATACGATCCTCGGTTATTTTGAGACCGAGATGGGACCCTTTAATGGGGCCAAGATTGTCGCCAAAGCCTGGGTTGACCCGGCCTTTAAAGAGCTGTTGCTGACAGATTGCAATGCGGCGTGTGAGTCCCTCGATTTCCCCGAGGGCATGTCTGGAGCCGAGGGCGAGCACATGCGGATTGTGGAAAACACACCGGAGGTGCACAACGTGATTGTGTGTACCCTGTGTTCGTGCTACCCCTGGCCAACCCTGGGCTTGCCCCCCTACTGGTTTAAAGATCCGACCTTTCGGGCGCGGGTGGTGCGTGAACCCCGCGTGGTCTTGTCTGAGTTTGGGGTAGAGCTTGATGACTCGGTCAAAGTTCTGGTTTGGGATAGCAGCGCCCAGATCCGCTGGTGGGTGTTGCCGATGCGGCCCCCTGGCACCGAGGGGATGAGTGAAACGGAGTTAGCGGCTTTACTTACGCCAGAGGCGATGATGGGCGTTGCAACGGTGGCGGTTTAATATGTTTACAAAATTCGAACATTTTGCGGCAACGAGTCTAATGGGCTCTCCTGAAGAAGCCCCGCCTCGCCAGAACGGGCATCTCCAGTTTGATCGCGATTGGGAAAAGATGGCCTTTGGGGTGGCCATTGCCCTCTCAAAGCAGGGCCACTATGAATGGGAAGACTTTCGACAAACGCTGATAGCCACCATTAGCGAATGGGAAGCCACCCACGACCTCGATGACCCTGAGTGGGACTATTACCAATGTTGGCTGACGGCGCTCGAGAAAGTTGCGATCGCATCCGGCGTCATTGAGGCAGGGGAGTTAGAGACGCAGCTTTCCCAGCTGCTGGACTGCAAGGCAGCGACAACGCCTGACCTCCCACCTAGATAGTCAAGGTCGGAACCCTTCTCTCCGTGATGCCCCTGGTCTGCCTGGCAGTCCTCACCTTGTCCAATCCGGCCTTTGCCCACCATCCCTTTGGCAGCACCATTCCAGATAGCTGGGTAGACGGATTTTTATCCGATTTGGGGCATCCGGTGATTGGCCCAGACCACCTTGTTTTTACAATTATCGTGGGGCTACTCGCCATCCGACTAAAGCCCCAATAGGCCATGCCAACTGTCTTTCTAGCCGCAGCTTTAGCAGGAACCAACCTGCATCTGATGGCGTTAAGTTGTTTAAAAAGAAAATTTATCAATCCATAAACTTTTCTTTTCGATAATCGTCAGCTCAAGCGGGTATTTGTACCTTTGGTCACAAAACAAATCCCTAAACCCACCAGAATGACTGATAACAGGCGCAGTTTGGTAGTCAACAGTCATACCCTTGGAGATTAGCTATGCATCAATCGGTTAAACGCCTTCTCAGTCGGCGCGGATTCTTCACATTTAGCGGTTTAGCCGCTTGCTCTTTGGCGCTGGCGATTGGCTGTTCTCCCACGGCGGAAACGCCCAGCGCCGTTGAGGCAGACACAGCTACTGAGGAAGTCGCAGCGGCTGACGCACCCGCGACGGATCTGCCCAAGGTGCGGGTTGGCTTCCAAACGGGTGACATCAACAACATCACCATGGTGGCTGATAAGGAAGGCTACTTTGAGAAAGTGGGCCTGGATGTTGAAATGAGTCCTTACTCTTCTGGGGGCGCGATGGTCCCTGCGTTAGCGGCTGGGGAAGTGGATATCACCTGGTTCTTCCCATTCCCATCGTTAACGGCCTTTGCCACAGGCATTGATATAGAAGTTGTACTATTAGACCATGCCCCCTTGACTGCGGAGCGACTGATCGCAGGGGAGTCGATCGCAGATGTGGCGGCGCTCACTGGCAAAAATGTGGGCGTCACCATCGGCACCTCGGGACACCATTCACTGCTAGCCGCTTTAGATCAGGCCGGTCTGTCCCAAGATGATGTGAACCTGGTGAACTTAAAACCGTCGGAAATGGCCGCGGCCTTTTCGGCTGGCAAAATCGACGCCGCCTGGACCTGGGAACCTGCCGCTGGCAAGCTAAATGAGCTAGGGGGTACCGACATCGCCACGGCGAAATCAGTAGGGGCCTATGCGGTGGCCCTGTGGGCCGTGCGTAAAGAGTTTGCCGAAGCCAACCCCGAAGTTATGCAAAAGTTTATGGAAGCCTGGGACATGGCCCAACAAGACTATCTGGCGGATATTGGGTCCGGTCAAAAGTGGGAAGCTGAGCGACTGAACCTCACCGCAGAAGAGTTTGGGGCGATGGTAGACCGACAGGGCTCAACCGTGGTCATGATGGATGATCAGCTGTCTGATGATTGGCTGGGTCAACCAGGTCAGCCTCAGTCGACAGACCTTTACAAGGCCTATGAAGAATATGCAGTCTTCCTGGTCGATCAGGGTCGCCTGGACAGTGCCCCAGAGGATCTGGCTCCGTTGATCAACTCTGCCTATGTGGCTGATTATCTTGAGACTAAATGAGTAGAGGGTAGAGGGTAGTGAGTGGTGGGTAGTGGGTGGGGAAGGTGGGATGACGTGTACAATTTCTGACGTTTCTCTCCTAGTCTCCGCGTCCCCCCTTCTCCGAGTCTTCCTTACCAACCCTCCCCATCTCCCCCATCTTCCTCACCTTCCTGATTCATCTATTAAATCCCAATGGCTCCTCAATATCTCCTCAATGTCTCACTCTCCCCTGCCATCCTCAATTAATGCCCTTGAACGGGATCTTCAAAACCGGCAATCGACTCAAGATGAGATCGTCTGTTTAGAGCAGGTTGCGTTTGGCTATAGTCGCAAGCGCTTAGTGCTGCAAGACTTTAGTCTGAATATTCAGCGGGGAGAGTTTTTGACGCTGTTAGGGCCGTCGGGCTGTGGTAAGTCAACCATCTTGAACCTGATTGCAGGGTTTTATAAGCCGCTGTCAGGCCAGGTGACCCACGGCGGAGATCTGATCAAAGGGCCGTCTGCCCGGCGGGGGGTGGTGTTTCAGAGCAATGCTCTGTTTGACTGGATGACAGTTGAGCAAAATGTAGCCTTTGGGTTTCGATTTCAGTCGCTCTCAAAGTATGAGAAACGGCAAAAGGTGCAAACCATTATTGAGCTGGTGGGGCTGCGGGGCAGTGAGAAAAAGTATCCCTATCAGCTGTCGGGGGGGATGCGTCAGCGGGTGGCGGTGGCCCGATCGATGGTGGTGCAGCCAGAAATTTTGTTGATGGATGAACCTTTTGCGGCGGTGGATGTGCAGACCCGTGAGGGTTTGCAAGAGGAGCTGCTAAAGCTCCACGAGCAAGTGGCAGGGGCGATCTTGTTTGTCACCCACAGTATTGAGGAGGCCGTTTTTCTCAGCGATCGCATCGTGATTTTGGATCGCAACCTGGGGGGCATCTCCCATGAGATCGCGATTCACCTGCCGGAGCCGCGCTATGCCGCGATGAATCGGGTCTCGGATGCGTTTAATCAGTATCGAACCGATCTTTATTTGAAGATGAAGGCCATTGGATAGGGTAATTGAGGGAAAGACGCGGGGAGGGGAGGACGCGGGGACGCGGAGATTGCTCATAGATGGAGATCGCCGTGTCTCCCCATCACCGCGTCCCCGTGTCGGTCTATTAGTTGGGATCTATTAGTCAGGAGCATAGTATCGGAAGGTATGCAGCTTAAGGTATCTAAAAAAAGTGACGTCACTGCTTTTAAGGGGCAGGACTTGCAAACTCAGGAGCTGCGGGAAAAGGGGGCTTTGTTTTGTGTTGCGATCGCAATCCCCACCCTAATTCTCATCCTCTGGGAGGTTACCACTCGCCAGGGCTGGGTTGATGAGCTGTTTTTGCCCAGCTTATCCGGCATTGTCACAGAGTTTTTTGCGATGGCCAACAAAGGCTATGCCGGTACGCCACTGATGGCCCATGTGCTGGCCAGCCTGCGGCGAGTGTTTACCGCCTTTGGGGTTGGTACCCTGGTCGGGCTATTGCTGGGCTTGCTGATGGGCTATTACAAATACGTCCGGTCTGCCTTTTATATCGTCACCGAGATTCTCAGACCCATTCCACCGCTGGCGTTTATCACCCTGTTTATCCTCTGGTTTGGCATTGGCGAAGTGTCAAAAATCTTGATCATTCTCTACGCCGGAGCCCTGATCGTCATGCTCAATACGATGGCGGGGGTGCAGTCTTGCCCCAGGGACAAGATCTTAGCCGCCCGCACCCTGGGCGCGAACGATCTGGCCATATTCTTATATGTAATTTTTCCCGCTGCCCTGCCCAGCATCTTTACCGGCCTGCGAGTCGCCCTCTCCGTCGATTTTGGTATTTTAGTCGCCGCAGAGCTCCTCGCGGGAGATTTAGGCATTGGCTATATCATCCAGGACGCCAGCGTTTTCTTTAATGTAGAAGCCCTCTTTGTCGGCATCTTAATGATTGGCTGCTTCGGCGTCATCTCAGACTTTATCCTTAGATTTATCTCCCGACGAGTTGTCCATTGGCAAGGGTAGACCCCATCACCCACTACCCACCACCCATTACCCACTACCCACTATCTTCTAGCCGGAGTCAAACCCATGGTCCAAACCCTCCCTACCCAAACAGACCTCACCCCGTTAGAACAAAAAGTCCTGGCTGAGATCACGACTGAAAAATGTGTGCAGCTGATCAAAGACCTGGTGCCAACCGGGCAACCGGGCTGCGGCAATTCCATCGATCCAGAAGCGCCGATGGCCCACGAAGAAGACATTTCTAAACAGGTGGGGCAACATTTGCAGTCCCTTGGGTTAGACGTGGAATGGGTGTCGGCCATTGAAGGACGCCCAAATGTGGTGGGGCGTTGGAATGATGGGTTAGAAGGGCCTTCCCTGATCTTCAATGATCATCTCGACACCTACCCTTCCTGCGATCCCAAAGAGTGGCACATGTCGGGCCATAACCCCTACAATGCCACCCTGCACGGCAAATATCTCTACGGGCGCGGCACCTCTGATACGCGGGGAAATATGACCTGTCAGCTGATCGCCATTGAGGCGCTCCGCAAAGCCGGGGTAAAAATCAACGGTGAGCTGATTTGTGCCTACACGGTGGACGAAGAACGCCACGGTAGGGCGGGGGCGCTGCATCTGTTGAATGAATACGGCCTCACCGCCGATTATGAGATTACGGCTGAGCCCACCTCGTGGACCGAGGGCGATGACTGGGGGATTGGCATTGCCCTGGCCCATTCGGGATTGTGCTTGGTGGATATAGAGACGACGGGGGTGCGATCGCACATCTGGCGACCCGATGAGGGGGTCAACCCGGTTTTGCACATGGCGCAGCTAATCGAAGCCCTGCGAAAGACCTCCTTTACCCATGAAGCCCCTCAGATCTATGGCCCCACCCAACCCAGCATCTGTCCCGTCAAAATTGAAGCGGGCCAAATTGGGGAAGGTCAGTTTACCCCTCCGTCTTGTAAAGCGAGGGTCTGGGTGATTGGGTTGGTGCCAGGGATAACCTACGCATCGATTGTGCAGGATATGGAGAACGTTATCGCCCAACTCCAAGCTGAAGATCCCACCTTTCAAGCCACCATTACCCAGGTCGAGGGTGAGACTTTTGTGCCTGCCTCGATTGAAGTCTCTGAAGATGCAGCCCATGTCCAGGCGCTCTCCAGAGCCTATCAGCAGATTTTAGGTAAAGACCCCGTCCTCTATCGCAAAAATGCCTACTGTGACACGTTGCGCTTTTCCCACAGCGGCATCCCGTCGATTACCTTTGGCCCCGGGGAAGATGGCTGGCCCCCGGTAAATGAATTTATCGACATGGAGAAAGTCGTCGCGGCGACCAAAATCTATGCGTTGTTTTTGTTGGACTTTTTTAAGGTTCAGAAGGGGTGAGATGGTGAGGTGGCGAGATGATACCAACTACCCCAATCACCGTTCCAGCTCAGCCCTACCCCCTGACACTCACCCTGGCCCACACCGCCCTGCTGGTGATCGACATGCAAAATGACTTTTGCACCCCCGGCGGTTGGGCCGATGGCAAGGGGTTTGATGTCAGCCTGACCCAGCAGCCAATCCAGCCTTTAAAAGCTTTGTTGGCAGGGTTACGACAAACCCCGGTGACAATTATCCATACGCGGGAGGGGCATCGCCCCGATTTGAGCGATTGCCCACCCCATAAGTTGGCCCGATCAAAGCGACAAAATGCCGCAATTGGCAGCGAGGGTCCAATGGGGCGGTTGTTGACCCGAGGGTCCAGGAGTCACGATTTTGTGGATGCGTTGCAGCCAGCGCCAGGGGAAATCGTGTTAGATAAACCGGGTAAAGGGGCCTTTGTCGCAACAGATCTAGATTTAATCTTGCGCCAACGGGGGATTCGTCAGTTATTGCTAACCGGCGTGACGACAGAATGCTGTGTGCATACGACCCTGCGCACCGCAAATGATCTAGGCTATGAGTGTTTGCTGTTAGAAGACTGCTGCGCGTCGTTAAAACCGGAGTTTCATCGGGTAACGGTGGAGATGACCCAGGTGATTTTTGGATGGGTAACAAAGTCTAAACAGCTCTTGACAGCGGTAAAGCCTGATGAAGTTTCTGAAGGTTTCACGAGTAAGATCACAGGCTCTTAGCGTAACTTTACCCACTGTGTATTAAATTATTCTGAAGAATGATATGACCGTATAACTCCCGCAGGTAGGTACTGATCGGTCAAAAGTGACGCACAATCACTCACATTTCTACACTTAACTGTCAAAAGTGACGTGTGAGATCCCTATTTCAAGGAGTTATACGTCAAGTATGGCAGATAAAATCCGGCAGTAGGGGCTTTATCGCGCAAAAGTGACGGATAAGATCCCTATTTCCCAGATTTAAGCGTCAGATCTGACGCTTAATATTTAGTTAGGCGGCACACGAAAAATTGCCCAAGATTCGGTAGGATCTGTCTTGACATTCGGTTTCTCGGGGACGTCAGAATATGTCAAACATTGTTGATCCAAGTCAGTTCTATAGCGGGTTAGTAGCAGGTCTGTATGAGGCTCTCGCTGCCGATCTTGCTGATCCAGAAACGTCAAAGAGGTTCGTATCGAAATATGGAACTCCAGCACTTGAGCTTGCTTGTGGGACGGGTCATCCGATGCTAGATCTCATTGAGAGCGGACTGGAAGTGCATGGACTAGATTCTTCTCAAGACATGCTAAACCTTTGTCTAGAAAACGCACGTGTCCGAGGTCTGCGGCCAATCGTCTTCTGTCAGCGTATGCAGGACCTGAATGTAGGCTACCGTTATAAAAGTTGTTACCTAGCTGGAGAGTCATTCTGCCTAATTGATCAGATCGATGATGCCCAGCAGGCAATCAATGCGGTTTTTAGACATCTTGAACCTGGAGGACATTTCCTCATTCCTGTTTTTCGGCCAGAACTTGTCGATCAGCCCTCATCGAAGAGAACTGCAACACATGCTGATGAAACAGTGGTTTCCGTTCAGTCGGTGTCCCAAACAGAAGATATTGAAAAGCAGGTCGTTAAAACCCAGCTGGTCTTTGAAATAGAGAAAAGTGGGGTCGTTATAGACACCATACAACGCGATTGGATTATCCGGTGGCATACTATTGAGCAACTTACAGATATGCTCTGTAACGCTGGATTTGAAATCGAGCGCACCGCTGGTCATGACGGTAAAACGGTCGAATCCCTCGAGACCAATTTTGTAGCAATCGCTCGAAAACCCTGTACTCAGCATACCGCCTAACAAAGCAATGAACTCGGACAATTTTGAGTGTGCTGTAGCGCAGCAGAAGTATACTCAAAATTGCCGATTATTGCAAACGTTAGGAGGCTAAACCATGTGTTCCGAGAGTCATCGAAAAGAAACCCAATCGTCGCGAGCTCGCACGTTTTAGGATTGAAAATGTTTGATCACGTAGTCTTTGGCACCAGCGACTATGAAGCCAGCAAAACCTTTTTTCTTAAAGCCTTGAAGCCAATCGGCATAGAAGTCGTTTCAGAGGGACCGCTCGGTATTGAGCTTAGTTCTGATGGCAAATCATCACTGTGTATCCGTCGAGTGGAGGAAACACCCGGACACCTTCATCTCGCATTCGTCGCGCAAAATCGCAAGCAGGTTGACGACTTTTATAGTGCTTCGCTTAATGCTGGAGCAAAGGATAATGGTGCTCCAGGCATACGCCCAGAATATAGTGGAACGTATTACGCTGCATTCGTTATTGGACCAGACGGCCATAACATTGAAGTAGTGTGTCACGAGACCTAGGCCCATAAGTCCCGTTTTCTTCAGCCGCCTCAAGTGCCGCTGAGCATGGTGTTAGACCGCGAAAAAATTTACTACTGAAAGCTAACTAAACGGAACCATACGATACGTAATCCTAAGGATCAGAGCAGTTATCAGTGGGCGTATCTAAGTGTTGTGGGAGGGGTGCCTCAGGGAGGTTTTTGGGACCCCCGGAAAACAATCATCAAAGCGCTG
>JBCBQD010000210.1:0-10600 GCA_039820425.1 Cyanobacteria bacterium J06635_1
TTGAGCACCCGGTTGACCGTATTCCCTTCGCCACAGTCCCAGACGTAGTGCAGTTGGGCGTTAAAGGTATATTGCTTTGCCATCGTAAAGGTATGACCAAAGCCACCGGGGTGCTCATGGGATTCTAAAATTTGGACGCGGTTGCCGGTGTTGGCCATCAAGGCCCCAAACACCAGCGCTGATAGGCCACTGCCCACGATCAGGTAATCAACTGTCATTGAGCCCCCTAAATGGATAAGCCGGACGCTTAGAACAATAGTGGCTAATCTTGAGGAATTTATGAGGCTGGTGACCTGGGAGTTTGTCAAGCTTAAAATTTCGGTGAGGTGAGGTGAGTGGGTTAGGGAGGCGGTAGAGGTATAGGAGAGTGAAGTGGTAAAAGGGGTTACTGATTCACCGAGCGCAGCGGCCTCACCAGCGCAGCGTACTCACCCATCAAACCCGAATATTGACTATTGATGCAGTACCCGTGCCTTTACCAGTGATCTGATAAGAAGACTCACCAGACAGCTATGAAATTAGAACGCGCCTATCTCGGCAGCGAAGCTGGGGTGGCCCGCTGGGGCAGTGAGGCAATGGTTAAAACTTGATAAGCTAGTCTATCCCTGTCTTTTATTAATCAAAGATGCAACAGAAGCTTTAGTCACCCTCAGTATTGCAGGGCAATAATTCCCTCACAAAGTCCTCAGATTGTTTTCCTAGATTAAGGTTAGGGGCAACAGGGCTTAACGCTATGCTCCAGGAATCTGCCCAGGAGTATCTCACCAGTAAGCCGTCGTGAAATGCCGCTGTGATGCTTGAGGACAAGGTTAGGGGGTGAGCATTATGAAAACCCGATTTCGCGATCGCACCCAGGCGGGGCGACAGTTGGCTACCCAGCTCCAAGCCTATGCCAACCGCTCTGGCGTGATTGTGCTAGGGCTCCCCAGGGGCGGTGTACCTGTTGCCTATGAGGTTGCCCAGACTTTGAATTTACCGTTAGATATCTGCCTGGTGCGAAAGCTGGGGGTGCCGGGTCATAGGGAATTGGCTATGGGGGCGATTGCCTCTGGCGGGGTGCGGATTCTCAACTATGATGTGCTCAGCTGGGTGTCGATTTCTGACAGGATGCTTGAGCATGTCGCGGCCCGAGAGCTGCGAGAACTGCAGCGTCGCGATCGGGTCTACCGGGGTGATCGGCCTCAGCCCAAGATTCGCGATCGCACGGTTATTTTGGTCGATGATGGGTTGGCAACCGGGGCAACGGTTCGGGCTGCGATCGCGGTGTTGCAAAAGCAGCAGCCCAAAGCAATTATCGTAGCTGTACCAGTGGCCCCGGCCTCTGAGTACCAAGCTTTGAAAACAGAGGTCGATAAAGTGGTTTGTCTAGCCACGCCCGAGCCCTTTTATGCCATTGGTCTCTGGTATGAAAATTTTGCCCAAACCACAGACGATCAGGTGCGCGATCTGTTGTCCAGGCAGTTAGCTGTTATCCATTAAGGATTGATGTGAAGATAAAGTGCCGGTCAGAGATGGTGTTAGGTGATATCATGGGAGACTCCACGAGAACGCTAAGAGAAACCGATAATGAACGCTTAGTGTCTGTAACAGCGGGCGCGGTAACCTTACAAGGAAATCTGGTGATCCCAGCCGGTGCCCAGGGCATTGTTCTATTTGCCCACGGCAGCGGCAGCAGTCGCCACAGCCCCCGTAACCGCTATGTGGCCCAGGTCTTAAACAATGCAGGCTTAGCGACACTGTTGATTGATCTGCTCACTCCAGCAGAAGACATGATTGACCGACGCACTCGCCATCTACGATTTGATATTGGGCTATTGGCCTCTCGCCTGGTGGGGGCTACCAACTGGCTCCGCCAGACCCCGACAACGCGGTCTCTCAAGATTGGCTACTTTGGGGCAAGCACTGGCAGCGCCGCCGCCCTGATCGCCGCCACCGAGCGACCCGATGCCATCAGCGGCATTGTCTCGCGGGGCGGACGCCCCGATCTGGCAGGGTCTACCCTATCACGGGTTCAGGCTCCGACACTGTTGATTGTGGGTGGCTATGACCCCGTTGTGATCGATCTAAATCGAGATGCCTTCGCGCAAATCTCTGCTGAGAAACGCCTGGAGATTGTGCCTGGGGCCACCCACCTGTTTGAAGAACCCGGCACCTTAGAACAGGCCGCCCGGTTAGCCAGTCAATGGTTTCAGAAATATTTGAGTCCTAAGATAGGCTGACTACTTAATATAGTCCCAGATGCTGGAAGCAGCAGAGTTCTCAAAGTATATGATTCTGGGTGCATCTTCGTCTCAATTGGAAGACAAGGATTACAGCAGGAGTACAGCACATGGCTCCGGTTGCAAAGATAAGGATACTGATTCCCAAGCCCGCGTAAGATAGCCCAGTCACAGCGGGTTCAAGCACAGAGCTGCTATGATGAGTTGGCTTAAAGTTCACCTCTACAGGTTGACCCTTTTCATATCGACGAACCACTGACCTGGCAGCTTCTAGATCGGTACTGCCATAGTTGCTATTTCCATATTGGCCAAAAGAGATTTGATCCGATGAATATCTTTTTTTATCTACCATGTACTGGTAACGGATATTGGCATGGTAATACGTCGTCGAATCATCTATCGATGGTTGATCGTTTTGTTATCCACCGTCTGCGCGACTGGTGGTTTCATGTATGGCGTGGACTCCAAGCAGTACTGCTTTGGGATTTCCTTTCGCTTGATATGTTGCGTAAAGCAAGTAGGGAAAGCTAAACATGCCACCCATGAAAACGCTCAAGAATCCAAAAACATGGCCCTTCAGTGTAAAGCCTTCACGCCAAGACACCCACGTTGCCCCAAGGAACAGATAAACAAGAAAGTCAGTATCGAATTGTGAGCGCCAATTCAATGCAACTAAGTCTGCAATAGCCACATTTGGCCAGTTGATGCCGTGATTCACCGACGCGATCACTGTCATGACGTAAATCAACACCGTCGAAACGAGTAAAAAGGCGCGCAAAATTGTCATAGTGCTGTGTGAATAGTGGTATCGAAACAATTTGAGTGCAGATCCATCGTGACTAGCTATCCAACGACGGTGTAGTTAATCGAGATGGGATTTACTGTCCACGACGTCTAGACGTGGATAATACCCTCAGCTTTGGAGTTATCCAGAAAGCTTTAACTCCAATGTGCCAGTTATTGAGAAAAAACAAGGCGCTTATTGACAGTCTTTAAATTTGCCCATGCAAGAAAAAGCTAAACCGTTGCCTGCTCAACCCTGTATCCAGGGTATTTCACCAGTAAATTTGTGAGGGGAGATTTTTCTGGTTCTGTTGCAAAAAGTTAACGAAGAAAGAAGATCCCTGTCGATCTCCCTCTCGTTATACAGCCCCTTCAAACGCCCTCCCTCAAAACCTGGAGACGATAGCACCCTCCACCTGTCACGGCAAATTCGAGGGTGCTATCGTCTCCCCAGATCGATATAGTTGATGACTTTGTGAAGGGATAGGACGCTTTCTTAAGTGTTTTCAAGGCTTTCGATAAAAGAAAGGTTTGCTGCCTTCATTGATCAACAATGGTAACAGGGCACAGAGGGCGACCATCAGCCAGTCTAGTAAAGTTAATGGGGTAAGCTCAAGCAAATGGCTTAAACTGGGAATCGTCATTGGTAATACCTGGAGGATGAGTGTGAGTGCGATCGCACCCACCACATAGGGATTAAACGGCAACGCTTGGGTATTCCAAAAGCGATATTTTTCAGACCGGCAGCTTAGGGTATGCACAATCTGACCAATGGTCAGCCCCATAAATAAAATGGTTCCTGCTTGAGGGCTGGCCCCATATTGCCAGAGTCCGTATCCATAGGCCCCGAGGGCACTGAGGGAGATCACCGTAGACTCAAACCCAATGCGGCCAAAATCCGTCGCTTTGATGATCGGCTCCTGGGGCTCGCGGGGGGACTGGGTCAACACCTCGGGTTCTGGGGGCTCCAGGGCCAACGCCAACCCTGGAAATACGTCGGTGACCAGATTTAGCCAGAGAAGTTGCATCACCGTCAGCGGCGCGCCAATCGCCAGTGTGGTGATCACAGCGGTGACGATAATCTCACTCAGGTTAGTTGACAGCAGAAAATGGACCGACTTGCGAATGTTGTTATAGGTGGTTCGGCCTCGGCTCAGGGCATCGATTAAAGTTTTCAAGTTGTTGTCGGCGATCACCACATCGGCAACTTCGTGTACTCCATCGATGCTGCCCGCCCCCATGGCAATCCCCACGTTGGCGGTTTTTAACGCGGGGGTATCGTTGATGCCATCCCCGGTCATCGCCACAACTTGGCCGGTGGCCTGGAGTGCCTGCACAATCTCTAGCTTGTGGGCTGGGTTCACCCGGGCAAACACATCCACTTGCTCAAAAGAGTTGCCCGGCGGCAGACTGCCCAGGTCAGTGGCATCTAGCACGCTCATCTGGGCCTGATGGCTGATTTGCAACGTCTCGGCAATGGCTCGGGCGGTGGGGCTCTGATCGCCTGTGATCATGACGGTCTTGACCCCTGCCCGGTGAAACGCCTCGATGAAATCGGGGACGCCAGCTCGAATCGGGTCGTACAAACCCACCAACCCCAGCCAGATCAGGTTGTTCTCAAAGGCTGACTCGGCCTTGCCTGCCGGTGGCCCCTGTCCGTAGGCAAACCCCAACACCCGCAGGGCTTTGCCCGCTAGCTGCTGGTTACTCAGCCCAATCTGCTCACGAGCGGCTGCAGTCAGGGGGGGCATCGTCTCCCCTTGCTGCCAGCGATCGCACCGCGACAACACCGTTGCCGGACTCCCTTTCACCGCTATCAGCGTTTGGGCTGCTGCCTCAGGGGAAGGCGCTGTTACCTGATGAACCGTACTCATGACCGGATGGGTCTGGGTACGGGGATAGGTTGACAGCAGCGGAAATTGATGACGCAGAGTCACTACATCCACATTGGCCACCACCGCCATGTCGATCAAGGCGGTTTCTGTCGCTGAGCCGGTAATTATCGGTGGCCCATTGAGCTGGGGCTTGATTTGAGCATCGCTACACAAAAACGCCACCTGCATCAGTCGATCAGTCGCTGTTGTATTATTCGTGCCTTTATTATCGGCACCCACCTGCACGTCCGAGACAACCATTTTGTTCTCGGTGATGGTGCCGGTTTTGTCGAGGCAAATGGTCTGCACGGCCCCCAGTGCCTCGACCGCATTCAGGGTGCGAATGAAGATATGTCGTTGGCGCATCTCTCGGATACCCAACGCCAGGGTGGTCGTGGCAATGGTGGGTAGACCCTCTGGCACCGCCGCCACCGCCAGGGAAATCGCGATTTTGAGCATGGGCAACAGGGCATACCCTCGCAGGACACCCATGCCAAACACCAGGACACACACCGCGCTGCTGAGCCAGACCAATTGCTTGCTCACGGTGTCTAACTGGCTCTGGAGTGGGGTATCGGTGGCTGGGGTGGTCTCGACCAGCTGCTGGATTTTGCCGAGTTCTGTGTTGGGTCCGGTGGTGGTTGCGATCGCAACTCCTTGCCCCCCCGTCACCAGCGTCCCCTTGTAAACCATGTTGGTTCGTCCCGCCAGCGATATCCCCTCGGTGGTCAGCACATTGGTGGTTTTCTCAACCGGGATACTCTCGCCGGTCAGGGCTGCCTCATTGATAGTCAGCCCCTGGCTATCAATCACCCGCGCATCGGCGTCCACAAAGCTGCCCGCTTGCAAGATCAGCAGATCCCCTGGCACCACCTCCGTCGTGGCAATTTTCTGCGTTTGTCCCCCTCTCACAACGCAGGTCATTTGTTCCCCTCGCGCTTTGAGGGCACGAATAATCTTCTCTGACTGACTTTCGGTCAGATAGCCAATGGTGGCATTGATGCCCACAACCCCCATAATGACTGCCGCGTCAACAGTGCCCCCGGTAAAAAGACAGAGGCCCGAGGCGGCGGTTAATAGGGCAACGGGCAAGGTTGTAAATTGAGTCACCCAGATCTTGAGGTTAGAGCGGTGAGCGACCTCGGATAGCGCATTGGGACCGTATTTTTTGAGATTAGTTTTAGCATCTGCTTCAGACAGCCCCACCGTGGGTGAAGTCTGTAAGCAAGTGACGACCGCAGAGACTTCAATCTGGTGCCAGTTCGCTTGGGGATATTCATATCCGGGGCTAGCCTGCACTGCCTGGGCCACTGTGCTATACACCTCAAATACCAAAGATGCTTCATTTTAGCGAACCAGCCTCAATATTCAGCAAGCTCAGCATTTGGAAGATGCCCTGGGTGACAGATCGATTCAGCAGGCGGTGAATGTGGCGCAACTGCCGGGCCTGGTGGGCCATGTTGCGGTGATGCCGGATGGGATTATCTCCCCTGGTGCGGTCGGCTATGACATCAACTGCGGCGTTCGGGTATTGTCGTCTTACCTTGACTATGAAACCGCCCAGCCCCAGTTAGACGAGGTTGTTTCCCTGAGGCCGTATTGAGCACCAGGGGCTGGGCCGCGTCGAGGTAGACACTCTGCGACCGGGTGGTCAGCCGTAAGTAAAACCCTCGACTGCCTGCCTCCATCTGCTTGAGGGCAGTCACCTCCCATCGGTTATTGTCTGTATCGATGAGCTCATGTTGGACTTGATAGACCCACTGGTCGGCTTCCTTTAAAAACTGAACTTCAGCTAGGGCGACCGGGGTGGACCACCAGCCAATTAGCAAGAGGGAGAGCCCCATAATCAACGCCAGCCTGGCTAAGGTTTTGGCCAGGCGATGCCGCGCTGTCAGGTGGGGGATGGCCCAGACAGTGGCACTGATGAGGGTTAGAATTGCGACGAGACTAAAAAATTGTTGCACGGTGCCTACCCCCTCCCGGATAATTCAACAGTTGTTTCAGGGTGCCTATGCCTGCCTTGATAACTCAATAGTTCTTGAGGGCCCTGACCCCCTTGATTTAACCAATCTTCCAGATCCGTCGGGGGTCGAACCTCGGCCAATAATGTTCTCAACGTTTCACCTTCAAGACTTTCTGCCTTGAGAAGGGTTTGGGCAATGCGCTCCAAAACGTCCCGATTTCTCATCAAAATCTCTAATGCCATCTGATGAGCTTGCTCCATAAGAGCTTTCACCTCATGGTCGATGGCTTCGGCCAATTTAGGGCTCACCGCCCGCCGGGGTTGTGGAAACCCGTCTAAAAACTGAGACGGGCTGCGATCAACTGCCACGGGGCCGAGGGTTTTGCTCATGCCATAGAGGGTAATGCAGCGCTCAGCGAGATCGGTCGCTTTTTGAATGTCGTCACTGGCCCCGGTGGAGACCTTCCCAAACACCAACTCCTCGGCAGCTCGACCTCCGAGCCAGGTCACCAACCGACCTCGAATTTCATCTTCGATCATCAAGAATCGATCGTCTTCTGGCAGCTGTAGCGTATAGCCCAGGGCAGCCACCCCGCGAGGCACAATTGAGATCTTTTCAACGGTGCCCGCCCCCGGCATCAGTGCGCCAATGATGGCGTGGCCCGCTTCGTGATAGGCTACCGTCCGTTTTTCGAGATCGTTAAGCACGCGGGATTTTTTCTCGAGGCCCGTGAGAATGCGCTCAATCGCCTCATTAAAATCGGCCATCATGACGGCCCCTCGATCTTTACGGGCGGCCAGTAGCGCCGCTTCGTTGACCAAATTGGCCAAGTCAGCCCCAGCAAAGCCGGGGGTGCGGGCGGCGAGTTTATCTAACGCCACATCGTCAGCTAAATGGACAGTTTTAGCATGCACCGCCAAAATGGCCTCTCGACCTTGACGATCGGGGCGGTCGACCACGATCCGCCGGTCAAATCGACCTGCCCGCAACAGCGCCGGATCGAGCACTTCGGGCCGGTTAGTAGCCGCTAGCAAAATCACCCCAGCATTGGGCTCAAACCCATCCATCTCCGCCAGGAGCTGATTCAGGGTTTGCTCCCGCTCATCATTGCCCGAAAAGGGACTATTGGCCGAGCGAGACTTGCCCAGGGCATCGAGCTCGTCGATAAAGACAATGCAGGGAGATTGTCGCTTAGCCTGATCAAAGAGATCGCGCACCCGCGAGGCCCCTACCCCCACAAACAGCTCAATAAACTCCGAGGCAGAAATACTAAAAAAAGGCACCCCGGCTTCCCCGGCAATGGCCCTGGCCAGCAGGGTTTTACCCGTACCCGGTGGGCCGACTAGCAACACTCCCTTGGGAATCTTAGCCCCCAGCCGCGTATATTTCCCGGCATTTTGTAGAAAGTCCACAATCTCTTGTAGTTCAGCTTTGGCTTCGTCCACCCCCGCTACATCATCAAAGGTGACCTGATTGCCCCCCTCTGAGTAAATTCGAGCTTTGCTTTTGCCCACTCCGAGGGCCGCAGGCCCCCCTTGTATGCGATTAGCCATAAAGCTAAACAGCAGCCACAGCATGAGCAAAGGAAAGATCAGTCCCAGCAGGCCGCCCAGCCAGCCACCATTTTCCGCCGGTAGGGCGGTAATCTCAACCTCATGGGCTCTCAGGATGCCAGGTAGGTCGGAATCCTCGGGCAGCGGTATGGTAATCTGGGTTTCCGGTTCTGGGATATCTTCTATAGCCGTCAGGTCAGGCAGGGGTTTTAGGGTGTACTCAATTTGTCTGGAACCGACTTTAGCCGTGGCGACCTGACCGCTCTCGACCTGCTCAATAAAGTCGCTGTAGGGTACTTCTTCTTTACGAGACACGCGGCCAAATATCAGCGAGATCAAAAAGAACCACATCATGATCCAAATCAGGCTGCTGATCACTTGACCAAAGTTGGCCTGGGGCTCTTGGGGGGTATTTGAGCGTGGGGTAGGGGTATCGTCTGACATAGAACTTGACCGATGAGCGAAAGCATTCGCCAGGGTTTCTGGCGACAAGACAGCATTCTATCTGCCGAATGTGTTTAGTCTAGGTAAGAAATTTGGGGAACTTATGAGTATGGGGATCACCAGAAAAAATTAATCGCGAAATAAAGATTGGTAACGTTGGCCCCATCCCCATATTTTGCTCATGGTTCGACTGTAAAACAAGAGATGAGACCGTTCCAATGACCCGTTTTTTGGATTGGTTTTCCTCGATTAACCGTGACAACTTGATGATGGCAGCTTAACTATGACCGCTTGCACTCCCCTCCCCCCGGATGCCCTTTACCACCGTTGCAATCCCGACGATTTTGCCTTCGAAACCACGACTGACCTCGAAGCCTTTGAAAACATGTTGGGGCAAGGTCGAGCCGTTGAAGCGATCCAATTTGGCGTCGCCGTTGAGCATGATGGTTATAATCTCTTTGTACTGGGTCCCCCTGGTACCGGTCGCCATAGCTTTGTACAGCAGTTTCTCTCCCAAAAGGCGGCCGATAAGCCCACTCCAAGTGATTGGTGCTATGTTAATAATTTTGAACAACCCCGCCAACCTAAAGTTATTGAGCTGCCAGCGGGCAAAGCTTGCCAGTTTCGTGCTGATATCCGCCATCTAATTGAGGATGCCCACTCCGCTATCCCGGCTGCATTTGAGAGCGAGAATTATCGCAATCGTCGCCAGGCCATCGAGCAGGTTGTAAAACAGCAACACCAAGAGGCCTTCGAAGATGTTCGACAGCATGCCATAGAGCGAGGCCTCGACATTGTTGAGACAGAGACTGGTTTTCTCTTTGTGCCCCTTCGTAGAGGCAAGGCGCTCCCCCCGGAAGAGTATAAAAAGCTATCTGACAAAGAACGAGATCGCCTGCAACAAGAGACAGAGCCCCTGGAACAAGAACTCAGACAAATGATGCAAGCCATCCCCAGTCAGGTTCGCAAAGTTCGCCAACAGATCGAGCAGCTCAAGCGCGACGTGGCCCTATTTGCCATCGGCAACCTGATTCAGGATTTGCTTAACCAGTACCAGGCATTTCCCAAGGTGGTTGACTATTTGAACAACCTCCAGAGCGATATGCTCGACAACATTGATTTGTTGACCCACCCCAACGAGGGGCAAGATAAACCACTAATGCAGCTGCTGGCCGCCTCAGCGGTGGATGGTGAGTTGCCCACAACGTCAGCGATGCGGCGCTATAGCGTGAATGTGTTGGTCGATCACAGCAAAAGTGCAGGGGCTCCAATTGTCTATGAAGATACCCCTACCTACCCCGATCTGATTGGGCGCATTGAGCATCTCTCTCAGATGGGGGCGCTGATCACCGACTTTACCTTGATTCGAGCGGGGGCATTCCACCGCGCCAATGGCGGCTACCTGATTTTAGATGCCCATAAGGTCCTGACCCAGCCCTTCACTTGGGAGGCCCTTAAACGGGTGCTTAAGTCCCGCGAGATCCGCATCAAGTCGCTGGCTCAGGACTATAGTCTGATCAACACTGTCTCCCTCGAACCGGAGCCCGTGCCCTTGGATGTCAAGGTGGTGCTGATTGGCGATCGCAAACTCTACTATCTTCTCCAGGCCTATGACCCCGAGTTTTCAGAGCTGTTTAAGGTGCCCGCCGACTTTGAAGATCGGATGGAGCGCAGTGTAGAAAATGTGTAAGCTTTCAGCGGGTCTGCGATGCGAGAGCGCTAAATATGCAGAGTACCTGCTAGAGTAAGCGCATGAAAGACCA
>JBCBQD010000211.1:0-10600 GCA_039820425.1 Cyanobacteria bacterium J06635_1
GGCTCTGACCTGGGCGTCGATCAGGGTTTCTAAGAAACTGCGCAGCAGGGTTTGGGATGCGGTCGGAAAGGGGGCCTGTAGGGGGCTGGCCTCGGCGATCCCCTTCGTCGCTTTGACGCCAGGGCCATAGAGCCGACTGGCCAGGGGCATTTGCTCACTAAACTGCCGCAGCCGGGTTTGGTCAACGGCGCTATCGAGGAGCAGATGCCAGGCTGCGATCGCACCGCCCTTATCGGCACTCACCTTCGGCGTAAACTTGCCCCGCGACATCAAATCCAGGCTCCAGCGAGTGACATGGGACCAGTAGCGTAAATCGGCCCCAACGGTCCCGTCGGCCATCCCCAGGGGTAAGCCATTGAGCAACTTTAGGGCGGCCGTCGCGGGCAGCATCAACCCCTCAATCTGCCAGGGATAGAGTACGGCGTCCGCTAGCGGTGTACCGGAGTGTTGAGGTTGGGCCAGGGTCTCAGTGAGCTGGGTGGGTAGGGCCACCGCATAGGGTTTCCAACGGGACTTGGCACGCTCGGTCAACCACACCAGATCAAGGGTAGGTGAGGGCTGCTTTAGAAACGCCAACAGCTCATCGTAGGCTAGACAGTAGGGATGCGGCTTGAGGTCAGCTGTTTCGTTTAAATCGGGGCGACCATAGTCATCTGGGTTAATGCGACGCCAGGTCTCACCCCACAGCAAAAACCGCTGACGCTTGGATAACCAACTTCCATGCAGAACGACCATAATCCTCGCAGGTGTAAAAGAGGCAAAAGACGCTAAATCTAAAAGACGCTAGGCTTCATACTTTTCGTAGGCACCGACAATGCGCTGTACCAGAGGATGACGCACCACGTCGGCTTTGGTCAACTCGCAGAAAGCAATCCCGTCGACCCCTTTCAAAATTTTGATAGCCGTGGCCAGACCAGAACTTTGATAGCTGGGTAAGTCGGTTTGGGTGACGTCCCCGGTCACCACCATGCGAGATTTAAAGCCCAGGCGGGTCAGCACCATTTTCATTTGGGCCGGGGTGGTGTTTTGGGCTTCGTCCAAGATCACAAAGGCATTGTTGAGGGTGCGTCCCCGCATGTAGGCCAATGGGGCTACCTCGATCACGCCTCGCTCCATCAGGCTGGGAATTTTTTCGGGATCGATCAGCTCATGGAGGGCATCGTACAGCGGCCTGAGATAAGGATTGACTTTTTGCTGCAAGTCTCCGGGCAAAAAGCCCAGCCGCTCCCCGGCTTCTACGGCGGGGCGGGTTAAAATCAGCCGCTCGTAGTGCTGATCGAGCAGTGCCTGGACGGCGATCATGGCGGCCAAAAAGGTTTTGCCAGTGCCCGCCGGGCCCGTACAAAAGGTCAGATCGCGGGTCTTGAGCGATTGTATATAGCGTCGCTGCCGAAAGGTTTTGGCGCGGATGGTTTCGCCCCGACGGGTGCGGGTGATCACATCCTTTTGGAGTAGCCCCAACTCGTCTTCGCGATGGGTGTCCACGGCCTGGATGGCGGTCATCAGATCTGCGATCGCAACCGACTGACCCTTGGACCATAGCGGTTCTAACGCTCCAATGAGACGTTTAGAACGATCGATTTGAGTCTGGGTGCCCAAAATTAACAGCTCATTGCCTCGCAAGACCACCTTTGCACCTGTTTGTTGAGACAGACGCTTGAGGGTATCTTCCTGATAGCCTGCCAGCGCCATCGCACTCTCAGGACTTGAAAACTCAAGCTTAAAGCTACTTTCCATGCCAAACCTGGCCTAAAGTAAACCCTAATTTTGTAACGACTGCTGTAACGACCCTCTTAACAGAGATGTTAGCGACACAACGATGTTAGCGACGTCGGGGACGATCAGGGGAAGACCTTCGAGGGCGACCACCGCCCCCACCACGAGGACGCCTAGACCCATCCCCCTCATGGGCCGACTCTCCGTATACATCTAGATGGACTGAGCAATCATTGAGCTGTCCCGTGGCTTTAACCACCTTACGAATGGCCTGAATATTGCGCCCACCCCGGCCAAAGACGCGCCCCTTATCCTCACCGTCAAAGGCAAGCCTGAGCCAAAGACGCTTGCCACCCGCCAAAGTTTCGCTGTTAATTCGGAGTGAATCAGGGGCCTCAAGTAAAGGTTCGACTAAGTATCGGACTAGCGCTTCAAAATCAGTCACGTTGATCTATCCAGGAGACTTCAAGGATTTAGATACTAAGAATATCGCTCGGGGAGCCACAATTCTAACCAAATTTCACCCTCGGACCACTTTGATGGGTAGATGCGATGTAGAGGTGCAGAGCCTCAGGGCTACACCTCAGGTGCGCATTAGGTGCGTTGCTAAGCTTCATGTATCTGCTGCATGTCCTGGGCACAATTTGTCTAGCTGCTGAGCTGCTCGTAGACGTTTGCTTTCTCTAAAATACTCTTGACGGTCTTGGTGGGTTGGGCCCCTTCTTTGAGACGCTTTACAATGGCAGGCACCTCTAGGCGGGTCTCATCGGTGCGGGGGTTATAGTAGCCCAACTCTTCTAAAGGGCGGCCATCACGACGATCGCGGCTGTTCATCGCCACAATCCGATAGCTCACCTCGCGCTTTTTGCCGTAACGCTTTAATCGCAGTTTGATCATGTCAGTCTTAGTTGTTTCTAATCTCTGGGCAGCCAAAGCTCTACAAACTCGAACAGGTTGCCTCGCTTGCTGATTGCTGTCAACGGTAGACACGTGCAATCAAGCTCAGGAGGTCAACCTTACTCAGAGCAATTCATTGTAACACTTGCATTCGTAGATTCGGTAGATGATTAATCTTCATGATCTTCGTAGGGGTCGCTGAGCATCTTGGAGGGCGGCCCAAATGCTGTGTAGATGGCGTATGCAGTAAATGCCACCACGATAGCCGCGACCGAAACAATAAGAACTGTTGCAGAATCCATAGGTTTTCTTCAGGACGAAAGGTTGTAAACTCTATGATATTACAGAATATAAAGTGACATTAAGGCAATTACACCCATGGCACAGCAAACAAAGCTAGGAAACCTGTTGAGACCCCTCAACTCTGAGTACGGTAAAGTTACGCCTGGTTGGGGTACGACGCCACTTATGGGCATTTTTATGGCGCTGTTTCTTGTGTTTTTGCTGATTATTCTTCAGCTCTACAACAGCTCCATTCAGATCCAGGGCGTTGATGTGGATTGGCGCAGTCTGGGGCTCTAGGGGCTCAGCCGTTTAATTCCAGATAGATGGAATTCAGGCAAGTCAAAAGTTAGGCAGTATGGGGGTAGGTGCTTTGATAGCCTGCCCCTTATACTTTCAAGAGCACTTACACTTTAAAGACCACCTGCATTCGCTTTAACCATCATGAATATTTTTGGCATTGGTCTTCCTGAAATGGCGCTCATCTTTACGGTTGCGTTGCTCGTCTTTGGGCCCAAAAAGCTACCTGAGATCGGTCGCAGCTTAGGTAAGGCGCTCAAGGGGTTTCAGGACGCCTCAAAAGAATTTGAGTCAGAGTTTAAAAAAGAAGCTGAGCGCATTGAGAAAACCGTTGCTGAGCCCATCAAGGCGACCCTCGAAAAGCCTGAGCCTAAGGCGCTATCAGCTAATGCCGATGCCGTGGACGCAGAGGTGATTGAGCCTAAAGCAGTCGAGACCTCCGAGTCAGACGCTGACGCTGTACAAGAAGACGTGCAAACAGAAGAGGCTGAGGCGGCGGTTCAGGCTGGCGACGGTGAGGCGGCCTGAAGGCTTTAATTTCAACGACTGTAATTTCAATGACTGTTCGAGCCAACCCTGCGAGTAGTTTAGATTCGAATAGCCCCCTCGTGTTGCCTCAGCTGTTGGTCGGGCTGGGTAATCCGGGCGTTAAGTACGATCGGACCCGTCACAATATCGGTTTCGAAATCGTTGATGCATTTGCTAAGAGCTGGCAGATTGCCTTAGCAGACCACAAGCGGTTTCAAGGTGTTGCGGGGGAAGGGCGCACCCGTGTGGGCGAGCGTCTAATTTTGCTTAAGCCCATGACTTATATGAATCATTCAGGACGGGCCGTGCGTGCCGTTGTTGATTGGTATAAGCTCTTGCCAGCCTCCGTGCTAGTGATTTACGACGATATGGATCTACCCGTGGGTAAGCTGCGGCTCAGACAGTCGGGCTCTGCGGGTGGGCATAACGGCATGAAGTCAATCATTTCTCATCTGGGGACCCAGACATTTCCGCGCTTGCGAGTGGGCATTGGCAGTGCAGATAAAAAGACAGGCAATCGTGATGGCGTGGTGGTCTCCCATGTGTTGGGTAAGTTTGCCCCCCAGGAGCGAAAGGTGATGGATGCGGTTGTGCCCACGGCGGTAGATGCAATCGACTTTAGTTTGCGCAAGGGGGTTGAGGCAGCGATGAATTTGTATAACGGTCGCGAGATTGAAGTCTAGCCAAATTTTCTTTGAAAAAACTTAAGCAGCATCTGGGTGGTTTCTGCGGGGGCCTCTTCGGGCACAAAGTGACCACAGGGCAGTGCTTGCCCCCGGACATCAACGGCCCGATCTTGCCAAATCTTCAGGACCTCGTAATGACGCTCCATCGCACCCTGAGCGCCCCAAAGCACTAGCAGCGGGCACTGAATCTGGGTGTCCAGGTCGGTTTCATCATGGGTTAAATCAATTGTGGCGGCGGCGCGATAGTCTTCGCAGGTGGCATGGATCGTCTCAGCTTGCCGAAAACAGCGTCGATATTCGGCCATAGCCACCTCGCTAAAGGCGCTGGGCTCAGCACTCCATCGGTGCAACTTGGTGGTGAGGTAATCGTCAGGATCATGGCCAATCAACCGTTCAGGAAAGCCATCGGGTTGGATCAAAAAGAACCAATGCTCATAAATCGTGGCCATTGCCTGGTTGATGGTTTTGAAAATGTAGCGGGTAGGCACAATGTCCAGCAAGGCTGCTCGGGTGACCCGCTCGGGGTGATCAAGCAAGAGGCGATGCAAGACCCGCCCGCCGCGATCGTGGCCGGCGGCCATAAAGGTCTCGAAGCCCAGATCGGCCATGACCTCAATTTGATCCTGCGCCATAGCGCGTTTGGAATAGGGGGAATGGTTGGCATCTGACACAGGCTTGCTGCTGTTGCCGTAGCCGCGCAGGTCGGTACAGACAACTGTAAAGTGCTCAGCGAGTTGAGGAGCCACTTTATGCCACATAACGTGGGTCTGGGGGTAACCGTGCAACAGCAGCAGCGGTGGCCCAGCCCCGCCGATCAAGGTATGAATCGTGGCTTGGGAGGTGTCAATTTGGCGATTCTCAAAGGACTCGAACATTGTCCAAAACTTGCTATAACTCAATTACAGGCGCTAAGGAAGCTGACCATGACCGATGATGCCACTATCCGCCACGCAGAGCTACTCAATCGCTTGGTGATCGACGTTGATACCACCGAAGAAGTGGGGCATGTGGATAGCCTATTGGTAGATCTCAAACGGGCTCAAGTTGAAGGGATGATTTGCAAAACGGGGCTGTTGGGGCGTCAGAAGCAAACCTTTGCCTGGTCGCAGGTGGCGAGCATCGGTCAGGACAGTCTGGTGGTGCATGCGGCCAGTGGGCAAAAAGCTGAAGGTGCATCAGGTAGCCAAGATCGGATTGCGGCTGCTCAAAGTGTTCTGGGTTTGGAGGTTTGGACGGATACGGGGAATCAGTTGGGGCGCATTGCCGACTATGTGATGGATCCTAAAAGCGGTGAAGTTTTGCAATATCTATTTGCTGCAGAAGGCTTGCGGGAGTTGACAGAGGGATTGTTTAGCCTTGCTCCCAGTGCAATTTTGAGTGCTGGTCGCAAGCGCATGATGGTGAGCGCCAGCGCCGCTGAGGGGGCCGAAGTGTATGAGGTTGGCCTTAATCAAAAGGCGACTGAGGCGGCTGATTTCTTGAAGTCAGACTATGCCCAAACTCAGCAAGACTTGGATGCTTTTGTTAAAGGGGCAAAAACGCTGGCTGATAAGCTCAAGCAGCGCACTCAAAAGCTCTCTGACTATACCCAAGAGAACCTACCCGAGCTGACTGAGCAACTGCAAGAACGGACGCAGGGGATTCGCGATCGCATGCAAAAACAGGTGTCAGATGTCAGAGAAAAGCTGAAAAAGGCCCCCTTAAAACCACCCGCTATCTTTACAACGGACAGCCCAGATACAGACACCATAGATATCGATGCCTTTGAGGTTTGGGACGATGACGATCCGGCATTCCCCGAGGAGTCAGCCCCCTCAAATGCCGCCGAGTAGGCTAGAGTTCCTTGTTCCTTGTTTGGGGGCCTTCCCACACACTAAAACAGGCTCGAGGGACATTAAACTCAAGTAGCGCTTGGGCAGTGATTTCGCTAAGTGGGCTCAGTTCGAAACGCTGCCATGGCGTGGATTAGATGATCAAAGTAAGGGGTCAACACCGATTCCTCGATCTCGACTCGCTTTAAACTGGCGGCTTTGAGCCCTTCCAGTCCGACGACCATCGCCTCTAAAGGTACCTTTAGCTCCTGGTATAGCTGCTCCATATATCCCAGTCCAGTGGTGCTGGTGTAGTCGGTGCGCCCCGCCGCAATGCCATAGGTGATGCAGCGCAAAAAATGCCAAAAATCTCGCCAGCAGGCTTTGGCCCTGATTTCTGGATAGAGTCCACCGCCGGGTTCGGTAATGCCTGGGAATTGGTCTAAGACCTGCCCTCGGGCCTCATCGACAATCTCGGTGGCCAGATCGCGCAGTGTCCGCGCCAGGGTCATTGACGGCCCGTTTGGCAGCATCTGTAAATCCCCGTCGGTGAGGTACCTCGCTTCATCGTCGGCGGTCTGCCAGCGATCGATTAGCTCGGGGCTGTATTGGGGTTGCCAGCTTTCAAAGCTAACAATGCGGGCTTTGGCAATCAGGTCTTTAACTTTTGGGCTGAGTTGAGTCATGGGGTGAAGAGGTGGGGCAGACTATGAGCCAAGTTTAGCCATGAGTTGTTGAATCACGGGGGCGACAATTTCTTGTACTGCCATATCGGCATCGCGTTCCAGGGCCTCTAGGGCTGCGATCGCATCCGGATTTCCCAGATCGCCCAGGGCCTGAGCCGCCGCTTTGCGCATCCCTGGATCACCGTCTTTTAAGCAAGCAATCAGGGGTTGATAGGCCCCGTCATATTGCAACTTGCCCAGGTATTGGGCTGCGGCCATTCGCACCTCTAAATCAGAATCATTCAAGGCCTCTGTGAGCAGTCTAAACTCAGTGTGATCGTCGTTGGCAATCGCTTTTTTGGCAATTTCACCAATCGCAGCCAGACGAACTTTTGAAGACGAGTGGTTAATGGATAAATCAGATGGCCCCGAAGCGGAGGACGGGTGCTCATTGGAGCCAGTCTCTGGTGTCTCAGACATGATTTATGATCTTTCCAGCAAGTAATAGTCTCTATCCTACCTATGAATATTCGCGAAATTGAGGATGCCTTAAAGAACGAAGATTTTCAGCATCGCCTCAAGGCTGTGGTCGCCCTTAGAGACTATGACGCTGATATGGCTGTGCCGCTGTTGCTCAGTACGAGGCACGATCCTCAGTTTTTGGTGCGCTCCTTTGTGGCCATGGGTTTAGGCAAGAAGCGGAATGAGGATTCATTTGCGGCACTGCTGGAGATGATGGAGTGCGATCGCGACGCCAATGTCCAGGCAGAAGCCTCTAACTCCCTGGCTAAGTTCGGTCAAGCAGCTGTGTCACCCCTGGTGTTGACCTTTCATCAAAACAAAAACTGGCTGGTGCGCCGCAGCATCCTCGCCGCCATGCCCGATTTAGACGCCCCCGACGCCCTACTCGAAATTTGCCTCGTAGCCCTCCAAGACGAAGACAGAACCGTTGTCGAAGCTGCCATTGATACCTTGAGCGCCCTGGCTCACACCCCTCAACAAGCCGCCGCCCTAGAGACCCTGCTTGACTTCGCCCAAGCCCCCGCCTGGAATATTCGCATGCATGTTGCCTATGCCCTTAAGCGATTTGAACACCCCGGTGCTAAGCGAGCCCTACAGCAGCTTCGCCAGGATGAGCATCATCGGGTGGTGGCGGCGGCGCTAGAGGAGTTGCTGCCGGGGTGAGAAGAAGGTATGCGGGAGAAGGGGAGACGGGGAGACACGGAGATGGGGGGCCGGGGGAGATGGGGGGATGGGGGGATGGGGAAGACGGGGAGACGCGGAAAGACACGCTCAAAATCACCTCAAAAAGCTCTATTTGTTACAGAACTTAATGCCAAATATGTCATGATCTGATAACAGTCCTACTGAAAACCTATCGCTATTACTGAGTTGGGAGCACATATGACAGAACCGACTAACCCACCAGGGCAAATGACCTGGCGACCCGAAGGCTCTACCGAGACTGTGCTGCACCTACGCCTTAACGCTTCTGAGCCCTGGCAGCACTACAGCCAGTTTCCAGAATATGCCCTGCCTGATCCCCCCGAGTTCTCAGACGGGTATGCCACCTTTATGGCCCTGCTCAAACAAAACTGGGAAGTTATCCCAGTCTAATAAGCTCCTCGTTAAAGGGCTTCTCAAACAGGGTGGTTCTAAACAGTACCGTGGCCAGCAACGTTGCTGGCCCCCAGGAAATTTGCTAAGATCTGTGTAAACAAATATAACTTTCTTTCTAAATAACTTGACTTAAGCTTGTCTTTATAGTTTCAGGCTTGTTCCGCTAGTATCGTTTGTTTCTAGTACATTGCAAGCCAGTCGCATCATTACAAGGGAGCCGCGCTATGACCACTCATCTGCTTGCTACTCATCGGACTCAGGGTACTGTGCCCAAAGCGCTGCGCATTGGCATTGTGGGGGCGGGGACTTCGGGTATTTATCTAGCCAGTTTGCTAAAGCGACAGGGCCATGATGTGACTTTGTTTGAGCAATCTGACCAGCCCAAGGCTGAAGGCTGCGGCATCATGCTGGTCTCTGCGGGGATGCAGGCTTTATTTGCGGGTAACCCCAAAGCCTGTGATGCCCTGATGAGGGCCGGTGCCCCGGCAAAATCCTTTGAATTTCGTAGCATGAAAGACAAGGTGGTCAACGTTCACATCGCTAGCTACGAAGATAATAATGAACTTACCGGTATGTTGATTCACCGGGGAGCCATCCTTGATGTCTTGCTTGATTATTTGCCCCAAGACTGTCTGCGAACCAACGCAAAGCTGCAATCCGTCGAGCAAACTGATGAGCACGTCACCGCTCACCTTGGCGATGGCAGCACCTGGCAGGGCGATGTCCTGGTGGGGGCCGACGGCATTTTTTCCACCGTGCGAGACTACGTTAATGCAGGTGTTAAGCCTAACTATCTAGGCGATATCGTATGGCGAGGCATCGTCCCAGATAACGAGTTTTGCGTTGATGGTAATTTCAAGGTTTATATTCGCACCCAGGGCATTTATGCAAACTTCTTTGATATTGGCTTTGGCCAAACCCATTGGGGTTTCTTTATTGAAAAAGATCAGGAGCCCGATGAAGTCGGTAAAGGTCGCCCCAATGATGTGTCTATGCCCACCCAAGAGCTATTAAAGCTGCCCGATGTGGCCCGGCGGGTCATCGAGTCTACGCCCCCTGAGGACATCAAATGCCGCTTCTCCTATGACATTGATACCCTGCCAACCCTCCGTAAGGGTCGCGTGATCCTAATCGGCGACGCCGCCCATGCCAAAAGCCCCACTCGGGCTCGGGGCATGACCGCTGGGTTAGAAGATGCTCTGGCTCTATCTAGCCACCTATCCGTAGGGGGCTCCGTTGAGCAAATGCTCAGTGCATTTGAGGCTGAGCGCCTGCCCATTGTCCATGAGTATCAGCGTTCCAGCCGAGAAATCAGCATGAAGACTGGCCGTCTTCGCAAAAAGGCGGCTTAGAGAGAAGAAATGCACATCCAAATTCCCCAATAGATCTCCTTCCCTAGGGGAGATATCCGGGGGACAAATTCTGTGCATCATGAAACTCGACCCTAAAATCCATCCGCTATCATTCAAGCCATACTCTACTGTTTGATAGCTTTATGTCGTCCGAGAAATCAAAAATCGCCCTACCCACGGTCACTTACGATGAGTTCCGAGTGCCCCTGGCTTTTTTACGCAATTGTGGCACCTGGGAGGGCACTGCCCGCCGCATTGACAAAACGGGCAAGCAGGTTGACGAACATCTGGTGCGGGTCAAGATTGAGGTGACAGATGCTAGCTACGTGCAGACCAATACCGTCCGCATCGGGACCCCTCGAGAAGTCACCGCCAGCTATTACGGCAATTTTTTAGACGGCACCCTGGCCTTTCCTTTAACCGACGAGGTGTATACCCTCGGTGGTGAGAAAGCGACTGCATTTTCAGGGGTTGCCTGGGCCGTGACAGACGACCTGATCGTGTATCGAGGTAGCCGTACCCTGCAAACCATTAAGACCTATTACAATGAAATCATCACCCTGGTCGATGACAATCACCGGGTCAGAACCACCCAGCTATTCGAAGATGGAGTCTATAAATTGGTCACCATGATCGATGAATTTCGAACATAGCTATTACCCCAGTGTGGGAATCTTCAAGCTAGCTACTTTCATAATCTAACACTGGGATTTAGCTATCAGGATTCGCTAGCGATTTCAAGG
>JBCBQD010000212.1:0-10543 GCA_039820425.1 Cyanobacteria bacterium J06635_1
GGCCCGCCCCGCGCCCCCTGGCGGGGCCCACCCCAAACACCCCCTCCCCCGGGGCCACCCATCCGGCACCGGGCACCGGCGCCGGCCCCCAGAGGGAGAGGGGGAGGCAGGGGGAGCCGTAGGAGTCGTAGGGTACGTTCTATGTAGTCAGGTTCTGGTAGATAGTGGGGATATGGTGAAACGCACCTATGTGGTTTTATAGCGTCATCGAGCATATAGTTTAGTCACGTATTCGGTGACCATGCGATCGGTGTTGAAATGGGGCGCTATCGTTCGAATCGAGGCTTTCATACGCTTTACCCATTTGCGGGGGATGCCAGCGCGATCGCAATCATAGTAAAGTCTTACAATCTCCCGTTCGAGTTGGGCATAGATAGACTCTGAATCGATGATATTTTGCACCTCCTGGTCACGGGTGTCGGTGTCTTTGCCGATGGCCCAGCCATTGAGATCGCTTTGAAAGGCTTCACACCACCACCCGTCGAGGACGCTAAAGTTAATACCTCCGTTGAGAGCAACCTTTTGACCACTGGTGCCCGAGGCTTCGAGGGGGCGACGGGGGGTGTTGAGCCAGAGATCGACCCCCTGCACCAGTAGCTTAGCCGTATACATATCGTAATCTTCGATAAAGGCAATGCGATCGCGCAGATTGGGGTGGCGACTCCACTCCATCAGCCGTTGAATAATCCGCTTGCCTTCTTTATCAGCCGGGTGGGCTTTGCCCGCAAAGATAATCTGTATGGGGCGTTTAGGGTTTGAGAAAATACGACTGGCCCGGTCGAGGTCTTTGAAAAGCAGGGTGTTGCGTTTATAGGCACTAAACCGCCGGGCAAACCCCAGGGTCAGTACCTTGGGATCCAACAGCTGATTAACCGCATTAATATCATCCGAGGCTTCTTGGCGGGCAATGCGGCTCTGGCGCTCCCGATCTCGCGCATAGGCAATCAGTCTTGCCTTTAGAATCTGATGCCGTCGCCACAGCACCTCATCTGGAATCGTCTCAATTTTGCTCCAGGTTTCTGGCTCACTGAGTTGGGTCACCCAGTCTGTGCCTAAATAGTCGTTATAGAGATCGGCCATGAGCGGGGCCACCCAACTGGGCGAATGGATGCCATTGGTGATGTGGGTAATCGGCACATTCGCCACCGTTTTATCTGGGTAGAGTTCTTGCCATATCTGACGAGACACCTCACCGTGGCGACGGCTAACGCCATTGGCCTGCCGCGTCATTCGCAGGGCCAGGGCCGTCATGCTAAAACTGGTGCCGCCTTCACCCTTTGCCCCCAGTGCCAAAAAATCTTCCTTAGAGATCCCAAGCTGGGGCCAATAATCAGCAAAATAGGCTTCGATCATGTCCGTTGAGAAAACATGACCCACCGGGACCGGGGTATGGGTAGTAAAGATAGCGCGATCTCGGACGGTCGCCACCACTTCTTCTGGGGTTTGATCGGTTTGCTCAATCTCTTGCAGGGCTAGCTCTAACAAGGCAAACCCAGCATGGACTTCATTGAGATGGTAGACCGAAGGCTCAATTCCCAGAGCCTGCAGGACTCTTACGCCGCCAATGCCCAGCACAATCTCCTGGGCAATCTGGGTGGCCGGGTCGCCGCCGTATAGTCGCTGGGTAATTTGTCGATCAGCCGCCGTATTGTCAACCCGATCCGTATCTAGCAAATAAAGATTGCTGCGGCCAATCCGCACCTGCCAAATATGGGCTTTGACCGTCCGCTGATGAATAGACACTTTAATCGTGAGGGGTTGTCCATATTCGTTGCAGACCTGCTCAATCGGGAGCATCTCAAAGTCATGATCCGCGTAGTTAGCTTCTTGCCAGCCACTGCGGTTAAACCGCTGCTTAAAATAACCCTGTCGATAAAGCAACCCAATCCCCACCATAGGCACCCCGAGATCAGAAGCCGACTTGAGGTGATCCCCTGCTAGTACCCCGAGCCCACCACAGTAGGAGGCCAGCGACTCGTGGATACCAAACTCAATGCAGAAATAAGCGACGGGGTGCTCAGCGGTAATGTGAGGGGCCGATTTTTTTATCCAGTCGTGGTCGCGCTGTCGGTAGGTATGAAACTGTTCTGACAGACGCTGTAGCCGCTTTAGATAGGTAGGGTCCTCGGCCAGTTGCCACAGCCGCTCTTGGGTGGCTGATTCTAATAGCTTGACGGGGTTATGCTGGCAGACTTGCCACAGCCCTGGATCAATCGTGCTAAATAGCGAAACGCGATCTGGTGTCCAACTCCACCAATAGTTATAGGCAAAATCTGCAAGGGAACGGACCGGGGCAGGCAGCTTGGCACGGAGTTGACGACTAGATTTCATTAGGAGTTAGGAGTTAGGAGTTCTCAGGGCGATCTGCGGAAATTTAATCCAGTACTCAGTACGAAAGCCACTACTTTATCCCACCCTGGGAGCTATCCATTACGCATAAGTATTCAGTATATAGAAAGATTGCTATGAGGGCGTTTAAGCACTCATCGTCCCTCAGGAAGATCATGCCGCTGCTATTCAGGACTCTTTTCAGGTACAAGCTCCATCACTGAGGGCGCTTTAATTGTTCCGCCGCTCTCCCTCTCGGCCAAAGCGCAGATTTTCCAGCCGCTGACCTGGCGGCAATTCTAAAAAGATACGATCCGCTTCTTCCACACCATCCAAAATCTGAATCTGATCTCCAACCTGGGGCCCCAGGGTGACGGGGCGAAACTGGATGCGATTTCTTTCTCCCGGAATCAGCACCCCCGTCTCCCCCCCCTGGGTAACCACTGCCACGGTGGGAATGACCAACGCATCTCTGAGTTGATTGCCCAGAAAGGCCACATCCACATTCATATTTGAGCGTAGCTGCTCTTCTCCTGTCTTGAGGGTCACCCGCACTTGAAAGAGGGTGACATTTTGTTCTTCGACCGCTTCGGGTGCAATCAACCGGACCTCGCCCTCAAACGTCTTTTCTGGAAAGGCATCTGCCCGAATTTCCACGGTCTGGCCCACTTCAATCTGGCCGATGTCGGCTTCGGGAACCTCAGCCACCATCTCTAAACCGTCTGCCAGGGCTACGATGGCGGTGGAGGTCGCCGAGGTCGCCGTTGAGGCAGAGGTGGTTGGGGTGACGAAGGCCCCCTCGGTGGCAAATTTTTGGGTGATGATGCCGGCAAAGGGGGCGCGGATGATGGTGTCGTCGAGCTGGGTCTGGATGGCCTCTAGCTGTGCCTGGGCGCGCGCTACTCGGGCTTCGGCCTGGGCAATCTCTTCAGGATCGGGATCATCCTCCACATCAATTAGCCGCTGGCGGGCTTCTTCGACCCGATAGTCGAACTGGTCAAGGGCTGCCTGGGCACCGCGCAGCTCACTGTCAGCGCGATCAAGTTCGCTGCGGGAGATCGCCCCATCGTTGTATAAACTACGGTTGCGCTCAAAATCGGCTCTAGCCAGGTCCAGGCGAGCTTCTGCCTCCCGTACCTGGGTTTCGACCGCATCCAGATTAGCCTCAGCCTGCAGGATTTGCGTCCGATCCGATCCCTGGCGCAGGTCCACGAGCTGGGCTTCTAGCTCAGCCAAATTTGCTTGATTCTGGCGCATTTGGGCTGCCAACTCTCGGTTTTCCATCCGGGCGATCACCTGTCCCACTGTGACGGTGTCTCCCTGGTCGATCAGCAGCGCTTCGACGATCCCCGAGGCTTTAGGACTCAGGTTAACGGTACGAATAGGCTCGACCACACCACTGGCGCGGATGCGCACGGTCACGGCCTCCGCTTCTACAGAAACTGTCAGCTCCCCCACGTCATATTGAGGCAGTCGGGTGCGCACCACAAGATATGCGATCGCACCCAAACTCAATAAAATCAAAAGCGAAAGCCCCAACAGCCAGGGCAGTGGCCGCTTAACTTTGCCGACCAAAGGTAGTTGCATGGTTGATCTGCCAAAACAAAGAAAGACAGCTGAAATAGCGAGTCCTTTAGGATCAGCTTAACGAATTGTTTCAAGCGGCGTGTCGGCCAATCGGGCAGATCTTGGAGTGGAGGGAATTGGGCGGAGGGTGGAGGGAGATGGGGGAGATGGGGGAGATGGGGAGACGCGGAGAGGCGGAGATGGGGGAGATCGGGGAGATCGGGGAGATGCGGAGACGGTAGAGACGCGGAGGGGGAAGACTCGAAGCCTATGGAGGTGAGGGAGCAGGTGATTTTTACCCATTACCCACTACTCACCACCTATTCCTGTACGCTAAAAACCAGGTGAACCTTAATTTACGAAAGATCATGACAGACGGTGTAATCGGCGTGGCTGTAGTCGGTACGGGCTTTGGGCAAAAAATCCATATCCCTGGGTTGCAGGCCCACCATCGCACTGAGGTGGTGGCGGTGTACCATCGCGATCGCACCCAGGCCCAGGCAATTGCCCAGCAGCACAACATCCCCCAGGCTTGCACCACCGTAGATGAGGTGGTGGCATTGCCCGAGGTGCAGGCGGTCAGTATCTCCACACCGCCGTTTTTGCACTATGAAATGGCTACTACCGTCCTCAAGGCAGGCAAGCATCTGCTGCTTGAGAAACCCACGACTTTGAATGTGGAAGAAGCCAAGGCATTACTCACCCTGGCTGAAACGCAGAAAGTAGCAGCGGTGATGGATTTTGAATTTCGGTTTGTGCCTGCCTGGCAACGATTTGCCGAGCTACTGGCAGAGGGCTATGTGGGATCGAAGCGACTGATTAAGATTGACTGGCTGGCCTCTAGCCGGGCCAACCCCGAACGCGGCTGGAACTGGTATGCCCAAAAAAGCAAAGGTGGCGGTGCCCTGGGGGCGATTGGCTCCCATGCCTTTGACTACATTGCCTGGCTGTTTGGTCCGGTACAGCGACTCTGTGCCCAGCTCAGCACGTCAATCACCCAACGCCCTGCCCCCAGCGGCGCGCTCAAGCCAGCGGATGCTGACGATACCTGTACGCTGATGCTAGAGATGGCCGACGGCACCCCCTGCCAGGTTGCCTTAAGCTCTGTAACCTACGCAGGGCGAGGTCACTGGATTGAGGTATACGGTGAACACGGCACCCTGGTACTGGGCAGCGATAACCCCAAAGACTACGTCCATGGGTTTAAGCTTTATGGCTCCCAGTTGGGGGCTCCCCTGACTGAGTTAGCGATCCCAGACCGGTTAGCGTTTCCCAAGGTCTATGACGACGGACGGCTGGCTCCCTTCATCCGAATCGTCAATCACTGGGTTAATTGCATAGATGGGGGACAGATGTCTCCGCCCGCTCTGGCTGAAGGGGTTTATTCTCAGCTGATGATGGATCTGACCCACCAGTCCCACCAGCAGGGTAGCTGGGTAGATGTCCCCAGTTAGATGTGCCCAGTTCACACCACCCGATTCACGCAGGCCAGTTACCGCAAAAAGCTACTGGCAAACCACATAAATATAAAAGCAATGATGGCTGCGATCGCACTCACCTGAGCCTCGGCCACCGCGACACCCTGGCCCTTGAGCAATGCCAGAAAAGCGAAGCCCAACAGCAGCCCCAGGAGCAAAGCACCCGCCGCCAGCAAGATCGAGCGCCAAAACTTATGCTCTTTTCGGTTGAGGAAATAGGCACACAAAGCCACCCCAAACCCCAACATAACCGAGGCCCCGGTGCCCTCTGCTGTGGCCGTAAACCAACTCAAAACAGCGAGCGACAGATAAATTGCCGACGGCCATAGGATGTCATTGCGGCCAGGGGTATCTAACCAATCCTGAAGCCAGGTGGGCGGACTACTCTTCGATGACGTCGCCGCGGCCTTTGCCGCGGCCACCTTTTCCGCCTGTTTTTCGGCATAGCGAATCCGATCCGGCACCTTGATTTTGCCCTCCTGACGCATTCGCAGGCGCTCCATCAAAATAGAGTCATAGGCCGCTTCGACAGCCTCCTTACGCTGAGGGTTGTCCTCGCATTCTTTGACCAGACGCTGCCGGGCCGCTTGCACCTCTTCAAAAGAGGAGGCTTCGTCTAGGCCCAGCGTTTCATATGCGTTCTGATTGCTCATCCGAGAACCTCCCGAGGCATTAACGTCGACTCCATGACTGAGTTAGAAAATTTAATGAAGAGAGTGGGAATACTCATGACGGGAGTCACTATATATAACCCTAGCCATCAGTGTAACTAGGGAGTGGGCTAAAGGAAAATAAAGTGAAACAAATAATCAGAGAATTTTACTGAGGATTGCGAGTTATAGCTTAATCTATAAAGTCTGCGTATAGTAGAAACGGATAACCCTACGGTTGATCACGACTGCTAGTACCACGATGCTCAACCTTGAGTCTAAAGTCTTGATTTGATGGGGGCAGAAAGTCGCATTAGATGAAACTTTGACTAGCATAGTGTGCATGCATTATGAAAATTTTCTCTGAAGTTCGTGAAATCTTATGAATATAAGTCTTTATAGGGACTTCCTAGGGCAGCCTACAAACCACATCCAATTTGCAGCTTTGAGCTTTGACCAACAGATAGCCTGTGGGTCTGGGTGGGGCCAATACTTAGTTATCCGTAAGGTTGTCACACCGTATCCAGCTTAAAAACTCAAGTTTTATACTGAGGGCAACCTGTAGGCTTGGATGCGGTTTAAGGTCTATTACCCAGTTAAGTTAACGTTTATCGATTCAAGGATTATGACTATGGCCTCTGCCAAAATCCTGGTTGTTGACGACGATCCGGCTATTCGCAATTTAATCCATCGGTTTTTGGCTAAGCAGTCCTACCAGATGGAGTCAGCGGAAGACGGCAAAAGTGCGTTAGCAGTCTTTGAGCAGTTCAATCCCGATCTGGTCGTGCTAGATGTCAATTTGCCGGACGCTAACGGCTATGACCTCTGTAAAGAGATGCAGTCACGGACAGGGGTATTTGTCCTGATGCTGACCAGCCGTACCGATGAGGCTGACAAAATTAAAGGCTTTAACCAAGGGGCGGATGACTACATTACCAAGCCGTTTAGCTTAGGCGAGTTAGAAGTTCGAGTCGGGGCCATCCTCAAACGTCAACGCCCGGTCACCGCTGCTGAGCAGCAATGTCTAACCTTCAATAAACTGGCCATTGACCCCATCCGTCGAGAAGTGACATTAGAAAACGATCTGGTGCCCCTGACGGCGCTCGAGTTTGATTTGCTACACTTTTTAGCCAGCCATCCGGGCCGGGTTTGGCGGCGGACCGAGCTCATCCAAAAGGTTTGGGACTACGAGTACGTCGGCGACCAGCGGGTCGTGGATGTCCATATCGGTCAAATCAGAAAGAAAATTGAAATTGATACCGCTCAACCGGCGCTGATTCAGACCGTTCGGGGCGTTGGTTACAAGTTTGAGCCCCCTGGCGATATTAACGCCCAGGCCGTTGCTGAAGCCCAGTGATAGGCCAGTAGAGGCAACACAAAATAAACAAAAGGGCCGCCAGTTAGCAGCGGCCCTTCTGTTTATTTATTCCACCCCTTCGATGCGGTTCTCGACCTCTTCGTAGAGTTCCTGCAACCGTTCGATGTTTTCATCACTGGTTTCCCAGTAGCCGCGACCGTTGACCTCCAGTAGGGTGGTCACCATCCGGCGAAAGGAATTGGGATTCAAGTCCATGAGTCGCTTACACATGTCCTCATCCTGGATGAAGGTGGTGTTGGTGTCTTCGTAGACCCAATTGTCCACGGCATCGGCAGTGGCTGACCAGCCCATGGTGTTGACCAACCGTTTTGAGAGTTCCCGAACACCTTCATAACCGTGGGAGAGCATCCCCTCATACCATTTTGGGTTGAGCATCTTAGTCCGGGCATCCAGGCGGACAGTCTCAGAGAGGGTACGAACCTGGGCATTGGCAGTGGTGGTGTCAGCCACAAACGAGGCCGGTTTTTTGCCATCGTCACGCAGGTTAGCCACAACTTTAGTCGGGTCAGAGTCAAAGTAGTGGGATACATCCGTGAGCGAAATCTCCGATGAATCAAGATTTTGGAAGGTGACTTCAGCGGTCTTGAGCGACGCCTCAAACACTTCGCGGGATTGATCCATCATGCCGGGGTTGTCTGAGTTAAAGGCAAAGGATTTACGCTTAAGGTACATCTCTTGCAGCTCTGACTCCTCTTCCCAACTGCTGTTTTCAACTGCCAGGTTGACATTAGACGCGTAGGACCCCGACGCATTTGAGAAAACCCGCGTAGCTGCATCCCGCAGGGAAACACCCATTTCCTCAGCCTGGGTCAGGGCGTGTTTGCGGACGAAGTTCATCTCCAGGGGCTCGTCTGCCTCAGCCGCCATTTTGACCGCCCGGTCAAGCAGCGCCATCTGGTTGACAAAAAGATCCCGGAAAACCCCGGAGCAGTTAATCACCACGTCGATGCGGGGGCGACCCAGTTCCTCCAATGGCAGCAGCTCTAGCTTATTCACCCGACCCAGAGCATCGGGGACCGGCTTGGCCCCCACAAACCACAGGATCTGAGCCAGGGATTCACCGTAGGTTTTGATGTTGTCAGTCCCCCAGAGAACGGCGGCGATAGTTTCGGGCCAATCACCGCCGTTGTCTAACCGCTGCCGTTCTAACAGGCGATCGACCACAATTTTGGCCGACTGCACCGCCGCCGTAGTCGGGATCGACTGCGGATCGAGGGCGTGGATATTTTTGCCCGTCGGCAGCACATCCGGATTACGAATCGGGTCGCCGCCGGGGCCAGGCAAGACATACTCACCGTCAAGGGCAGTGAGCAGGGCGGATAGCTCGTTATCGGCCACCACCTGCTTGAGGCAAAACTGCAGGAATTCGAACAGTGGCCTAAGCGCATCTTCGTTGACGGAGGGATAGCCAGCCTGGTGTAGGGCCGCAACCCAAGGTTCCTGCTGACGTCCAAAATTGAAGACGTTGAGCATCGACTTGAGAGAGACTCGCCCCTCCTCGTCAACCTGACTGCTGACCATGGCGGCGACGGCTTCTCGAACTCCATTGTTGATATCGTAGAGCAGCTGTACGTCATATAGGACACCGCGATCGCTGTTGCTATAGATTTCATCAATGTCACCCCCGAGGCTCTCTGCGATGATCCGCTGCAGGCTCATGATGCCCTCTTCTTCGCGGTCCAAGCCGGCAATGTTGACCAGGGTGGCAATGGCCTCCTCGGCGGTGGGGGGCTTACCAATCACATGCAGGCCACAGGGTAGCAGCCGCGACTCAATCTCCATCAGTTTGATGTAAACCTTACCCACCAGATTGTCGCGCGCCTCAGCCGACAGCTCGTTGGCATCTTGCTCGGGCAGGGTAATGTCTTTGTCGAGGTTAACCTGGCGGGCCATTTCGATAATGGCATTGACGATGGGCACCCCGCGACCGCTATCTTTCAGGGTTTGGTAAGACCCGATCAGCTCGCTCAGCTCCTTGAGCCCTTTGTAAAGGCCGGCGTTCTCAGCGGGTGGGGTCAGATAGCTGATGGTCTCTGCATAGCCACGACGCTTGGCGATAGTGGCCTCAGAGGGGTTATTGGCGGCGTAGTAGTAGAGGTTAGGGATTGTCCCAATCAGGTTATCGGGGTAGCACTGGGCCGACATGCCCATCTGCTTGCCGGGCATAAACTCCAACGATCCGTGGGTGCCAAAGTGCAGCACCGCATCGGCTTTCCAGAGTTTCTCCAGGTAGGTGTAGTAAGCGGCAAACCCATGGTGGGGGCTGGCCGACCGGGAGAACAGCAGCCGCATCGGGTCGCCCTCGTAACCAAAGGTGGGCTGCACCCCGATGAAGATATTGCCAAAGGCTTTGCCATAGACCAGCAGATTTTGCCCGTCGGTGTTGAGGTGCCCCGGCGGCGGCCCCCAGTTTTCCTCAAGTCGAGTGGAGTAGGGGGTTAATGCCTCATATTCTTGAACCGACATGCGGTGGGCGATGTTG
This sequence comes from Cyanobacteria bacterium J06635_1, assembly GCA_039820425.1. GTDB lineage: Bacteria > Cyanobacteriota > Cyanobacteriia > Phormidesmidales > Phormidesmidaceae > SIO4C1. Next base: position 9,883 of record JBCBQD010000212.1, read on the forward strand.
AGTTCTGGGCTGTTGTACTGGGCCTGGGCATCGTGGATCACCTCCAGCATGAGGGCTTCGGGCGACTCGGGCAGGTTCTCAACGTGGTAACCCTCGGCGGCCATTTGCTCCATCACTTTGTAGATCGAGCCAAACACATCGAGGTAGGCCGCCGTCCCCACATTGCCTTTATCAGGGGGGAAGCTAAAAACCGTAATCGCCAACCGTTTGTCGATGCGGGGCAACCGCCGCAGGCGCGCCCACTTGACTGAACGCTGGGCCACCGCCTGGACGCGATCTTGTAAGGTAATGGCGCGCCCGGTCATGCCATCTCGACCCGAGACCACAATCGGCTCGATGGCTCCATCTAACTCGGGGATCGCCATTTGCAGGGCAACCTGGATAGGATGCAGCCCCAGATCGCTGCCTTCCCATTCTTCGGTGGTTTGGAAAACCAGGGGTAGCGAGACCATGTAGGGTCGATTGAGCTTTTTGAGCGACTCGATGGCCTTGGGGTGATCTTGACGAGCAGGGCCGCCCACCAGCGCAAATCCAGTAAGTGACACGACCGAATCGACGAGTGGCGTTTCCGGATTGAGCGGATCATAAAAGTATTCTTCGACCGGCTTAGAAAAATCGAGCCCGCCTGCAAACACAGGAATCACCCGTGCCCCTAAATACT
>JBCBQD010000213.1:0-10536 GCA_039820425.1 Cyanobacteria bacterium J06635_1
GGTGACTTTGTCCCGCTCATTTGCCAGGGGCATGATGATGTGATTATAGACCTGGGCGATGGCGTTACCGTGGCCGTTGTTGCGATCGCAGCTCTTGCGGTCGGCCTCTAAGATGCGATGATAGGTCTCGATATCGTGGCGCTCGAGCCAGCTCATCAAGGTGGGACCAATATTAAAGCTGAGATACTCGTAGTTATTGACAATATGAAGCACCTCTCCCTGCTCGTTGAGAATGCGGGCAAAGGCGTTGGGGCGATAGCATTCATACAAAATCCGCTCATTCCAATCATGGAAAGGGGCTGCACTGGGCTGCCGCTCGACGGATTCTAGATAGGGGTTTTCTCGGGGGGGCTGGTAAAAATGGCCGTGGATGCAAACAAAAACACCCGTTGATACAGTTTGAGCACTGGGTAAGGGCTCAAATGTCGGCGTTGAAACCGAGATTGATCGGGGATCGGACATAGATTGTGCTTAAAAAATTCCGTAAAAGACTCAACTGAGCGAAGCGATCTAGTGTTTAGTGACGGTTGGCCCGGTGCTTTCCCTAAAGCTCTCCTTCCCTTGAGCTAGTGTCAGGCGCTTACCTCAAGCGTTTGACTGACCGGGGCTACATCTCCACTGCCTACTGTAACCGAAGCCTATGATCCCCCTTGGAGACTTCATACTTTCCCAAGAGTCTTTGAACTTTGACGCAAAACTTTACAAATCAGAACACGGGGATCAACCCAGTCAAAGCTAATTTCTGTGCCCTGACTGGGTCAATGTCACGAAACCTTTAAAAACAAGCAATCTCTAGGCACTCAATTTTGTCAACGATGGAGCCGCTGCTCACGAGGAACTTTGAATGAGCTGTCCAACCCAAATGAATGAGCCATTCAACTTAAGCCTCAAAACGCACCCCGATGCCTAAGCTTTTAGCTCAACCCCCAGATAGGTCTTGCAAAGATAGCCGCTCATGCGCTTAAAGACTCCCTGGGTGGGAGCCTTTAGCTGGGTCCCTGCTGCCAGGCCAACCTGACGGGCAAATTCGCTATCCGAAAGCTCGCCCTTTTGATATTGCTGAAACGCATTGACTACGCTCAGCAACTCATCAGGCGAGAACTGGAATCCTTTTTGAGCGGCGAACTCCACCACATTGGGGGCTCTTTCGCTGAGGGCTGCTGACTCATCTGCATCGAGCTCGGCGGATGAGCTGATATCCCCATCACCGACCCCGAGCAGCGCTTCTAATTGCTGTCGCAGGATATCATCTGCAGCAGTCTGCTGCATGAACTTTAATACAGTCGCGTTTGACATAATCCACCTTCGAACGCAGCGGTTTATGTCTCTATCTATAGCAAGGCTACCAATCGTTTCCTGTTAACAAAAAAGAAAATTTTAACGCCCACCGCCAGACGCTGGGGTTGCGGGCTTGCCGTTAGGGCTGGGGGTATAGGTAGGCCGACGACGGTTGCGGCGCTTGGCTCGCTTGCCTTGACCGCTGATTTTGCCACCACTATAAGCCATGATTATGTTGCCTCTGATTGATGTTTGCTGTGTCCTGTTTGTTTCTTCATTGGGAATGTACGGAATTCCGAATGTACTTAAAAAATCGATGATCAAAAAGTGATGGTCCGGGAAGGGATGCTCTCCCCCTCAATGGGGAGCGGTTATGTCAGAAGGCGGGTACGTGAATAGGGCAATCAAGAAACTTATAATTTGAGAGAGACTCGTTTCCCCGGAGACCCAATGGCGCAGCCAAACCTAGAGATCCTGGCCAATCAGCTCAAGACAGGTGATGTTAAGGATAAGAAAATTGCCCTGGCGTCCCTGCGGGATGTGGCTGCATCGTCTGCTGTGCCGTTGATCAAGCTGGTGCTGGATGATCCTAACTTGCAGGTCCGCTCCATGGCGATTTTTGCCCTGGGGGTCAAGCAAACTGAGGATTGCTATCCCATTTTAATCAAGGTTCTGACAACCGATCCAGACTACGGACTTCGCGCTGACGCCGCCGGAGCCCTGGGGTATCTGGAGGACCCACGGGCTTTTGAGCCGCTGGTACGTGCGTTTTATGAAGATACCGATTGGTTAGTGCGCTTTAGTGCCGCAGTGGCCCTCGGCAATCTCAAAGATGCCCGTGCCCATGATGCCCTGATCCAGGCGTTGAATAGCGAAGAAGTGGTGATCCAGCAGGCTGCGATCGCAGCCTTTGGCGAAATCGGTGACCTCACCGCCATTGATGACATTCTGCGCTTTGCCCAGTCCGATGATTGGCTTGTACGCCAGCGCCTGGCCGAGTCTTTAGGCAACCTGCCCAGTGATAAAAGCAAGTCTGCCCTGCGTTATCTAGAAAAAGACAGTCATCCCCAGGTTTCTGAGGCGGCCCGGATTTCGCTTGAACGGATTGGTTAAGGACGAAAATGCCCAAGGGCTGTCACAAACTTTAAAGAATTGTTATCTTTAAGGGGTCGGGGCGCTGAGCCCCACAATTGCTCATACAGATGCTTATGCAGATGCTCAATCAATCTGAGCGTGCAGGCGCGCTCAGATTGATTGAGCGCACTCATCTATCTATAAGCCGGTATTCTGAACCACAGGAAGTCGGTTGCCATATCGTTCATTTGGCGGGCTAGTTAGGGGGGCTGGTTGCCAGGGGCGATGGGTCACAGCTAAATATGTGCTGGATCTGATTCGGCTCGCCCTAGACGTCTGGGGAGAGCCCTTCTTTATAGGGACGTAGGGACAGGTACGTAGGTGCTTGCGCACGAATTTGAAATTTGCCTGGGGAGGTAAGGAATGGTCAAACCTCAAATACGTCGAGCTTCGAGAAAGCTGCTGCTCTACAGAGGGCATCGGTATCCTGATGTCGACCGGGTTGGGGTTCCGTATTATTCCTACTGGGGCGACCTTTATCATATTTTGCTGACCATGCCGTGGGCTGTTTTTATTTTGCTGGTCAGCGGATTTTATATGGGGATAAACCTGCTGTTTGCCTTGGCCTATAGCCTGGACCCAGGCGCGATCGCAAACGTAGAGCCTGGTCATATTCAGCAGCTATTTTTCTTTAGTGTGCAGACCATGGCCTCGATTGGCTATGGGGCGATGTACCCAGAGACGACCTATGCCCACTGGCTGGTGGTGATCGAGGCGATTTTTGGCCTGTTCTTTATTGCCACCACCACGGGTTTGGTGTTTGCCCGGTTTTCGCTGCCCACTGCCCGGATTTTGTTTAGCGATGTGGCGGTGGTGGCCCCCTTTAATGGCACCCCGACGCTGATGTTTCGCACGGCTAACAAGCGCCGCAACTATCTGCTCGAGGCGCAGCTGTGGGTGACGCTGGTGCGGGATGAGGTGACCAAAGAAGGGGACTATATTCGCCGGTTTCATGATTTGGAGCTGGTGCGATCGCACACCCCAGTCTTTAGCCTCACCTGGACTGCAATGCACCCCATCAACCCTAGCAGCCCGCTCTATGGCCACACCGCCGAAACCCTCAGACGAGACAATGCTGAGATTATTGTCACCCTGACCGGGCTAGACGAAACCCTGTTGCAGACGATCCACTCTCGTCAAGAGTTTAATCACTACGACATTTTTTGGGAACACAAGTTTTCCGATATTTTGCTCACCACTCCAGACGGTCGCCGCATCATCGATTACAACCATTTCCATGCGATCGAACCGATTGAAGCAACCCATGTGAAAACCAACGGCCACCATGGGCACAGTGAGCGGATGGTGAGGCGATAGACGTTCCTACGATGATTGGGCGCTGAAGAGCTGCTGTTAAATACAGATCTGGAAATGCCGAGCTAATGATTTGTTCACTGCCGCGAAATCGTTGGACTTCGTACTCTCCGTCTACCAAACAATAAAAAGTAGGGTAGCTGCGCTTGACGAACGGCTAACCCTTAGCTCAAGGGTTAGGAAACCGGCGATTTCTGAATGTTTACCCCTGGGTTTTGACCTCTCAACAATCACCCCCCGACGGAGTTCGTATCAGCAGGCTGACTTGTCGGGATACCATTCGATAAACTTGTCAAAACTTAGTAGCTGGGGTGTGGCTTGAACCATCACATCTTTCCAGAACCCGCCCCCTTTCCCCTTTCCCATCTGTTAACCTAAGGCTAAGCAGAGACGCCATCATCCTTACATTTCTATGGTCCAATCTATCCCAGCCAGAAAGGTAAAGCTAAGTGACCTTAAAGACAAATTTGGGTTGCAGTGGACTGAGGCGGAAAACTTTTTCCCAGAATGGTTGGAAAATCTGCCCAAGCTAGAACCTGAGCAATTACAAAGCCTCGATCACGTCAAGGCAAACTACCGTTACCTGTTGGAATATCCGGTGATGGAGAGCATTGTCAAAATGGTGGTTTTGTCGCCACTGCTTGACCTGGCAGGTTTTTACGCACCGCCCTATCGAGTTACGGGCGAAACAGAGATCAAGGTTTTTGCCGAAGATGAAGGGGATGTGATCCAGGGCAGTATCGATGTGTTGGTAATTCAGCAGCAGCTCTGGGTGACGGTGATCGAAGCTAAAAACTCTGAATTTTCGTTAACCAAAGCCATTCCCCAGGCCCTGGCTTACATGCTGGCAGCCCCAGAAAGTCCTGTCTTTGGCATGGTGACCAACGGCAGTGAGTTTTTATTTCTCAAAGTTGCCCACAGCACTCAAGCAGATAAATCGCCGCAATATGGCACCTCTGATATATTTTCATTGCTCAATCGGGGCAATGACCTTTACCCGGTGGTTAAAATCCTCAAGCGATTTGGCGAACTGATTGTCTAAACCTGAGACGATTAGATTTGGTGGGCTGATCGAGGTGATCGCTGTCCCCGATCAGCTACCGAGGGCAGGCACAAGGCCAGCCCCTACATTTTTACTTACCTTCCTCATCTTCCCTATCTTCCCCATCTATAATCAACACCCACCACCCATTACCCATTACCTATTACCCATTACCCTTTCCCTCTAAAAACCGCCCAAACCCTCTCCAACAGCCCCCCGCGTCGCTCCGATTGTCTTTGGGGCAAATACCCCTCACATACCCCCGCCTCGGCGGCTTTTTTGCCATCGGGGTTATGCATCAGATAATCTTGCAGCCACCCACAGCTCCACGCCACCAGACTCTCTGGGCCGCGATCCCAGAGTTTGACGGTGCGGTCAGCACTGGCCGAGGCAATCGTGTTGCCATCCGGGCTAAAGGCCACACTCCAGACAATATCGCTATGAGACTTGAGCTGATTTTTCTCAAGAAAACCCCGACGAGGGTAATAGATTCCATCGATTGCTTTAGGATTATTAAAATTAAAAGCTTGATTATCATAAGCCCCTTGCATAAGCGCCGCCTGCGCCGGAATGGCAATGTCAGGGTCTGGCTTTGATTTACGCGTTTCAAATTGCCATTCGATCACCTGCTGCCAGGCTGTGACGGCTGTGACCAAAGCCTCTAACGGCTGCTCGGCCAATAAAAATGCTTTAGATGCATTGGCCTGGGCGAGGATAGTCTGAACCTTGGCTTCTCGGGTTTGCTCCTGGGCAATCCCCCGCTGAAGATTGGCTTCTCGGGTCTGCGCCTCTGCCCGTGTCCGCTGCTCTGCCTCCGCTGAGCGAGCCGCCTCTGCCGCGATGCGTTGCTCTGCCTCTGCTGCACGAGCCCTTTCTGCCCGTTGAGTTGCGCTTTCTGCCGCTGAGCGCTGTTCTTCGGCTACAGCAGTTTGCCGCTTAGCCACCTCGGTCTGCTCCGCTGCCTCCTGCGCTTTTTCCTCAGCTAAAAGCTCATTTTCACGGGCTTCCTTAGCACTCTTTTGAGCATTATCTTCCGCCTCAAGTGCCTTCTGACGTTGCGCTTCGGCCTCGGCCAACGCAACGAGGGCAGCTTGCTCCTGTTTTTCAGCCTCTTTTCTCTGCCTGACCGCCTCCCCTCGCTGAATCTGGGCAATCACCCCCAGCGGCACGGCCACCACCGCCACGGCAAACAAAGCAGCAATTGCTGCCCGCGCCCTTTGTAAGCGCTTGACCCAGTTCACCGGCAAGTGTTCCTTCACCCAGGTCTCATCAAACACATCCCGATACACCGCATTGCTCACATGCAGCGCCCCTTTCGCATAGTCTCGTCGCACAATCCCCGACAGCTTCAGGTGCGACTTGATCAACGACTGTTCCTCATCCAGCACCAGCTGTTTATCCCGCCACACCTCCCGGTATGTGGTCAATACGTCATACACCGTCTGATTCTCATTCGGCGTTCGCTGGGTGAGCATATCTCGCACAAACAACAAATTGTTGTCATTGCGCACACCCCCGGGTAAAAACAACTTCTCGACCTGCTGCTGCACCGCCGCCGCGCTCCAGCTTTCTCGAGGCTCCGCCACAATCGCTTCACACAGCCGCTGAGTCAAATACGGGTGCCCCCCGGTCCACTGCAACACCCACTGCAAAATCTCCTGCGCCTGGGTCTCATCCGCCGCCAGCCCCGCCGCCAAGGGCTGGGCTTCGGTGGGGGTAAAGTCAGTGAGATCGACCCGCTTGCCCACATTAAACGGCGTCCGCTGCGGGTCGCGGATCAGGTCGCCGGGGCTGGCCACGCCGATCAACACCACCGACAGCCGCCCCAGCTCAGCCTTTTGCGCCCGGGCCACATAAAAATAACGGATGGCGATAAAAAAGTCGTCAGTAAACTCAAGGCTCAGGGTGGTGTCGATCTCATCGACAAACAACACAATCTGCCCCTCGACCTCTTGCAGTAAGACTTCCTCAAAGAACTTCGTCAGTCGCTGAGTGACGCCCAACTGGGCGTGCTGCTGCCACCAATCAAAAATGTCGGCATCAAACATCAGGGTCTCATCGATCTCGGTGAGCAGCCCCAGGTACCACTGCTCTGGGGTCACCGCCGTGCCAATCTTGGTCAGGTCGATGATTACCGAGGTGATGTTTTCAGCTTCGAGTCGCTGCGCGGTTTGCACCATCAGACTAGATTTGCCCATTTGACGGGGCGTGAGGACGTAGGCAAATTGCCCCTCGCGGCAGAGTCGTAGCAGCTCATCGTCGGCCTGACGTGAGAGATAGATGCCGCCACCTGCCTGGACAGTGCCGCCAGTGGTGTAGATCGAATTGGGAGATGCGGGGTTTGGGGGCATAATTTTTTACAGTCGGAAAACTCGATTGAATGGCTGTTTACGGTAGCGCCGATAGATATCAAAATCTTTATCAAGGGTTGCAATCGCTTCTATGTTCAGCCTTTCAGAAAGACTCACCAAGGCGAGATCTGTACAAAGTCCGCCTGCGCGGACTAGTTATATCAAGGGTTTCTCCAATCGGCGCAGGCCGATTTTGCATGTGTCGCCGCGGTTTTAACCGCCAGGCGACGAGATGTGTCAGACAATCAGGGTTGAGAGTTGCAGTTTTCGGCGGCTTAACCCACCCTACGATCCCCCTTCCCTCGAACTCGGGGGAAGGGGTTAGGGGATGGGGGCCGCCGGGATGATGGCTATACTCCATTTCCCCTGTCACCCCAAATGCTCCTTAAAATAATCTGCATATAACTGACACCTCGGAAACACACTTTGCCCCTCCCGACACACTAACCCTGCACCGTGCAACCGAAAATACAACACCTCATCCTCACAGGTCTGCTCTCGCAAGATCCTCAAAAACCCATTCACCAGGGCCTTGTTGTCGTACATCCGAAACAGGTGATACTTGAGATGATCGCCAAAGGGGCCATTTTCCGCGCGGGCGTGGGCAAACAGCTCACTGGCGCTCATCCGTCCACTGGCCACCAAATACAACGCCTTGCGCACCAGATAGGGATGCCCGTTGACCAACTGCATCAGGCGTTGTTCTTCGACGGCACTCAACGGCAAGCCGTGGGTTTGGTTTAAATCATGCACCTGTTGGGCGCTAAAGTCTTGTAATCGCAGGTTTTCACCCACATTAAACGGCGACTGGTTGAGGTCAGCGATCAGCTGATAGGGCTCAGTAGAGGTGACCAGGGTGAGATCCAGTCGCTTCCAGATCGGTTTGGTCGCCCGCTGGTTGTGCCAGCTGCGCAACATGCTAAAAAAATCATTGCGAAAGGGCGTGTCAAAAATCCGCTCGACCTCATCCATCGCCAGCACCAGGGGCTGATCGAGGGTTTTGAGAATGTGTCGACCCACGTAGCGGGTACAGCGCTGGGGGTTGCCCAACGGCTTTTGCCAATAGGCTTCTACCTGATCGTCTAGCTCAAGTTCGTCGGTCAGCCAAAAGCAAAACTGCTGATAAAACTCATCGGCATCTTGCAACGCCGCCCGGTCAAACAGTTGAAAATCGAGAAAGGCCACCTGTTTACCTGCCTCAACGGCCTTTGCCATAGTGCGATTGAGCAGCGAGCTTTTGCCCATCTGCCGCGGCCCTTTGATCGTGATCGTCACCCCCTGCCGCTGAATCGTTTGCAGGGCCACCTGATCAGAGGGACGGGCAATATAAAACGCCGACTCTAGATCCATCGTGCCCTCGGGCAGCTCTAGAGAGGCGGGCCGCAGAGACGTGGGCTGAGCCGCTGGCAGCGGTCTAGGTATCGACGCCTGGGTCTCAACCGAGGGGGCCAGCAGCCCCTGTTTTTGCTGCTCAGTACTGACTGACAACGTGCCCCCGGCCATTGCCTGGGTCAGCTCCTCGATCAAACTGGGGGTATCGACGTCACTATCCCAGACCGCCCAGTTGATCGGGTTTAAATACACCCCCAGCGGATACTGAAACGGCTCCCGATAGGCCAGCCGCACCGGCAAAATCTGAGGTTTGCCGCCATTGTCTTCGGCAATCTCGTGGGCCAGGGCAATCTCCTGCTGCACCATTTCACTTTGCACCGACTGCTCTGAGAGCAGCACAATCAGCGCATCCGCCTGTCGAATTTCAGCCTCGATCTGCTCTGCCCACCGCGTGCCCACCAGCATCGTCTGATCGATAAAGACCTCATGCTGCTGTCCAAGGACCTCATACAGCGCCAGCGCCACCGGCTCATCGGGGGCTAAATCTCGCTTGTAACTGATAAAAATCCGTGCGGTTTCCTCGGGGTGGGCAGGCACAAGGCCAGCCCCTACCCCCTTTGCCCTTTCCCTTTCCCCCTTTGCCCTTCCCCCTAAAACCGGCGTTTGGGCCTCTGCAATTCCCTCCGACTCAATCGCCAGCAGGCCAAACTCAAACGCTTCGTCATAGCTGCGGTTATCACCCAGGCCATCGTAAAAGCCTTCGGCAAAGCTGATCGCGGCGCGATCGCCAATCGCCTGGTTCATGCCGATCACATAGTCTACATGCTGCCCAATGGCCTCAATCTGGGCCGCCGAGTGACAGGCGTTGAGCAGCACACACTCCACCCCGCGACACAGCCGAAATAACCGATCCAGGGTGGCGGTGCTGATCAGCTTCGCGGTGCCATTTTTATCTTCAAAGGCGAGCCCTTTATCGCCAGTGCCGTGGCCTGAGAAGTGGATGATTTGCGGCTTATGGTGCATCACATGGCGGCGCAAATCGTGGGTGCGCACGGCAGTTTCAGACACGACTTCGTAGCGATCTCGATTATCTGAGCGTTGCAGCGCCTCTTTGACCTGGCGCATTTCCTCATCCAGGCGCAATCGGGCCGTATCCTTGGGGTTAACTGCCAAAATCAGGATTTTTCGGGTCGTCATGGCCAGTTTTTAGAGGGGAGGGGGGTGAGCTATGACACCTATGCTACAAAACCTGCCCGCTCTAATCTACTCACAGTAGAAAATTGTAATTAAACCGCATCCCGTTTGAAAGCTTGAGTTTTTCCCGTAGGGCAAACGACAGGTTTGGAGGTGGTCAGGGTTTATCTCACACCATTTTGAGCCATCCAAATACCTGCTCCACCGACAGTGATAGATCAATGCCTGTAAGCGTAGGCAGCAAGGCATCTCCAAACAAAAAATCAGGTTCTTGCTTGGGTAAGAAAACAATCACAGAGCGATCGTCAAGATTTAGTAGCCAACCCAGCTGACAACCGTTTTTTAGACACTGCAGTATATTGCCAGTCACCCGATTTGTTCTTTGGTCAGGGGAGAGAATTTCAATCGTCCAATCAGGGGCGATTAAGACATCATCGACGGGCTCACCCGTTTCGTCAAACTCAATATGCTCCCAGCGCAGTACAGCAATGTCGGGCACAGTCGATTGCCCCCCAAATGTACAACGCAGCTCAGGAAACGCATAGGCAACTTTCAGAGGCTCTGCTTGCGCATTGATGACACTGCTGAGCTTGCCCTGCAGTCGTGAGTGCCGGGTTTAGGCATGGGTTTTTGAAAAATCTGACCATTGATATATTCGCTAGCAGGGTCAGTCTCTGGCAGCGCCAAAAATGCCGCCAAGCTCAAAGCACGGGGAATTGCACGAGTCATCACTAATCCCTCCCTTTTCCCTTTCCCCTTTCCCCTTTCCCCCTTCCCCTCGGGTTCGCCTGCATCAATGCCTGTACCTGCTCCGCATGATACGAACTTCGGGTCAACGGGGAAGACACCACCTGTAAGAACCCCATCGCTTCACCTGCTTCGCGCCAGGCG
>JBCBQD010000214.1:0-10532 GCA_039820425.1 Cyanobacteria bacterium J06635_1
GCTGCTGGGCCAGGGTGCGAGGGCAGGCTTCTCCGCCGACCCCCAACAGCTCACCACCCTACGCACCGTCATCGTCGCCGGAGAAGCCTGCCCTCGCACCCTGGCCCAGCAGCACCACGCCAAGTTGCCCCAAACTACCCTCTACAACGAATATGGCCCCACCGAAGCCACCGTCTGGTGTACTGCCTACGGCGTGCCAGTCGAGTTACCCCCTGGCCCTGTTCCCATCGGCACCCCCATTCCCAACGCCCAAATTTACCTGCTTGATGAGACACGCCAACCCGTACCTATCGGCGCAATTGGTGAGATCTATGTTGGCGGTGAAGGGGTTACGCAGGGGTATTTGAATCAACTGGAGAAGACGGCAGAAGTATTTCTGGAGACAGGAGACAGGAGACAGGAGACAGGAGTCAGGAGTCAGGAGTCAGGAGTTAGAAGCCAGAAGTCAGAACTAACTCAAAATACCCGGCGGGAAGCCGCTAAGGCGTCTACAAAACTCGAAACTCAAAACTTCTCACCACCACCCACTACCCACCACCCACCACCCACTACTCACTACCCTCTACCCTCACCCCTCTATCGCACCCACGATCTCGCCCGCTACCGCGCCGATGGCACCCTAGAATGGCTCGGGCGCAGCGATCGCCAGGTCAAAATTCGCGGCTATCGGATTGAACTGGGTGAGATTGAAGATGCACTGCGATCGCACAAGACCATACAGGAAGCAGTCGTAGTGGCCCAATCACCGCCACAGGTAGCTTCGGAAAGCGTGGAGAGTTTAGTCGCGGCGTTGTCAAACCTGCCACCTGAGCAGTCAGAAGCACTCCTGACAGCCATTGAGGAGGGTCGCTAACATGGCTCACATTGTCTGCATCACCAGTGGTCTGACCAGTATGTTTAACGCCAGTCTGGCGCTGGTCAAACAGCTAGAACGGGCGGGTCATCAGATTACCTACGCCAGCCCAGCCGATTTGAAGGCGTTGGTGACCGCCCAGGACATTGCCTATGTTCAGCTTGATCCCTCTGTCATTCAGTTGGATGAGCCGCCTATGGGTTGGTGGGAAAAGGTGCGGCGGTTGCGATCGCGACAACAGCAAGCAGTAGAGGCCCTGGGCGTTCAAAACTTTGTGCAAACCATGCAGGGGTTGGCCCCCGATCTGTTGCTGATCCATAACGAGATGCACCCGCACATTATGGCAGCCGTCACAGCACAGTTTCCCGTAGCCTTACTTTGTACGTTTCTGTCGGTTTGGCGAAGGCCTAACTTACCCCCCATTCACACCCATATCATTCCCGGTGAGGGCTGGCGCGGTCAATGGTACGGCATACAATGGACCTGGCTGCGCTATAGCTGGCGAAAATGGAAAGAATTTCAGCGCGATCGCGCTCAGCGGGTAGGGCTTGACCGGATCTCGGTGCTGCGCTGCTATGCCCGCCAGATTGGGCATTCCTTCCGAGCCCGGTTTGGCTTTACCCAGTGGTTAGTCCCCTATCCCCACGGGCCACTGCCCATTCTCTGTCTGAATGCATTGGAGATCGATTTTCCCCATAATCCGCATCCCTTAATGCACTATGTCGGTCCGATGGTGTGTGCAGATCGCCAGGAACCCCAGGTGGATCACAACACCTACAAGACTTTAGAAAAACTCTTTGAAAATCGTCGTTCTAGCGGAAGAACACTTATCTACCGTGGCTGTAGTACCTTCGTGCGAGGGGATCAGCAACGGCTGAAAAAGATTATGGAGGCCGTTGCAAATTGTCCTGAATGGGATTTGGTTTTGGGGCTGGGGGGGCAGCTTACCCCTGAGCAATTAGGCCCTCTCCCCCCGAATGTTTATGCCTTTGGCTGGGCTCCCCAACTTCAGATACTTCAACAGGCCGATTGTGCTGTCGTCGATGCAGGCAGTAGCGCCATCCGAGAGTGTATCTATACAGGGGTGCCGATGTTGGTGTATTCCCGCGGGCGCGATGATCAAAACGGCAACCAGGCCAGGGTGGTTTACCACGGACTGGGGATTGCGGGCGATCGAGTGCAGGCTAGCGCGGCCCAAATACGCACCCATATCCAAACCTTACTCACCGATCGGTCTTATCAAACCCGAGTTAACCAAATGCGGGATTGCTTTCAGCGCTATGCCCATGAAAATCGTGCGGTGCAGATAGTCGATGCCTTACTCAATTGTCCTGAGAAGCGGCCAACAAAAGCCCTCATGAAAATGTCCCCGGCGGTTATAGAAACAGCCCATGCGAAAGGGGGCACCCAATGAAACCGAAACACAACACCCCCAACACTAATCAACCTAAAAACTATCAACCCAAAAACTATATTGTGTGTTCTACCGTTCGCTCTGGCAGTACGCTGCTGTGCAAAACCCTGGAGCAGCTAGACGGCGGCGGCCAACCCCAAGAGTATTTCCATCGCCACACCCTCCAAAGACTCAACCTGGACCACAATCCGGATGGGTTTTTGAGATATTGCCACACCATTTTTGAAGAGAGCCTGACTGAGCACGGGGTGTTTGGCATCAAAATGCACTGGTGGCAGCTATTTGATTTTTTACGCCTGGCCCGACAATCGCCTCGCTTTGAACATCAGTCAGATCTAGACATCTTGAATAGCCTCTTTCCTGATCTGAAGTTTATCTATCTGCAAAGGCGAGATATTGTGGCCCAGGCGGTGTCGGCGGCAATTGCGTCCCAAACTGGCCAGTGGGAAAAGTTCAAGCATTCTTCCAGTAAAGGCACGAAACCCGTCAAGGCAAAGCCCCTAAAATTCCAACCATGGAGAATATATGAGTGGCATCAAGCCCTCAAAGCACACAATCAATCCTGGCGAGATTTCTTCATAGAGAATCACCTGAAACACCACGACATTGTCTATGAAGATCTGGTGGAGGCCTTTCCTCAAGAAATGACAAGCGTCATGGACTACATCGGCATCCATGACAGCGAACGGCTCGCCAGGATTGAAATACCCACCCAACGGCAATTTACCCCCACCAATCAGCGATTTATTAACTACTACACACGCATGCCAAAACCGCTGTCAGCGATGCTCTATCAACTTTACCGGCAACTCAGACCCATGCAGGGAGGCTTTGCATAATGGCACCGATTAAAAACTTTCACCAACGAGTTGCCGCCCTCTCCGATAGCCAGCGGGCAGCCTTAGCGCAACAGCTTCAACAAATCGGCGCAGGCACTGGGCAACCATCCACCCCATCTTCCCAGCGTCTGGTTGCCTATGTCGTACCCCACGCAAATGCGCACCCACCTGCCCCCTCAGCCTTGCGGGAAAGGCTCAAAGCTCAATTGCCAGCCTACATGGTTCCGGCAGCGATTGTACCGCTGGCGTCTCTGCCCCGCACCGCCAACGGTAAGATCGACACTAAAGCACTGCCTACTTCACGGCCTGTCTCGCCATCAGCGACCTCCGCCCAATCTGCCGTACCTCGCACGCCTACGGAAGAGACACTGACCCAAATCTGGCAAACTGTTCTCGGCATCTCCGCTGTTGGTATCCATGACAATTTCTTTGAACTGGGGGGAGATTCTATCCTCAGCATCCAAATTGTCTCCCAGGCCCGGGAGGCTGGGCTACGGTTGGCCCCCAACCAGCTATTTGAGCAGCCGACCATTGCCGAATTGGCTAGCGTGGTGAATCTCACCCCTGAGGTTGTCGCCACCCAAACAGCCGTGACCGGCCCAGTGCCACTCACCCCCATCCAGCACTGGTTCTTTGAGCAGGGCATGGTCGCCCCGCACCACTGGCACCAGGCGCTGCTGGTTGAGCTGCCCGCTGAGGTGGATTTTGGGGTGGTTGAGGGTGCGATCGCAACCTTGCACACCCACCACGATGCCCTTAGACTGCGCTTCAGCCAGGACTCAACCGGCTGGCACCCGATCAATGCCGATATAAGCACTTCCCCCCAAGTCATTCAAGTCGATCTCTCCCACTTGAGTGAGTCTGAACAAAGCCAAGCCGTCACCCAACATGGCAGCGATCTCCATTCAGGACTCAACCTGGCAGACAGTAACCCGATGCGAGCCGTCCACTTCACCCTGGGCAAAAACCGCCCCAACTGGCTGCTGCTCAGCCTGCATCACCTGGTCGTCGATGCCGTCTCCTGGCAGATTCTGCGCAGCGACCTATTCACCCTGTTAAGTCACAGCGCCCCTCAGCTACCCGCTAAAACAACTTCCTTCAAGGCGTGGGCTGAGACCCTGATAGCTCAAGCCCCGACTCGACAGTCCGAAACAGATTTTTGGTTCGACCAGGTTGAACCACCCGCAGTTGCCCTGCCGCAAGATACCCCAACCGTTCAGCCATCTACCGAAGCCACTGCACACACCCTCACCGTGGCCCTCGATGCTGCCGACACCCACGCCCTGCTGCATGAGGTTCCCGCCGTTTACAACACCCAAATCAACGACGTGCTGCTGACGGCTCTGGCACAGACACTATTAGACTGGGTAGAAGCCAGGGACGGTAGCATCCGCATCGAAGTCGAAGGCCACGGTCGCCAACAAATTGTGCCTGGGGTCGATTTGTCTCGCACGGTGGGCTGGTTTACCGCGACCTACCCGGTGAGGCTACAGCTGTCTGACCGGAACGACATTGGTGCGTCCCTCAAGACCGTTAAAGAACAGCTGCGTCAGATTCCAGATCGGGGTATTGGCTATGGCATATTGCGCTATCTGGGTGACGAGAAAACCCGCAAACGGCTGATACCATCGCCCGAAGTTCTGTTCAACTATTTAGGGCAACAAGAGAGCGGTAGACCCGCCGATCCAGACACAGCAAGCGGCATCCGTGTTATTGAAAACATCGACACTGGGACGCTCAGAGATCCCAGGAATCAGCGCAACTATCTGCTGGAGATCAACGCCTGGGGCACCCACGGGCAGCTCCACATCAACTGGACCTACGACACCCAACGCTATCGCTCTGGCACCATGGCCAGGGTCGCTAATACCTACCTCAGTGCGCTCAAAGCCATCGTCACCCACTGCACCGCCTCCGATGGCACCGTCTCCAACCGTGGCGGGTTTACCCCATCTGATTTTCCCGATGCCGACTTCAGCCAGCCTGAGCTGGACGACTTCATCGGTCAGCTTACCCAAAAAGCTGACATGGACCCAAAAACAATTGCAGCTATCTATCCCCTGGCCCCCCTCCAGCAGGCATTTTTGTGGCACAGCCTGCAAGCTTCGACCCAGGCTGGGCTGTTGCACATGCGAGGTACCCTGCGCGGCGAGTTGGACCCCACATTGCTACAACAAGCCTGGGAGGTTGTCGTCAGCCGTCATCCAGCCCTGCGCACCGCAGTCCACTGGGAGACTGTCAAGCACCCCCTACAGGTCGTCTCTCGCCAGGTCTCAATCCCCTGGCAATCGCTCGATTGGCGTAACCACGAAGCCCCCCAACAGGCCCTGACAGACTTTCTATCCACCGACCGCGATCTGGGCTTTGACTTCACCCAGGCTCCGATTACCCGACTGACCCTGATCCGATTGAGCGAAACCAAGTACGAACTGATCTGGACCTGTCACCACCTGATGTTAGATGGTTGGTCCGGTTTCTTGGTGATTAACGAGGTCCTCGATACCTACGAAACCCTGCGCCAGGGGCAACCGCTCTCAACAACCTCTGTCCCCCCCTATCAAACTTATATCCGCTGGCTCAAGCAACAGGATGAAGCA
Organism: Cyanobacteria bacterium J06635_1; assembly: GCA_039820425.1. Lineage (GTDB taxonomy): Bacteria > Cyanobacteriota > Cyanobacteriia > Phormidesmidales > Phormidesmidaceae > SIO4C1. Next base: position 5,704 of record JBCBQD010000214.1, read on the forward strand.
GCGGCGGCGTTTTGGCAAGAAGAACTGAAAGGATTCAGTGCGCCGACACCGTTGCCGGTTGGATTGGGGAGTCGGGAAGTAGGGGAGCAGGGGAGCAGGGGAGCAGGGGAGCAAACTTCACCCCCTCTCCCCCTCTCCCCCTCTCCCCCTCTCCCCCTCTCCCTTTCCCCCGAAACAACGGCTACCCTCCAGGACGTTCTCCGCTCCCACCACCTCACCCTCAGCACCTTCCTCCAGGGCGTCTGGGCACTGTTGCTCTATCGCTACAGCGGTCAGTCTGATGTCCTCTTTGGGATGACGGTTTCAGGGCGTCAGGCGGATTTAGCCGGGATTGAGGACATTGTTGGACTGTTGATCAATGTTTTGCCAGTGCGCGTTAAGATTTCACCGGATGAAACGATGCTCTCCTGGTTGCAGGGATTACAGGTTCGCCAAACCACTGCCAGTCGCTATGCCTACGCCTCGCCAACTCAGATTCAAACCTGGAGTGAGTGTTCGGGGCATTTGTTTGATAGCCTGCTGGTCATTGAAAACTATCCCATGCGCGCCGATCAAACAAATCGTAGTCTGCATGTGGACAACCTACAGTCGGGCATTATCAGCAACTATGGGCTCACCATTATTGTGAAACCCGGTGATCGGCTAATGCTATTTGCCGAGGGTCAGGGATACGATGCCAAGCACCTACAGGCCCTACTCCAAGCATTCAAAACTCTGCTAACCAACATCGTTGCCACACCAGAGCTGACGATTCGCCAGATTTTACCGGAGCCCGAGCCGGTAGTCGCTATCCCATCGCCTGCTGCCCCTGTAGTAAACCTCAGCCAGCAGCTAGACGATCACTTCTCACCGCCTCGGACTCCCTTGGAGCTCCAGCTCACCCAAATTTGGGAATCTGTCCTGGGGATACGTCCGCTCAGCACCGAGGCCAGCTTTTTTGACCTGGGGGGCGACTCGATGTTGGCCGTACAGCTATTCAATCAAATGCAGCAACAGCTAGATTGCACCCTGCCCCTGGCGACTTTGTTTCGTGCCCCCAACGTGCGTCAGTTTGCTGCCTTGTTAAGGCAATCTGACCAGCGGCCACAAAATACCTGGAGTAGCCTGGTCCCTATCCAGACCGGGGGGGCAGGACACCCTTTCTTCTTCCACGGGGGCTCGGCCGATGCCCTGACCTGGGCCAGATTCTCTCAGCTGCTGGGGGTAGACCGCCCCTTCTATGCTCTCCAGCGCCCCGACTTGGACGGCAGCGACGTGGCTTATACCACCGTTGAGGCGCTGGCAGCCGCCTGTATCCAAGAAATGCGCATGGTGCAGCCGACCGGCCCGTACCTGATTGGTGGACACTGCTTTGGCGGGGCAGTTGCCTTCGAGATGGCGCAACAGCTCCAGGCTGTGGGGGATGCGATCGCAGATCTGATTATCGTTGATGCCTACTGTACCAACGTGCTCCCGGAAACCGCCCTGACCCAGCTGCAAGATCGCTTCCAGCTGGGCTTCTTTTGGCTGCGCAAGAGTTATTACTACCACGGTGGCTGGGACCGGGTTACCCAGCTACCCAAGAAACTATGGCAACGACTCCAGCGTTCCAAGCCTGAAACGTCTAACGCCTCTACCCGTCCGCCCACCAACCCAACGGTAACCGCAGCGGCCGAGACTTCACCCAACCCCCCGCTACCTTACGAATCCCGCTACGACCGTGCCCACCAGGTCAACGAACAGGCCATCGAACACTACTGGCCTCAGCCCTATTCTGGCCCGCTGAGCCTCTTTCGAGCCGATACCCAAATTGTGGACTGGCACTATGGCGAAGCGCTGGGATGGCAGGCCGTCGCCAAGGAAAACATTCACATTGTTAGGGTGCCAGGGTTATTTGGCAATTTGTTTAATCAGCACTCGGGACCTCTGTTGGCCGAGCAGGTCAAAGCACATCTCTCAAGACTTCCATCGAATCTTTAGCTGTCTCCCCTATTTATCATGACTGCTCAGTCTTCTAAAATCTTGCAAATCGTGCCGCGTCTCCCGCCCTATAGCGATGGGGTCGGAGACTATGCCAGACTGCTTGCCCAACAGCTGTCTAAAGTGCACAACCTTGAGACTGAGTTTGTGGCCTTTCGCCCCGGCACCAAGACCCCATCCAAGGTGGATGGCTTTTGTACCTACAGGGTCTTTAATCACACAGCTCCCGCGCTGCTTGCGAAGCTGCCTAACGACATCAGCGGCATGATTTTGCACTACAGCAACTATCCCTACTTGCAGGGCAAACTCGATGCCCCACTTTGGCTAGTGGATGCCTTGAAAACGCTGGTCGAGCAGTTATCTATCCCGCTGGTGGTGATGTTCCATGAGCTACCTACCTTAAAATGGAAACAGATCAGAATTCTCAACCCGATTCAAAGTCGGGTGTCTCGTCGGCTTTGCCAGATTGCCAGCACCGTCGTGACCGATAGTCATCACTTCAAGACCCAACTCGCCCAGTGGACGGACACCCCCATCGCCTGTATCCCAGATTTCTCCACCATTGGCGAACCTCAGCCGGGTGAGATTTTGCCCCTCGATAGCCGTCAACGGCGCGTCGTGATTTTCGGTGGGTCTGATCGCAGGCGCGTCTACAAACATAGCCTTGAGAACCTGTTAAAGACCTGTCAGGCACTGGGCATCAAAGAGATCTGTGACATTGGCACCCCACAAAACTTAGATCCCGAGATCTTTAAGCCCATTCTCCTAACGGAGATGGGGTTTCAACCCGCTGACACCGTCCGCGCTATCCTCTTGGATTCGGTGGCGGGGGTGATGGACTATTCTCGATTTCCAGGCGATTTGGGTAAATCATCGGTCTTTGCCGCCTTTTGCGCCCACGGACTGATGCCTATCTGCACTGCGTATAACCCATCAGAACCGGATGACATTTTTGTAGACCAGCAATATGCGATCGCAGGGTCCCATCTATCTACCTGGACACAGCAACAACGTCAGCACATCGCCACCCAGGCCAGAGCCTGGTACTGCCAGCACAATTTAGACATCAACGCCAGACTATTTGCATCCAGCCTCGCCCAGAACCATGCAGGTTAGCCGCCTCACCTCTGCTAGGGCGCAAGACCTTGTGTCGCGGCAGCAGGCATTTCTGGGTAGCAAGATTTCATTTAACTGCGAATCCCTTAATGAATAAAACTCAGCAGCCACTAATAATGCCCCATCGTATTCCCATATCCCAACCCTCCATAACAGCGTTAGAGATCGCCTGTGTGACCGATGCGATGCAGTCTGGCTGGGTCTCCTCCCGGGGAGAATATATTGATCGGTTTGAAGAGACCTTTGCCGCCTACTGTGGCACCCAATATGCCCTGACAACGTCGAGTGGCACCACTGCCCTACACCTTGCCCTAGCCAGCTACGGCATTCAACCCGGCGATGAAGTGATTGTCCCCAATCTCACCTTTGTGGCCACCGCCAATGCGGTCACCTACGTCGGCGCAAAGCCCATCTGTGTGGATATTGACCCGGAAACCCTCTGCATTGATGCCAATCAGGTTGAGCAGGCCATCACCAACAGGACAAAAGCAATTATTGCTGTCCATTTATACGGTCACCCCGCCAATATTCCAGCCCTCCAGGCAATTGCCGACCCCCAAGGTATTCTGGTCATAGAAGATGCAGCCGAAGCCCACGGTGCCATGATCCAGGGCCAGAAAGCGGGTGCCTTAGGAGACTGCGGAGTGTTTAGCTTTTTTGGCAACAAAATTGTCACCTGTGGGGAAGGGGGCATGCTGACTACGAGCAATCAAGATCTCTACAAAAGAGCGCTGCACCTGCGCAATCAGGCCATGAGTCCGACCCAACGATACTGGCACACCGAGATCGGCTTTAACTATCGCATGACCAACTTACAAGCCGCCCTGGGGTTCGCGCAGCTAAAACGAATTGATGACTTTATTCAAAAGAAAAAAGCGATCTTTGAGCAATACCAGTATTATCTATCCCCCTATCTCTCAAAGCATTCCAATCTAAAGCTTAACCGCACTGCAAGCTGGGCGGATAATGTTTTCTGGCAAATTTGTCTGGAAGTTGAAGGCTGGACAGCCTCGGCCCGCAATCAGTTTATGCAAGTGTTAGCCGAGCGTGGCATTGAAAGTCGGCCTTATTTTTACCCGATCTCCGACATGCCGATGTACAGTGAGGCCACCTCCCATCGCACCCCAGTTGCCCATCAGGCTTCTCAACAAGGGTTGAACCTGCCGTCTTTTTTTGAAATGCGCGATCAAGATATTGAGAATGTTTGTAACATCATCTGCGAATCTTTAAATCTCGATCTACCCATCACATTGGAACAGGGCGGTTAGGGAGCCGTCAACAACTTTTTCTGAAGTGCAGAACACGTAGGTATATAGCTCGACTGCCTATCTCGATCACTTACAAAGTTATATATCGAATCATAAAGATTCTAGTTTCAATCCTTAAAAGGAGATTAAAGTAAAGCCTTCGAGTTGTTTCCGTAGATACATTTAAAGCTATCGCTGAGGCAATTTATAGTCATAAGCGTACGATATACGTTGCACTACATTGGTTGGGGGTTATATCGCTGTGACCCATTTATTGAGCGTCGAAAGAGAGCGACGGTAGACGCTTAGACAATGTATTGACACTAAATGCTAAGTCGTTGTGGAGTTTTTGTCGCTTCCTCCATTTTACTGTTCCCGAGGGGGGACGCAATTCCCCACCAGAGCGGTCTTAGGGACAGGCGATTTAGCCTCTATATCGTTCCCAGTGAGCTACCTGGCGTTTAGACAACATCTACGTTTAGACAACATCTAGAGGATTTTATAGGC
>JBCBQD010000215.1:0-10437 GCA_039820425.1 Cyanobacteria bacterium J06635_1
CAGTCCCCCACTGACTCCTGAATTCTGACTCCTGGATGCTTACACCACCTGGGTTTCCCGGCTTAAATTGAACGCCCATATCTCTTGCATATCACTAATATAAAAGGCCGAGTTTGCAGGAGATAAAAGGTGATAAAAACTCATAAAAAGTAGTCTTTTCTATTCATAGTGAGCGCGTTCTTTTCTTTACTATGCCGATAAATGTAAGGATTAGTGAAAGCAGTAAACGAGTGACTTAATGTTAGGGTTGCTATCGAACAATATAATAGGGCAATAAAACGTAGGAAAGTACATCAACCATTAGCCAAACGCTTGTTACCAGGCAAATACAAATGATGACTTTGATTAATTGGACAAATATATCAAAAATATTAGATTAGGCGACTTCCCTGGGCACTCTAATCAAGGGTTGCAGGTGAACTACCGCTCAGTGATTGACGGTTAAAGGTACATTGTGGCGAACGAATTATTCATACAATTATCTATTATTTATTCTAGTCAGAATAAAGTTTGGTGTGGTTCTATCAGAGCCGGCCTTAGCCTTGCCATAGGGTTGGTGATGATGGGGGCGGCCCCGGCCTCTGCCCAAATTCGAGGGGATGCCACCCTAGGGGGCAGTCGTCCCTCACAGGTCGTCTCTGTCGGTGCCCGAGCGCTGATCCAGGGTGGGGTGAGCCAGGGGAGTAATTTATTCCATAGCTTCCTTGAGTTTAATGTGAATGAGGGGCAGCAGGTTTATTTTGCGAACCCAGATGGGATTGTGAATATTTTGAGTCGGGTGACGGGGGGCAATCGCTCTGAGATCCTGGGTACGTTGGGTGTCGAGGGTGAGGCAAATCTTTTTCTGCTTAACCCCAACGGTATTCTCTTTGGCCCCAATGCCCGATTAGATGTGCAGGGGGCTTTTTCAGCCAGTACGGCTAACCAGATAGATTTTGAGGATGGGGTATTTTTTAGTGCCACTCAGCCGCAATTGTCTCTTTTAACCGTCAGTGCGCCTGTCGGTTTGCAATATGGTGCTCCCGGCAATTTAACCTCATCAGATCGTCAAGTAAACCTCATCGGTCGCCAGGTAAATATCATTGATCCATCCAGGCTGGCTACGTCGATACCGGGGCAGGGAGAGATCACACTCGTTGAAACCGCGTTAGAACAATTCTCTGGGGAGGCCGATCTTGCGATCGCAGCCACCCAGCATATTACCCTTCAGAATTTAGTCGATAAGACCCTGGATTTACAGCCTGGCAGCGGAGAGGTGTATATTACAGCGGATGCGGATGGCGATGGGGTCGGGGCTTTTACGATGACCGACAGCGCAGATACCATTCGCACCTTTGGGCGAGATATTGCGATCGCAGCAGCCCGTTTAGACCTCGGCAATATCAACACAGCGCTGACCCCCAACCAGGATGCCGGGCAAGCGCTGGGCTCGGCTCGCTCAGTTGTCCAGGCTTCTGGCCCCGCCCTCACCACCCTGTCAGGCCAGCTCTCCACCGCCACCGATGTCGATCTCTATGAGATTTATATCTCAGGCACCGAGCCGTTCTCGGCCAGTACGGTGGTTAGCCCAGAAACAGGGCAGGCCGCAAATCCTCCCAATACCCAGCTCTTTTTGTTTGATGCCACGGGGCGAGGGCTGTACGCCAATGATAATGGCCCCGATTGTAACTGCCGCCAATCGACTCTGCTCCCTGAGTCTCCGCTGCCTGCTGGCCGTTATTACCTGGGGGTTGCCTCCTACGCCACTAGCCCCACCAGCGCAGCGGGGGCAATTTTCCCCAATGGCTTTGACACACTCACGTTTAATACCCTCGCAACTGCCACCGGGCCGGGACGAAGTGCCCCTTTGAACGACTGGGTGAGCCAGCCCGGCATCGAGGTCGGCGATTATGACATCACATTGACCGGAGTGAGTGGGGTGGCCGGGCAGGTGACAGAGGGACCCCTTGCGGATAGCGGGGACATTACCTTAACCACCACCCGTGGCAGCCTGCGCAGCGGTCAGCTCACCACGGCGGCTACCCGCACCGGGGGCAACGTCGCCCTGAGTGCCCAGGGGGGCGGCTTGGAGATTACCGGCACCATTAATACCCTGGGGGGGCAGGGCAATGGGGGGCAGGTCTTGCTGCAAGCCACTGACGACATTCGCTTTTGGCCGGGGGCCTCTGTGTTGACCCGAGGGCAGATCGCTGGGGAGTTATCGATCCAGGGTGCTGGCGACATTGTTGTTCAGGGGGGGCTGCTGTCCCAGCAGAGCACCATCAACCAGCCTAACCATGGAGAACGGGGTGGTGGCTTTGAGGTTCAAGGCCAATCGCTCCTGCTGCAAGACGGGGCCCAACTGGTCTCAGAAACCCTGGGTACGGCCCCCTTAAAAGATTCTCGGGTTGAGGTGCAAGACGAGGTTATCCTGAGTGGCCTGGGCTCAGTTAATCTGTTTAGCCCCTTTGGCCTGTTGGCGACCCAGGTGGGCTCAGACGCTACCGGAGAGGGGGGCGCATTAATCCTGGATGTGGGTACTTTGCGGGTCACCGACGCTGCGGTGGTGGCGACCCGATCTTTTGGCCGAGGCAATGCCGGGGATTTAACCATCCGCGGCGATGAGGTGGTGGTGTCGGGGGCAGTAGCAATCGACGAGGCCCTGGCCTTTGAGGCGGGGGAATCAATCTTTGAAAGTGAATTGAGTACCGAGGCGGAGCGGGCTGAAGATGAGTTGTTGTTCCAGGGCGGCATCCAGGATACCACCCCGTTCTTGCTGAGTGAGGCCAATGCCGGAGACCTGCGCATTGAGGTGGGTCGCCTGCGGGTAGAGAATGGCGGTGAGGTCTCGGCAGGTACCCATTCCCTGGGCGATGGCGGCAATTTCACGATTGTTGCCGACGAGGTGATCGTCACCGGGCAAACCTTGGGAGAGAGCAGTGAACTGGGTACCGAGACGGTGCCGGAGTTTTTGGGGGCTCGTCCCCCCGAGGGCAATGCCGGTAATTTGGTGATCGAGACCAATCGCCTCAGCGTCACCAACGGGGGGCAAATCGAGGCGACGACCCTGGCCTTGGGGGGTAATGCTGGGCGCATTGCGATCGCAGCTCGTGAGGTTGAGGTGGCCGGGGGCTTTGTCTACGACGGCGAGGTAAAAACCAGCAGCATTAGCTCTGAAGTGCTGAATGCTGAAGAAGAAGGCTTACAGGGTGATACCACCCGCGCCTTTGGGGGTCGAGGGGGCACCCTCGAAATCACTGCCGAGACCGTGCGTGTCTGGGATGGCGGGCGCATTTCAGCCAGTACCGCTGGCAACGGAGCTGCCGGAGATGTGACCATTGTCGCTCCAGATATAGAGCTGTCAGGGGCTTTCACGCCCACCGTCGATTTAGCCAGCCTGACACCGCTCACTGGAGACTCGATCCCTAGCGGGGTCTTTGCCGCCAGTGAGGTGGTTGGCCAAAACGCAGGTAATCTTCAAATTAGGGCTGACAATCTGTTGCGCCTCAACAATCGTGCCACCCTGGCGGCGTCTACCCAGGGAGCCCAGGGCAACATTACCCTCACGGGGGGCACGGTGCTGATGACCCACGGCAGCCAAATCACCACTAACGCCCAGGGAAGCTCGACGGGCGGCAACATTACCCTCGACCTCGATCTGTTGGTTGCCGCACCCCTGCTGGGCAACAACGACATTACGGCAAATGCAGAAGCGGGCTCCGGTGGCCAAATTCGGATCAATTCGCGATCGCCGATTTTAGGGTTCCAGGTTGGGGAGGGTGACCCCTTTCGCGCGGCGAAGCTTACCCCCGCCGAGACGCCCACCAACGATATCACGGCCTTCTCTCAATTTAACCCCGCTATCGACACGGGCACGGTCACCGTTGAGCCCCCCGAGCTAGACCCGACCGCTGGCATTCTAGAATTGCCGACCCTGGTTGACCCCAGCGATCGCATCGCCACCGGCTGTGCCGCCGCAGGCGGCAATCGCTTCGCGGTCACCGGGCAAGGCGGGCTGCCCGCCGACCCTCGAAGGGGACTCAGAGGCCTGGCCCTGGCCCGTGATTTTCGGCTCTATCCAGAGAATCGTTTAGCGGCAGAACCAGAAACCCCCTCGGACACCAGAGATGATCTGGAAAGTGGGTCTTCTCTTCCAACCGAGGACCTGAGCGAGTATCCAATTATTGAGGCTCAAGCAATGGTCACCGCCGCGGATGGTACTCCCATGCTGATCGCGACCGCTACCGACCGCTATTCACCGACGCATGTCCCCAGCACCTGTCAGCCGTCATGAAGCATCACCCTATGAGAAATCTCAGGATAACAGGCTGGCGCTATGGTTTTCTCGCCTGTTTGGTCGCGCTGCTGGTCACCTTTGTGACGCCTGCGATCGCACAATCTCCTGTTCAATCACCCCAAATGGCCCACCAGCTGGGGCAGCAAGCCTATGATCGCGGTCAGCTCACCCAGGCGGTTGAGCACTGGCAGGGGGCGATGCAGGCATTTGGCCAGCAGGGGGATGTGCGATCGCAGGCCCTTACTGCCGGGCATTTAGCGCTCGCCTATCAAGACCTGGGCGATCGGTCAGCTGCCACGACCACGCTAGACCGCGCTCGTCAGCTAGCCCAACCCTTAGACGATGACTTTGTCTCAGCCCAATTACTGATGGCTCAGGGCACGCAGCGATTGCACCAGGGCCAGGGGGCCGCTGCCCTGACGCTGTGGCAACAGGCTGAGGCGCTTTATTGGGCCATTGCCGATGACGCCGGTCGCTTACAAAGCCAACTCAATCAGGCTCAAGCCCTCCAACTGCTGGGCAATCATCTGCAAGCCTTTCAACAGTTGCAACAGCTGGCCGAGTCCATTCATGCGCTACCCCCCTCAGCGCTAAAAGTGCAAGGCTTACAAAATTTAGGGGCGACCCTGCAGGCTATCGGGCAATGGCAACCCGCACAAGAAACCCTTAGTGAGAGCTTATCCCTGGCGCAGCAGCTTCAGCTCAGTGGGCCCTTAGGAGAGATTCACCTCAGTTTTGGCAATCTCCTGCGGGCTCAAGATGATTTGCCTGGGGCGATTCAGCACTATCAGCAGGCGGCTATAGTAGCAGTGAATCCTGCCACTCAACTGACGGCCCAGCTCAATCGTCTTAAGCTGCTGGTGGCTCAAGACAAAACAGAGGACGCCCTTGCTCTCCTCTCAACTATTCAAAGGCTGCTCACCCAACTGCCCCCCAGCCGCAACACCGTCTACGCCCAGGTGAATCTTGCCGACAGCCTGATCACCCTCTCTCAAGCCCCATCGGCTGAGGATCCTGCCCTGTCCCCCCTTGCCATCGCCCAGGGCCTATCCACCGCTATCGATCACGCTCGCACTCTCAATGACCCTAAAGCAGAAGCCTACGCCCTTGGAGAACTGGGTCATATGTACGAACGCAACCAGCAATGGCCAGAGGCCTTAGATCTGACCCGCACAGCGACTCGGCTGGCCCAGGTGATTCAAGCTGAGGAAATTGCCATGCCGTGGCTGTGGCAGCAAGGCCGCATTCTCAGAGCCCAAGGGGATCAAACTGGAGCAATCGCCGCCTACAGTCAGGCCGTTGCGACCCTTAAAGACCTCCGTCAAGATCTGGTTGCCCTCTCCCCCGACATTCAGTTTTCCTTTCGAGAGCAGGTAGAGCCGGTTTATCGGCAACTAGTGCAGTTATTGCTGACGGATGTCGATACCTTACCCGATGCTGAGCAACAAGCCCGACTGGGGCAATCGCGCCAACTGGTCGAAGACCTGCAATTAGCCACCCTCGATAACTTCTTTCGGCAAGCCTGTGTTGCGGCGGCTCCTCGCACCATCGACCAGATCGATCCAACTGCCGCTGTTATCTATCCCATTTTGCTAGACCAGGATGGCGAACAGCGGCTGGAGGTGATTGTGTCGGTCTCTGGCCCTGGTCAGGGTACCCGTGAGTTAATTCACTATGGGCGTGCGATCGCACCTGGCGAAGCTCAAAAGCTCTTTGAAACGTTGCAAGCCACCCTCACCCCCCTTTATCGCGCTGATGAGATTCTGCCCACTGCCCAGACCCTTTATCAATGGCTGATCGAACCTGCCGAATCACTGTTAGCCAAGTATTCAATTCAAACCCTTGTCTTTGTCCCAGATGGTTTTTTGCGCAATGTGCCGATGGCCGTTCTGCATGATGGAGAGCAGTTTTTGGTAGAAAGATACGCTCTTGCCCTCTCTCCAGGACTGCAACTCTTGCCCTCCACATCGCAGCAGCCCCTCGACATCGCAGACCAACCCCAAACCCTTGCCAGTGGGTTATCAACACAACGGCCAGGATTTGCGGCCTTGCCCAATGTAGAGATGGAGATTGAGCAAGTTCAGCAACTCACCCCCACCGCAACGTTGTTGAATCAGACATTTAATACGGCTAATCTCCAAGCTCAACTTCAAGCCAACGCTTTCCCGATTCTGCACCTGGCAACCCACGGTCAGTTTAGTTCTAATTTAGAAGAAACCTTTCTGCTCACCTGGGATGATCGTCTCTCCATTCAGGCTCTGGAGGCATTGCTGGCCCCTCAAGAATATCGCCAGCCCATTGAGCTATTGATTTTAAGTGCCTGTCAAACAGCGCGAGGGGACGATCAGGCCGCTTTAGGCTTAGCAGGAATAGCCGTCCGGGCTGGAGCTAGAAGCATTGTATCTACCCTTTGGTCTGTTGCTGATGCCTCTACGGCCCAGTTTATCACTCACTTTTATCAAAACCTCACCCAACAGACCACAAAAGCAGGGGCCCTCCGTCAAGCTCAACTGAGCCTATTACACGCCCAAAATTATAACCACCCTTACTTTTGGGCTCCCTTTGTCCTTGTCGGCAATTGGCAGTAGCGCTAAAGGCGATCTCTAAAATACTGTTCATATAGTGCACAACTCACCAAGGCCCCTTCACGCTTGAGCTGGATTAATCCTAAGCTTTGTAATTTGAATCCATCAATCTGGTTTACATCAATAGGGATGGGGGATGCCAGGATTTGACTGAACGTATGTTTGAGTGAAGGAGATTGGGTCAAGTCAGACAAATATTTATGGAGATGGGCATGATAAATGCCGACATCGGTTGCAGCCGTTTGTAGGAGCTCAGGTAGGGTAAGATGATCTTTCGCTAGATGGTAGAGCGCTAACCGAGTCAGATAGGGGTGTCCACCCACCAGCCGATGCAATTGGGCTATGTCAGAATTCGACAGCGTCAGATGATGGCGCTGGACCAACACATTGATTTGCTCCAGCGTAAACGAAGCTAAGCTGACGCTCAGGCCCACATTCAGAGGCGATTGGTTCACATCCAGAGAAATATAGATCTCCGTAGAATGAACCATGATCAATCGCAACAAACGCCATTGCGGGTCAGTTTTTGAGCGTTCATGCCAAAACCGAACCAGGGTCAAGAACTCTTGGGCAACTTGAGGATACTCCAACAGCTCGTTAACGTCTTCAAATGCAATCACGAGCTGAGTCTGAAGCTGGTTTAAAATATGCGATTGGATAAACAGATTACAGCTCATCTTGCTGCCGAGATCATCATCCCAGTAATCATCTAGATGGGTGCTCAGGCCTAACTGCATGGCCAGGTTTGCACATATCCAACGCAATAATCGATTGATGTCGGCTAGGATAGCCGCCTCCGCCTGCTGAAAATGGAGCAAGGCAATCTTTGAGCCCACAGTCTGAGCGTTATCTAAGATTCGATTAACCAGGGACGACTTACCCATCTGGCGAGGGGCCTTTATCCGGATCAGGCAACCGGGGTTGTTAACTTCTTGATAACAGAGATATTCATGCTTACCTCGCTCAATATAAAAAGGAGATTGAAGTGGAACACTGTTTTCAGGAAATGCTAAGGAAGCCAAAGAATCTTCACAATCAGTCGATAAATGTGGCGTGTTCCCTGGCTGATTGTCCATGGCAATACCATTCGGGGCATCAGAACTATCAGGGGCATCAACCGAAAAATATTGGGATAGCGCGACTTTAACCGTCCGCTTGGTTACTTTTTCCCCCGTAATCTGAGACAGCAGTCGCCACAACTTTGGTCCGATACCCTGCTGGACATAACTGGCTGAATATTGGGTCTCTTGGGCTAACTGACCATAGGTTTTGCGGCTACCCAGCCAGGCTTCTCGAAGTACGGCAATCTGAATGGAGCTAAGATGACGACCCGTGTGTTGGCTGACCAAGCGATCTGTCAGGGTTACTGCTTGTTCAACATCCATCTCAGCAGTTTTTGGTTGCCCAGGTATCGTCATCACTATACCCCCTCCCTTGCGTTACTAGAACTATAGCAATCTGGTTGAAGGCATTTTAGATGAGACATGCTGCGAGCACTCAACCAGGGTCTGCATAGGCTCGCAATAGGGCCTGGTGCAATTCACCGACGGTCAAATCTCGGATAACGGGGGGCGGTTCGTTTCGCAGTCGCCGCATTAGACTACTCAGCCCCAGCAGGTCGCTGTCTTCTGGCTGGAAAAGATATTCGTTTGGGCCCAGCCTAAAGGTATGACGGATGCCGTGCTCGGGGGAGGCCAGGGGAAGTTGGAAGTGTTCTTCAGCAGCTTGTATCAAAGCGATTCCGTCTTCGCCCGTAATCCCAAGGTGGGCTTCGAGTCGGGTATCTGGGGTGATGGGTCGGCGGGCGTGGGTAAATGTCTTTACAAAGGTAGCGACCTCATCAAAAGATGGCCCTGAAGATGGCCCTGACATTGTTGATGACTCCCTTGTGCTCGAAACCCAAATTGCCTGGCTACGTTTCTAGGTATTGGACAACCTCCCCAAGAAACCAGGTTTCTTATCGGAGCTGCACACCCCATGCGATCGCAAGCAAGATCCCACTGACCCCATGGGATATTAAATTACATCTCAGCACCCATCGCCAGATAGCGCTCAGGGGAGCGGGCTGCAAGCAGCGGTAAGCCACATAGAGCTCTAATACAAGCGATATGGCCAGCGTGGGGATCAGCCAAAGTACAAATACCCCAAAGGTCGCTGCGGGCGTGTCCATTCCTACGTATATCCCAACTATCCATTCAGGTAAAGGCAGCTCAGGTCCGGTAAATTGTAAGGGGGCAGCGATCACCATGGCAATGCCAATCAAATAAATCACCGGGATGCCAATAAAGACAGAGAGCAGATTCATCCAGAGGGCTATGCGGAGTCGCTGTCGCCGACTGGCAGGAAGCGTTGACCCATAGCGAAACCAGCCTTCTAGCCAGATCAAGAAGGGAAGGGCTGCGATTGCAATCGGCCATTGAATCAATAGAGCAGGGGCTAGCATCGGCGACTCATCTTGCATACCCTCAATAACTACAGGGATGGGGTAGCAGGTTCCCGACTGGGCAGATGCCCGGGGTTACTTGACACCGAGACACAGGCTGCTTTCCAATCGGCTCGATTGAGGGGCAGTGAGCCGCAGCATAAGTGAGTGCTTCAGAGCCTGACTGAGACAGATGCTTATTTATTGGGGTATCAACTTAAAGCGGGAAGTTGTCCCGAGGCGAGAAGTCAGGAGTCAGGAGCCAGAATCCAGTTCCCTGCTGACTCCTGACTTCTGGCTCCTGACTTCTTACCTGACCTGAATTTTCCGGCTTAAATTAGGCACCATTTATTGTTCAGAAGGATTGAGTGCGATCGCAATTGTAATGGCAAAGGTGGTCCCTTCCTCTGGCGCTGAGTAGCAGGCGAGTGTTCCTTGGTGTTTGTCAACGATAATTTGGTGGCTAATTGAGAGCCCAAGTCCGGTGCCCTTGCCAACGGTTTTAGTGGTAAAAAATGGATTGAAAATCCGCTCCTTGACTTCATCCGGGATACCTGGCCCATTATCGTGAATGAGAATGGTAATCGTATCCGTTTCTGCCTTTGTTTGGATGGTGATTGTTGGCTGCTTGTGAACGCTGAGTGAGTTGTGAGTCTTAAGGTCTAAGGTTTGAGCTGATGGCTCGATTTGGCTGCCTTCTTCCAACTGAGCGCTCAAAACTGGGATCTGAGCCCTTTCCTTCTCCTGTCTCTTATTTCCTATCTCTTGGTTCCTCTCTTCTAAGGCATCAATCGCATTGGCCAACAAATTCATAAACACCTGATTGAGTTGACTGGGATAGCACTCAACTAGAGGAATCTCTCCATAGTCTTTGACAAGTTCAATGTTGCCGAGGCGGTGCTTTAAGATCAAAAGAGAACTTTCTAACCCTTCATGAATATTGATGGCCTTGACCGGGGCCTCGTCAATCCGTGAGAAGATTCTTAGACTCAGGACCAGGTTACGAATGCGTTCTGAGCCAATATCTAGGGAGGAGACAATTTTGGGTAAGTCTTCGCAGAGAAACTCTGCATCAATGTCTTCGGAAAAGTCTGTAACAGGTTGGGCAGGGGGATGATGATAGGTTTTGTACAGATTTAATAGCGAGATCAAAT
>JBCBQD010000216.1:0-10387 GCA_039820425.1 Cyanobacteria bacterium J06635_1
GCACGGGCTATTCTTCTCTAAAGTATCTCCATCGCTTGCCCGTGCCAAAGTCATCAATGCTGATCTGGATGTTTTTGGCTGCTAGCTGGGCCAAAATATCGATGGTTTCATAGATGTTCTCAATCAGCATACTCTCGGTAATCTCTAAGATGATGGCGTCACCGCCTAATCCGGTACTGGTCAGGATATGATTAATCTCTTCAATCAGGCTGCTTTGGCGAAGGTCTTGGGTAGATAGGTTAGTCCTGATTTTGAGAGGGCAACCCTGGGGAAATTGGGTTTGCCAGTCGACCATTTGTTGGCAAGCTTGATGCAACACCCAATTGTCGAGTTGCACAATTAAGCCCGTCTCTTCGGCCACGGGGACAAATTCACCGGGGGAGATCAGCCCTCGCGTGGGATGTTGCCAGCGGACCAGGGCTTCTAGCCCCACCAGTCGATGGTTGAGCAGGTTAAAAACGGGTTGGTAGTATACAACTAATTCTTCCTGAGCCAGGGCTTTACGCAGATCGGTCTCTAATGTGAGCCTTTGCAGCACCTGAGCATACATGGTCGCATCAAAAAAGATATACGATCTGTGCTCATGGGCCTTGGCTTGATACATGGCAATGTCGGCATCGCGGATCAAGTCAGCCGCCTGATGGTAATCGGGTGTGCCCAGCACAATGCCAATGCTTAGGCTGGTAAAAATTTCATGCCCGTCGATCAAAAAGGGCGTTTGACAATCGGACAAAATCCGCTCGGCAATCTGAATAACAGCTTCAGTGCCGTGAATCTCCTCTAGCAGAATGACAAACTCGTCGCCCCCCAATCGAGCGACTAAATCAATGTTTCTTAACTGTGTTTTTAGCTTTTGAGCAATGCCCGTTAGGAGTTGATCGCCTACTAGATGCCCTAAGCTATCGTTGATCACCTTAAACCGGTCCAGATCCAGAAATAAGACGGCATAATGGTGGTTCCCAAGCCGCCGGGCTCGGCTAATGGCGAGTTCGAGGCGCTGTATTAGTAACGTTCGATTGGGTAAATTTGTCAGCGGATCATGCAAAGCATTGTGGATGATCTGCTCTTGGACTCTTTTGAAGTCACTGATATCGCGACAGACACAAATCAGTAAGCCATCTTCTGTAAAGGTTAGGGAGACCCCCTGGGCAAAGGTAGAGCCATCTTTGCGAGTTGCGATCGCTTCGCCCTGCCAGACGCGCGCGCGCTCCAACACCGGCAACACAGTCTGCTCAAACCGCTCTATCTCTGCCTTTGAATACAACACTCTCCAGGTTTGACCCACCAGCTCCTCAAGGCAATCAAACCCAAACAAATCTAAATGGGCTTGATTGGCGTAGACGTAGGTGTCGCCTTGCAAAATGCCAATGCCGTCGATGGCGGCCTCAATCGCTGCCTGCTGCCGTCGCAGCAAAATTTCAGCCTGTTTGCGTTCTGCCCTGATTTTTGCATCCCGGACTTCACGCCGCACCGCTTCTGGCAGCCGGGTTAGGTTTTCCTTCATCAGGTAATCATGGGCACCCGCCTTCATCATATCCACCGCCAGGCGCTCACCGATAGTGCCCGAAACCACAATGAAAGGAATGTCAAGCTGGCTTTGTTTAACAATCTCCAGGGCCGCAGGCGCGTCGAAGCCAGGGAGACGATAGTCTGAAATGATCACATCCCAGGTTTGGGTTGTGAGCAGGGTGCGTAGCGACTCAGCGGTTTGGACCCGTTCCCAAACAAGGTCGAAATCACCGTGTCGCAAGGCTCTGAGCAGTAACAGGGCGTCATCTTCTGAATCTTCAATCATCAGCACATTGAGAGATTCATCCATGGTCACAGCCCTGCTGGCAAGGGCTCATTAATGAGCGCCCAATACAGACCCAGTTGAGTGACAGCCTGGGTAAATTGATCAAACTCGACCGGTTTGCGGACATAGCTATTGGCCCCCAGGCTATAACTTTCAACGATGTCACGCTCCTCGCTGGAGGAGGTCAGCACGACCACTGGCAGCAGCCGGGTTCGTTCATTGGCTCGGATACGTTGTAATACCTCCAACCCATCAATTTTGGGTAGCTTTAAGTCTAGCAGGACCACACTGGGCAACGGATCAGCCTCAAAGATTGCGACGAGGGCGGCTTCGCCATCGCGAGCGATCTGAATTTGGTTTGCGATTTGACTTTGTCGGAGCGCTCGAATAGTCAGCTTTTCATCGTCGGGATTGTCTTCAACGAGCAAGATGGGTTGAGGAGATACCATCTTCTATGCTCCCAGCTCAATAAGTGTACTGGGAACTGTAAAATAAAAGGCTGCGCCCTGCTCCACAGCACTCTCTGCCCACACCTGGCCTCCGTGGCGATGAATGGCTCTTTGCACCGTGGCCAACCCAATGCCTGCACCTGGGAACTCATGGGTCCCGTGCAATCTTTGAAATACGCCAAACAGCATTTTTGAATACGCCATATCAAAGCCTGCCCCGTCGTCTTTTACAAAGTAGATTATTTGCTCGTCTCGATCAATTATGCCGAATTCAATCCGGGCGGTGGGGTGGTGGCGGGTAAATTTCCAGGCATTTTGGAGCAGATTTGAGATCACGACTCGCATCAGAGTGGCGTCGGCAGAGACAACGATGTCAGGTGAGATCGCAACCTCGACTGGCCGCTCGGGCTCTGAGGCTTGCAAGTCAGCCATCAGCTCCTGGGCGATAGCGCTAAGGTTAACTGAGGTATAGCGAATCTCGGTGCGAGAGACCCGTGATAATTTGAGTAAATCATCGATTAAGCCCCCCATCCGGCCCACATTTTTGCGAATGCGATCGAAGTAGTCTTTGCCCGCTTCGTCAAAACTATCTCCATAGTCTTCGAGAAGGGCTTTACTAAACCCATCGATCGCCCGCAGGGGTGCCCGCAAATCATGGGAAACTGAGTAGGCAAAGGCTTCTAGTTCCTGATTAGAGACTTCTAGCTGGGCTGCGTATCGGCGGATTTGTTCCTCGGCCCGTTTGCGATCGCTCATATCAATGTGGCACCCAATCATCCGTATTGGGTTACCCACCGCATCCCATTCGATCACCTGTCCTGAACAGTTTACCCAGACAGTCGAGCCATCCTTATGACGATAGCGAACTTCGTTGCAGTAAGGAATTTTGCCCCGGCTCTGAACGTGCCTTTCGAAACAGCTCAATACCTTGGTTAAATCTTCTGGAAAAATCAGGTTCTGCCAGCTGTCAGGGGTGTTGGGCAGCTCATGATCTTCGTAGCCAAACATGCGTTTGAAGCCAGGGCTGAGATATTCTGAATGGTCGGGGATATCCCAATCCCAATACCCGGCTAGAATATTGTCTAAAATCTGTTCTAGTATCGTTAACTCCTGGCGAATTTGCTCAGCGTGCAGTCGCTGGGCTTCAGCCCGTTTGCGATCGCTAATGTCTCGAATCATAAAGAGGACTTCATCGTCGCCACTCTTCATCACTCTGATCTCTTCATCTTGGAGGTTTTCACGAATCTTTACCCGTTGTTCGTAGACTTGTAGTTCCCCAGTGTGTAGGGCCTGCTCTAGAGCGTGGAGGTGACGAGCCGCGATGTCTGCTGGCAACACATCGCTCATCGCCAACCCAACCGGATCAAGATCGGCAGGTAACAGGTCGCTCTCCCGATTGTGGGTGACTAACCCCCGATAAATGCCATCTGCGCCTACTCGAAACAGATAGTCTGGAATGGCTGCCAAAACGGCTCGGCTTTGGGCTTCGCTCTCGCGTAGGGCAGTTTCTACCTGTCGATGTTGCGTTACATCAGCAGCCATGGAAATCACCACCCGGCGACTGTCTGGTAACGGTCCCAACGGGGCAGAGCTAAACTGCCAGATGCGCTGACCGCCATCACGGGTCGTGATCGTAAATTCGCCTTCATCCCACCGGGATGTTAGGGCGTACTTATTAACAATGATGTTTTCGAGAATACTCGCTGCGCCATCACCGTAAGCCTGTTGTGCCCAAGCTTGGGTGGTGGGAATATCTGAGTGGGTATAGCCCGTTAGCTCAGTCCAGGCTGCGTTTATTTGTAGCACCTCGCCGTCTTCAGCGTGAATCATAATCGGAAAAGGTGCATCCGCAATCGCCCGACGGAAACGCCGCTCGCTTTGACGCAGACGGTTTTCGGCTTGCTTGCGATCGCTAATATCCCGTACCAGTGCCAGCACTTCATCTTCACCATAGGGGACAATCCGGACCTCTTCGATTTGGGTTGTGTCATCCGTGGAGAGGTCTTGCTCATAAATCTGGATAGACTGAGTTTCTAACGCCCGCTGCATATAGGCCAATCGCTTTTGGGCAGCTGCGGTGGGGAGGCTCTCAGAAACGTGGGCTCCCACAAAATCAGCCGGATCCCCCCCGACGAGATCAAAGTTAGGGGCAGACGCAAATTCCAGGCAAATGCCGTCTCTGCTGACCCGTGTGATCAAGTCGGGGATGGCGCTGATTAAAGCTCGCTGATGGGCTTCGCTCTGTTGCAGGGCTTTTTCTGAACGTTTGCGATCGTTAATATCAGTTACGGTACCCACATAGCCAATCACTTGGCCATCGCTATCCCGCTCAGCCACGGACTGCCCATAGACCCATATGACCACGCCGTCAGGATGTTGAAAGCGATATTCGAGTTGAAAGGGACGATTTTCTTGGGCAGATTGATACCACTCAGTGCTAATCCGGTCCCGATCGTCGGGATGGAGTCCCTGTCGCCAACCCTCGCCAGCGGCGGCTTCTGAGGTGAGTCCGGCAATCTGGCACCAGCGATCGTTGACATAGATACAGTGCCCCGCCGCATCGGTGCGAAAAATCCCGACGGGGGCCGCTGCGACTAAACTAGCATAGCGCTGTTCGCTGGCTTGCAGGCGAGCTGCTAACTGTTCATCGTTTTTAGACTCTAAAAGTGCCATGATACGCTGTGCACCTTGGGTGGATAGACTACCAAATTTTCAGTATAGTCCGCCCCTTCCCTGCACGGTTTAGAGCCCCTCAAAGGAGGCTATGCCTCCGCTGTGCTCGGTGATTGGATCAAGGCTGCTAGCCGACGGCGCATGACAATGCCGGGTTTATCACTGGCCATATGCTGCTCAGCCAGGATATCAAGGGGGACATCATACCCAGTCCCTTCTAAAATGGCCCTGTCTTCGAGGGTGACGGCGCGATCAAAGGCCACAATATCACTGGCTTTGGCATCGGCTTCTCTATCATTGCGCAAGCAGAACTGAACCACCTGAATCGACCGATCATCAATGGGGGTGGCGGCGGTGAAAATCAGGTGGACTAGACCATTGGGATAGGTGATTTTTAGCGATCGCAAAAACGGCATCAACCAGCTGCCTTCACTCATTCTCACCGTTACCTCGTCGGCCATTTGCAGATTTTGCTTTTGCATTTCCGAATTTTTGACCGGCAACCGATAGGTCATCCTAAACCCGTCGTCGGTTTCAGTGAAGCTGTCGGGGACCGGCGGCACAGGGGCCTGGTGCAGCCCAAAGGTTTTAGCATGGACAAAGTGAGGATGGGCATTATCAAACGAATTTTCCATCAGGCGCAGCGCCGCACAGTGCCACACCTCATAAAATTCAGGAATCAAGCGAAACTGAGGATCCTCTGCTTCAGGTATGGTCGGAATATCGGTCATGGGCACATCCAAACATACCCAGGCATAGCCATACCGCTGAGCACAGCTAAAAGCCTGTACTTTATAGGTCTTAGGAATGCACTGCTCAACCAGCTGAGGCACCTGCACACAGGCCCCGTTCGGGTCAAAACACCAGCCGTGATAGGGACACTGAATCTGCCCCTGCTGGACCGTCCCCTGGGACAGTTTGGCGGAGCGATGACAGCAGCGATCCTCAGCGGCGGCGGGATGACCTGTCTCATCTAGCCAAAGCACTAGATTTTGACCGAGTAGACGAAAGGCTTGGGGCCCTGGTTGCAGGCTTGCCATCGGGATGACGGGATACCAAAATTGTCGGAAGACAGGATGCTGGGTGACTAGCATAGGGCATTGCCTCATCGTTTAGTGCTCAGAGAATAGCAAAATCGATCTGCCCGCGAGATGGTTTCACCCTGTACTAAAGGCACTTGGTGAGCAGCATAAGCTGTGTAGCGATAAACAATCAGCGGCTGACCCAGCGGCACGTCTAAATAACCACTCATCTCATAATCTGCATGGGTGCATTCGATCACGGCGTCAATGTGTTCAACCACAATGTCATTGTCTTCTAACGTCGGAAAGGTCATTTGACGCTTGAGCAAAGCCGCAAACCGCTGGCCCAGCTCGGGCGAAATATAGGTAATATCGACCGCCCCCGCTGCGCCATCCATCCGAAAAAGCTTTTTCTGTAAATAAGCTTGATCGCTCAGCCGCAAAATAGCGCGCACCTTGCTGGGGGCGCGCACCTTTTTGAAGGTGAGATTTTCGAAAGTAAATTGAATCCCCTGGCGGGCCAAATCTTGCTCAAGAAACACCAGCGGACTCGATAAGGAGTAGGCGACCTTTTGCTGAGGCGTGACGAAAACACCCTTGCCCCGATGGGCTTTAGCCAATCCCTGATTAACCAGATTAGCCACCGCTTGTCTAACCGTAATCCGGCTGACGTCAAACATTTCCATCAGCTGATGCTCACTGGGCAGCTGATCGCCGGGGCCGTAGTCACCCGACTCGATTTGGCGGCGCAGGGCCTCTGAAATGCTGATATGAAGGGGCGTAGACATATTTTCACAGCAAACATGACGACGGAACAAGACTGTGCTCAGCTTTGGTATCACTAGACACATTTTTGTTATAGCAAGCTCCAGTATGCTACAGTCAACTTGTTATAACAAGTTAATGGTTAACGGTTTAGCCCTTCGGGGTTTTACGATCGGTATTCTACGATCGGCATTCAATGTTCCCGTCGGTATTCGTTTGATAGATGTTATCTAATCCTATCCAGCCCCCTAGCCCGTTAGACGCTTCAGTCTCTGCGATCGCAAATCCGCGCCAGATTCTAGACGCCGATCAGCTGGCCGCCCTAAACCAGCGTTCTAATCTGGCCGGTGGTCTCAGGCTGGCTAGTCATTTGGGGGTAATGGCTTTGAGCGGTTATCTCTGGGGGACCGCTCCCTGGTGGGTTGCGTTGCTGGCTCTGGTGATTTACGGGGCCAGTTTTGCGCTGATGTTTTGTACCATGCACGAGTGTTCTCATCGGACTGCGTTTGCCAACCCTCGGTTGAATGACATGGCTGCCTGGTTGGCTGGCCTGTTGTCGTTTTATAACAGCACCTTCTATCGGCGCTACCACAAATGGCATCACCGTTACACACAGATTCCCGGTAAGGACCCTGAGCTCGGCGATCCCAAACCCACCGGCCTGGGCGACTATCTTTGGCAGCTGAGCGGCCTCCCCTGGTGGATTGGAAAGCTCCGAGGCCATCCGCAGGTCGCCCTGGGGCAGCTAGACGACTGTTACTTTTTGCCAGAGAGCAGCCGCACTGAGGTGATTCGCTCGACCCGGTTACAGCTGGGGGTCTATGCTGCTGTCGGCCTGGCTTCAGCAGCGTTGGGACACCCTTTATTTGTAGTCACCTACTGGCTGTTGCCCCTGGCGGTGGGTCAGCCACTGCTACGATTCATTCTCCTGGCCGAGCACACTGGCTGCTCTGCTGACGACAATCCGCTCACCAATACTCGCACGACGCTAACACAGTGGCCTTTGCGATATCTAATGTGGAATATGCCGTTTCATACGGAGCACCATCTGTATCCATCAATTCCGTTTCATGCCCTGCCTGAGGCCCATGGGCTTTTAAAGGAGCACTTCTTTCATATCGAATCAGGCTACCTGCGGGTCAACCAGGATATTGTTGCAGCATTTGGGAAGTAGGGGAGGCGGGGACACGGAACTGTATTCTTACAATTTAAGCTATCTAGCCACTCAGGGTGCTCAAGACGATATATGGAATCTCCTAAGCGTTTTTTACTTAAAGAGTTGACGTTTCAGTGTGGGGTGACGCTGCCAGAGGTGGAGTTGGTTTATCAGACCTATGGAGAGCTAAACCCTGATAAATCCAACGTTATCCTCTATCCTACCTCCTACGGCGCACAGCACACCGACGTAAACTGGCTGGTGCGTCCGGGGGGCATCCTCGACCCGACGGACTGGTTTATCATCATGCCGAATATGTTTGGCAATGGCCTATCGACTTCGCCAAGCAACTGCGAAGCGGCTATGCAACTGGGCTTTTACTTCACCCACTACGACAATATTCGCGCCCAATTTGCCCTCCTGGAGAGTTTAGGCATTGAGCAGTTGGCGCTGATCTATGGCTGGTCGATGGGCGCACAGCAAGGCTATCACTGGGGCACCTTACACCCTGAGCGAGTCCAGCGCATTGCCGCCCTCTGTGGCACAGCTAAAACCACCGACCACAACCGCGTTTTTCTCTACAGCCTGCGCGCCGCCCTGAAGGGTGATCCCGCCTGGAATGGTGAGCGATTTGAGGGAATCCCGGAGCGGGGCTTCCACACCTTTACCCAAATCTACGCTAGCTGGGCCGCATCGCAGCCTTACTACCGGGCAAAGCCCTACCTGAAATGGGGTTATGAGTCCTTAGAAGACTACCTGCTCCGCAGTTGGGAGGCGAGCTACCGCAAGCGTGATCCCCACAATCTGCTGGCGATGATTGAGACCTGGCTGCACTGTGATGTGAGCGATAATCCGAGCTATCAGGGCGATTATGCTGAGGCGCTGGGGTCAATCAAGGCAAAAACGCTGGTGATGCCAGCGACGACGGATTTGTACTTTACGCCGGAGGACTGCGAGGCCGATGCAAAGCTGATCCCGAATAGCGAGTATCGTCCGATTGACTCAATTTGGGGCCACCGGGCCGGGAATCCCTATCAAAATCCTGAAGACGAGTTGTTTATCAAGCAGGCGGTTGATGCGCTGTTGAGTCGTTAGGGTAAGGCCATCTCACCACTTCACCCTCACCACTTCACCCGCTCACTTCCTCCCCTAATTTGATGGAACTGTTAAGCTCAAACACCGGGTTAAAAATAGCTTCATTTCACTTTCAGCCACATCGCCTAGAAGCTTACTCCTTAAGTCGGAGGTAGTCAGAAGGGTGAACCCAGTACAGTTTAATCATGGCTGTTTCTACCAAACATCCACACACTCCCTTCACAGTCATGACTAAAACAGTTAAGCGCTTCGAATATCAAATTCAGCCAACTCACAACAATAAGCTCAAGGTTCAAATCGACACGGGTATCCAGTTAGAGATGGGCACCGTCAAGGTCAATCAGACGGTTACGACTCGGCGCGATGCTGTCAGTCGATTGCAAGAATATTTGCAAAATAATCCAGGTGTCGATTTTGGATACGAGGCCATCGGCTCTTGGTAGAGTCTTTTTCATTCAGTCTGACCTCTGCCGGACTCCCCTCTAGGGGGTCCGGCTTTTTTATATGAAATCCCCAGTTGTTGAGAGACCGGGTTTCTTAGACGCAGAAGTATCCATACCGTCAAATTGAACTCAGCCCAGGTTAGCGTAAATTCACACCGCCGCTGTCAATCCATAGTAGGTTAAACCGATGTTCACTGTGTCTGGCATTATTCAGGGCGAGATTTTTCCGAGATTTCAAAGTACAGAAGAGGCGTACACCACACCGTATGAATTTACGAGCAAAACGCTCCCTGCGACCAATCAAGATGCTGCCAAAGCCATCTTTTGGGCGTTTATCGCCGGGTTTGCCGAAGGCTTTGTGCCGAATTTTATTGATAAGCTAGTCAAAGACTCTGAACAAGACGAATAACACCCTATCCTTATGCCCCTTGCTCCCCTAAATTGGCCAAAACTCGAGGCCCTCACAGATTTTCGACTCGATAAGGTGAACGGACCGACCAATGCCCAGGCCCGGTTACGTCTGTTTGGTCAGCCTGAATCAGCGGTGCGGGTGACGCTGTACCGCGATCACCACGCCTGGTGCCCCTACTGTCAGAAGGTGTGGTTGTGGCTCGAGGAAAAGCAAATCCCGTATCGCATCGAAAAAGTGACCATGTTTTGCTATGGGCAAAAGGAGCGCTGGTATAAGCGCATTGTCCCCTCTGGGATGCTGCCTGCTATCGAGCTAGACGGTCGCGTGATTACCGAGAGCGATGTGATTTTACTGGCGTTAGAAAGGGCGTTTGGTCCGTTGGTACAGGGGATGGAAGACCCGGCAGTGCTCCCCCTGCGGCAGCTAGAGCGACTGCTATTTAGGGCCTGGTGTGGCTGGCTATGCTACCCGACTCGGTCGCCCCGACAGGAACGAGGCAATCGAGAGCAGTTTACATCGGTGGTTGCCAAGGTTGAGGCGGCCCTGGGTCGCACGTCGGGGCCTTACTTTTTAGAGG
>JBCBQD010000217.1:0-10171 GCA_039820425.1 Cyanobacteria bacterium J06635_1
ATAGATGGTCCCTATGAGCTAACGGACCTGACGCTGTTTTCCATCGCCAACGGAGTGCTCGAGCAGCTGATGTTTGTCTTTTGGTTTTTGGTAGGCAGCTATCTGGGGGGGCGACTCTTTCCTAAGCAGCCACTCCGCAGCTTTGGGATGGGCTATCTCAGCTATGTGATTTATTCAGGGCTGATCCACCCGCTGTTCTGGGTGAGGGTTTTGCCCAGCCACGAGCCCTTTTTGCCCATGATTGGCATTTTGCCGCTGATGTCCCTGTTTTGGATGTGGCTACTGTGGCGCTACAGAGCTGTGACAGCAATTGTGGCAATGCACATCGTGATTGATTTTTTGACCATCGGTCACTTGCACTTTCCGTGGTTCGAGGCTCTGTATTTAGGGTAAAGGTAATCTCGCCAACCCCTACCATTTGGACTTTACCTGGGGATGAAGCTGGTCCTGCCACCAAGATAGGGGATTGCGTTGAATGTATGCGGCAACGTAATGCCACATTCTCTCGTCACGAATAATGGCTTCATAGTAATTGCGCTGCCAAATCCTGGCCCCAGGACATCTGCGGATGCGATTAATCTCTTTGGTTGTCTGGTATTTAAAGTAGGCAACAATTTGCCCTAGGGTTGGAGCTCCTTTTGGGGCAGTCTTATTAGGAGAACACTTATCAGAAATAATCACAATGCCATGAACGTGATTTGGCATCGTCACATAAGCATCGATTTCAACGTTTTGAAAATGTTGTGGCAGGTACTGCCAAGTTGCATCAACGATGGTTCCAAATGTATTGAGATACATTTTCCCCTCGTCGATGTGCCCAAACAGACATTGACGATGTTGAACGCAAATCGTGACAAAATACGCTCCAGGTTGGGCGTAATCATAATGTTTCAGACGGATCGACCGCCGATGATGCCGAGCCGGATCGTAAGCCATAACCTCATAGAAGAACCGTTCCCCCAGAATGCCCAAACCCCCACCGATCACCCCGTAGGGGCCAGGGTTTCCCTGCCCCCGGCACCCCACAAACCCCCACCAACACCCACGCCCATCCATCCAGAATCACCCAACCCATTTTGGATGCGATCGCATCCAAAATTCGCACCATGCAATTTAAGGCCGTGGTGAAAACAATGAGATCGCAAGGGCACATAATCACCCATGTGATTTTTGGATGCGATCGCATCAGTGGAAAATTCAACACCTGAACGATTGTGTTCGAGATGTTGGGTGGGTGTTGGGGGGTGTCTTGTGTATTTGGATATTGGCTGGGTGTGGGTATGGGTCGCAGGGCAAGGAGACCTTGGCCCCTACAGTGTATTGGGGGTGATCCCGATCAATGGGCGTCCCGTTTCGGGTGGGTTGCCGATACAATGGTGCTTTGCGTACTCGACCTTATTGAATCAAATCGATGGCCTCAGACAATACCCCGCCCAACGACCCAAATCAGCCAGACGAGCGCGAAGTCCGCACTGCGCGTCTGAAAAAGGTCGAGGAGCTCAAACAATTGGGGCTTAATCCCTATGCTTATACCTGGGCAATCACCCACCAGGCGGCAGATCTGCAAGATAAATTTGCCGATTTGCCCAACGGTGAGGAGGCCGATTTCGTCGTGTCGATGGCCGGACGCATCATGGTGCGGCGCGTCTTGGGCAAGCTGGCCTTTTTTACCCTGCAAGATGAAACCGGTACTATTCAGCTTTTTTTAGATAAGAAAACTATCCAGGCGGCGATGGCCGACCGCGATGAGCAAGCCTTTAGCCACCTCAAGCAGCTGACGGATGTGGGGGATATCCTTGGCGTCAAAGGCATCATCAAGCGCACCGACAAGGGCGAGCTGTCAATCAAGGTGAGCGACTATGCGATCTTGACCAAGTCGCTGCTACCCCTGCCCGATAAGTACCACGGGCTGAAGGATGTGGCCAAGCGCTATCGCCAGCGCTACGTGGATCTAATTGTGAACCCCGAGGTGCGAGACACTTTTCGTAAGCGGGCGTTGATCACCGCCTCAATACGTCGGTATCTCGATCAGCAGGGGTTTATTGAAATTGAGACGCCGGTTTTGCAGAGCGAGCCCGGTGGTGCTGAGGCACGGCCTTTTGTGACTTATCACAACACCCTCGATATGGAGCTGTATCTGCGGATCGCCACTGAGCTACATCTCAAGCGCCTGATCGTGGGTGGCTTTGAGAAAGTCTTTGAAATGGGGCGAATTTTTCGCAATGAGGGGATCTCAACCCGCCACAATCCAGAATTTACCTCGATCGAGGTGTACCAGGCCTACGCCGACTACAGCGACATGATGGCCCTGACCGAGGCGCTGATCACCACCGCCGCCCAGGAGGTACTGGGGACGACTCAGGTGACCTACCAGGGGCAGCCGATTGATCTGAGTGCCCCGTGGAAGCGGGTCACCATGCATGAAATAGTCCAGGAAAAAACCGGGATTGATTTTGACCAGTTTGACGATCTAGCAGCGGCTAAAGCAGCGGCAAAGACGGCAGGTCTTAAAGCTATTGACGACTGCCCCAGTATTGGCAATTTGCTCAACGAGGCCTTTGAGCAAGCGGTGGAGACGACCTTAACCCAGCCCACCTTCATTGTGGACTACCCGGTCGAAATTTCGCCCCTGGCTAAACCCCATCGGTCTAAGCCGGGCCTGGTCGAGCGGTTTGAGCTGTTTATCGTTGGGCGAGAGACGGCCAATAGTTTCTCAGAGCTGACCGATCCCATCGATCAGCGGCAGCGGCTAGAGGCCCAGTCTGCTAAAAAGGCAGCGGGGGACCTCGAAGCCCACGGCGTGGATGAGGATTTCTTGACGGCGTTGGAATATGGCATGCCCCCCACAGGCGGCTTGGGGATCGGCATCGACCGATTGGTGATGCTGCTGACTGACTGCGCCAGCATTCGCGATGCGATCGCATTTCCCCTGCTAAAACCGGAGAAGGAAGTAAGTTAGAAGTAAACGTTAAAAGTTGAAGCTTAAAACTGATAAAGATAGCTTCGGACTGGCCAGAACTGTTCAGATATAGGGCTTTCAACCTTTAACGTTCAACGGTTAGCCAATCCCCCAATCCCCCTCTAACAGCTAAAGTCCAAAACCTTTGCTCCCCTGTTTGCTGAGCGTTTACAGATTCATAAAGCCGTGTTTATAGATACGGACTTCTTGATGGGCTGGGTGAAATACGTGGTTAGAGTGAAGGGTAGTTTAATAGGCAAAGGTGTATCTCGTCGCCGGAAGTGAGGATCATGGCTCAGTCAACGACTAGCAGCATGTTAGCGACCCTATCTCAAGCGAATCAAACGGGCCGATTAACCGAGCGCGTAAAGGATCTGCCTACCTCCGAATTTGTCCAGCTTTTAGAAGGCATCACCCGGGAATTTAAGCATTTTCTAAAAGCCATCGACCTGATCAATAACCAGTCCCTGGAGCCCATGCTCGAGGAGCTACTGGAGGCTTTTACCCTCAAAATTGGTCAAATTTTGCAGGCTGAGCGCACCACCATTTTTATGGTGGACGAAGATCGTCAAGAGCTCTGGTCTAAAGTCGCCCAGGGCAGTAGTAAAGAGGCCTTAGAGATCAGAGTCCCGATCGACAAAGGAATAGCCGGCTATGTTGCCTCGACCGGGCAAAGACTCAATATTAGTGATGCCTATGCCGATCCCCGCTTTGATGCGCGGGTTGATCGCAAAACTGGATATCGCACTCGCAATATTTTATGTATGCCGGTCAGGAGCCAGGGAGACAAAGTAGTTGCCGTGGTGCAACTGCTCAACAAAGCCGGGGTTGAGCCCTTTACCCGCCAGGATGAAGAAAGTTTTGAGGAGTTTGCTTCCTCGATCGGGGTGTTGCTGGCAAGCTGCAATTCGTTTTATGTCGCGGCACGCAACCAAAAGGGGGTTTCGGCTCTGCTCAAGGCGATTTCGTCGTTAGAGCAAAGCTTAGATCTGGAGGTAACCCTGCAATCGGTGATGGAGGAGGCCCGCCATCTGATGCAGGCCGATCGCAGTACCCTCTGGTTGCTCAGTGAAGATTGTAAAGAGCTGTGGTCAAAGGTCAAAACTGCGGATGGGCAGCAGCTGGTTGAGCTGCGTCAGCCCGCCGATAAAGGGATTGTGGGGCACGTGGCCGAAACCGTCGAAACCCTGAACATTCCAGATGCCTATAATGATCCGCGCTTTGATGCCTCCGCTGATCGCAAAACTGGCTATCGGACTCGCAATATTCTTTGCATGCCGGTGTTTGACTCTAAGGGTAAGCTGATTGGTGTAACCCAGTTGATCAATAAAGCCCAGGGGCCATTTACTAACTCTGATGTGTCCTTTATGCGAGCCTTTAACATCCAGGCGGGGATTGCCCTGGAGAATGCCACCCTGTTTGAAGCGGTGTTGCTGGAACAGCAATATCAGAAAGATATTTTGCAAAGCCTTTCGAATGCGGTAATCTCCACCGACATGGCAGGGCGTATGGTGACCATCAACGAGGCGGCCTTAAGCCTGCTGGGATGCCCGTTTGAGTTTGGTAAGGCCGCAGTCCAGGTTTGGGAGGACAATTTGCTTGGGGGCTATGTGTGGGATGTGATCCCGATTGAGCGGCTACAGATTCGATTAGAAGATAGCCTTCAGTTTGGGTCCAAGCTCTATGTGCCAGAACAAACCCTGGCGGTGGGTGTGGTGTATCAGCCTAGTCCGCCTGAGGCAGAGTCTGGGGCAGCCCCCAAGCCAGCCGCCGCCGATTACAAGCTGGGCATCCTTCATCCTGATGGTTCTGATACGTTTTATGCCTGGGGTAATCGAGCCTGCCCGATGGATCTGGGGTCAGCCCAGCTAACCCGACTTGAACACAGCATTAACCTTACCGTGAACCCCCTGACCAATCCAGAGGGTGGGGTCCGCGGGGGACTGGTGGTGCTCGAAGACATCAGTCAAGAAAAGCGGATGAAGACCACCCTCTATCGCTACATGACCCCCAGTGTGGCCGAGCAGGTGATGGCCCTGGGGGAAGATTCGCTGATGGTGGGGGAGCGCAAGGACGTGACTGTGCTGTTCTCTGATATTCGCGGCTACACCACCTTGACCGAAAATCTGGAGGCGTCGGAGGTGGTCTCGATGCTCAACGAGTATTTTGAGACCATGGTAGAGGCGGTTTTTAACCACGAAGGCACCCTAGATAAGTTTATCGGCGATGCTCTGATGGCGGTGTTTGGTGCGCCCTTGCCGCTGCAAAACCACGCCTGGTCAGCGGTGCAGTCAGCTTTGGATATGCGCCATCGATTGTTTGCGTTTAATCGCGATCGCAGAACCAAAGGCCAACCCGAAATCCGCATCGGCATTGGCCTCAGCTCCGGCGAAGTGGTTTCTGGCAATATCGGCTCCCAGCGCAAAATGGAGTACACCGTGATCGGCGATGGCGTCAATCTCAGCTCTCGTCTGGAGGGGATTACTAAGCAATATGGCTGTGACATTGTGCTCAGCGAGCACACCTACGAGCTATGCCACGACCACATTTGGGTCCGTGAACTGGATGTGATTCGGGTCAAAGGCAAGATGCAACCCGTCAAAATTTACGGTCTGATCGGGGACCGTGAACAAGCCCTCGACGACAATACCCAAACCTTTTTATCGCTCTACGAACAGGCCCGTCAGTCCTACACCTCGATGGCGTTTGATGAAGCCATTCAGCTGTTTGATCAGGCCCAGCAGATGCGCCCCGCTGATCGGGCTGTGGCGATTCACCTCAAGCGTGCCCATGAGTATTTGCAAAATCCACCGCCACCCAATTGGGACGGGGTCCATGTGATGACGACTAAGTAAACCAATGACTCAAAAACTCTACGAGGGTAAAGCCAAAATCCTCTACGCCACCGACGATCCTAATGTCGTGCTGACTTATTTCAAGGACGATGCCACGGCGTTTAATGCCCAAAAGCGCGGCACGATCGAAAACAAGGGCAAGGTTAACTGCGCCTTCTCCACCCATCTCTTTAAACTTCTGGAGGCCAACGGTGTCCCCACCCACTGGCTCAACACCCCCAGCGATCGCGAAATGCGCGTTAAAACCGTAAAGATCGTGCCGCTTGAGGTAGTGGTGCGCAATTTGGCGGCGGGCAGCCTGTGCAAGCAAACCGGGCTGGCGTTAGGGGCTGAGCTGACCCCACCTTTGGTGGAGTTTTACTACAAAAATGATGACCTGGGGGACCCGCTGCTGACGCGCGATCGCATCCATGCCATTCAGCTAGCCTCAGACGACACCGTAGAGCAGCTGAGGCAAATGGCCCTCAAAATCAACACGCTGTTGATCCAGTTTTTTGGCGAGTGTCAGATTACCCTGGTGGACTTTAAACTCGAATTTGGCACCGACTCGCAGGGCACCCTGCTGTTGGCCGACGAAATCAGCCCCGACACCTGTCGCCTGTGGAATCAGGCCGAAACCGATATTAATCGCCGGGTCATGGACAAAGACCGCTTCCGGCAAGACCTTGGCAACGTTGAAGCCGCTTATCAACAGGTGCTAGATCGAATTCTGGCACATCCAATTTAAGTTTCTGCGGGGTCTGTGCGGTAAAATCTTTCGGAATGTGGAATCCTGTGCAGCCTTTGAGCGCAGGAGCCGGTGTGAGGAGTATTTTTGGGTAGGAATGAACATGCGTTTTTCGCCAACTTTTTTGGCCTGTTGTACGCTGGGTGCCCTGATTGGCTTACCCGCTAAAGCGGAGTCCCTCTCAGCGATTGAGACAGCCGCAACCCCTGCATTAGAGACGCTGACCCAGCCATCTGCACAGTCAGATATCCGGTTAGATAGTCAGTCCGTGGAGCCAGCCTCATCAATATCAGTCCCGCCCACAGCTGTTGCAGGTCCAAATGTTGCCAGCCCAAATGTTTCAAGTATAGATGTTGTAAGTCCAAACCAGCCCACCCCCAGTGAACCGCTTCCCAGACTTGCCCAGATTGACGAACCCGCTCCAGAACCCGCTCCAGAACCCGTTCCAGAACCTTCATCGGAACCAGAATCAGAGGCCGAAGACCCCTCTGAAGATAGGCTGCAGCGTCTTTTAGAAGGCATCAACCGTGAGCCTGAGGCACCGGCTGATGCTGCGCCAGAGCCTGAGGCTGAGGAACCCACTGCGCCAGAACAACCCCCTGCCGCTGAGGAGGCCCCGTCGGAGCCCCAAGCCGAAGAAGCGCCCCCAGAGGAAACCCAGGTCTTAGTTTCTGAGGTAGCGGTTGAGAGCGAGTCTGGCGAACCCCTACCCGAAGAACTTTTAGACAGCGTTTACAACGCTGCCATGACCCAACCGGGACGCACCACCACCCGGTCTGGTTTGCAAGAAGACATCAACAACATCTTTGCAACGGGCTTTTTTGCCAATGTGAGGGCGTTTCCCCAAGACACGCCCTTAGGGGTCAGGGTAACGTTTGTGGTGCAGCCCAACCCGGTGCTCTCCGAAGTTGTCATTCGCGAAAATCAGGTGTTGCCCCCTGAAGTGATCAACGAGATCTTTAGCCCGCTCTACGGCAGGACCCTTAATCTGGTCGAGTTTCAAGGGGCGATCCTAGACCTCAACGACTGGTATCAGGAAAATGGCTACGTACTGGCCCAGGTAACAGCTGCGCCCCAGGTTTCCCAAGATGGTGTGGTCACCCTGGTAGTGGCTGAGGGCGTGATTGAGGAGATTGAGGTTCGCTATATTACCCTCGAAGGCGATGATGTCGACGAGGAGGGCAATCCTATTGAGGGTAGGACGCAACCGTTCATCGTTACCCGTGAGTTTGACACTCAGCCAGGGGAGGTTTTTCGAGATAGTGCCATTCGGGATGATCTGCAGCGGGTCTTTGGCCTGGGAATTTTTGACGATGTGCGGCTCTCCCTCGATCCGGGGGATGAAGACCCTCGCAAGGTCAAAGTGGTGGTCAATGTCGCCGAGCGCAATACGGGCTCGGTGGGTGCGGCAGTGGGTTTTAACCTGACCGGTGATATCTTCGGCAGTGTCAGCTATCAAGAAGATAACTTTGGCGGCAACAATCAAAAGCTACGCACCGAGTTTCAGCTGAGTTCCCGTGAGTTTTTGTTTGATGTCAGTTTTACAGATCCCTGGATTGGCGGGGATCCCAACCGCACTTCCTATACGGTCAATGGCTTTAACCGACGGTCGCGATCTTTAATCTTTGATGGCGGAGAGACAGACGTTGACCTGGCCAACGGGGACGACCCTCGGATCAATCGCTGGGGGGGGGGATTGACCTTTTCTCGCCCCCTCAGTGATACCTCCTCGGCGTCGGTGGGGTTTGAGTACCAGCGGGTGGCCTCGCTAGATGGCGACGGCGATCTGGTAGAGACAGATGAGCTGGGCAATCCCCTCACGTTTAGTGGTGACGGGCGAGATGACCTGTTTACAATTCCGGTGGGGTTTGTCTTAGATCAGCGCAACGATAGCATTTTCCCCACCAGCGGTAGTCTGCTGCGTTTGGGCACAGAGCAGTCGGTCCCCCTTGGCAATGGCAGTATTTTCTTTAATCGGCTGAGAGGCAGCTATAGCTACTACGTGCCGGTCAATGTCACCGGGTTTGGCGATGGCCCTGAAACCATTGCTCTGAACCTACAAGCCGGGACGGTGATTGGTGATTTGCCCCCCTACGAGGCGTTTTCCCTCGGGGGGACTAACTCAGTCCGAGGCTTTGATGAAGGTGACTTGGGCAGTGGTCGCTCGTTTATTCAGGCCACCGCCGAGTATCGCTTCCCGCTGTTTACCGAGTTTCTAGGCGGAGCCCTGTTTTTAGACTTTGCCACCGACCTGGGCAGCGGCGATACGGTGCCCGGTGACCCAGCCGGGGTGCGGGGCAAGCCGGGGTCTGGCTTTGGTTATGGGGCCGGGGTGCGGGTGCAGACGCCCCTGGGTCAGCTACGCCTTGACTATGGTTTCAACGACGAAGGAGATAGCCGTATCCACTTTGGGTTTGGAGAACGGTTCTAATGGGTAGCGAGAATTCCCTCCGGGAACGCTCTGTGAATACCGCTGCGATGCAGCAAACTCTGGCGGCGGTGGTTGAGTGTATGGGGGTCGGTCTTCATCTGGGCCAAACCACCCAAGTTCGCATTTTGCCGACCGAGCCGGGAACGGGCCGCTACTTTGTGCGGACCGACATCTCTGGGGCTGCTCCGATTCCAGCTACTGTTGATCAGGTGGTGCAAACTCAGTTATCAACAGAGTTGGGCCAGGCAACCCCCGTGCGCACGGTTGAGCACCTATTAGCCTCTCTGTGGGCATTAGGGGTGGATAATGCCCGCATCGAGATTGATGGCCCAGAGGTGCCTTTGCTGGATGGTTCAGCCCAGGGTTGGGTGTCGGCAATGGAGTCAGTGGGGCTGGTGGCACAGGCAATACCGCGATCGCACCGCGTTTCCTTAGCTGCACCCGTCACAGTGCAGTCTGGCGATGCCTTTGTGGTAGCAATGCCCGCCCCGTCACTGCGATTTACCTACGGCATTGATTTTGACCTGGGTGCCATCGGCAACCAGTGGCATAGCTGGTCCCCCGGCAGCTCGCCCGACACATCCTTTGCCAGTGAGGTGGCCCCGGCCCGCACCTTTGGGCTGGCCCACCAGATCGAGTATTTGCGATCGCAGGGCCTGATTCAAGGGGGCAGCTTAGAGAATGCCCTGGTTTGTAGTCAAGATGGGTGGGTTAATCCTCCCTTAAGATTTGCAAATGAGCCAGCACGTCATAAACTTTTAGACTTAGTAGGGGATCTCAGCTTGCTGGGGGGTCTCCCCACAATGCATGTGATGGCCTATAAAGCAAGTCACCATTTGCATGTGCAGCTAGCTCAAAAGCTGGCTGAGGTTTGCCCCATCGAGGTGCCTGTTTAGGGCGTTGTGTCGCCTGGGAATGCCTGGGAAATGCCGGTCGGCTTGCTCGGGCCAGTCTCCGAACGCTGTTGCTGTTGCTAATTACGTTACATGTCCACCCTGCTTGACAATCAAAAACTTGACGATCAAAAACCGGATTCCAAACTGTCTCAGGCCGATACACCCCCCTCAATCGAATCAGCTACGGTGAAAACGACGTTTACCCTCGAAGAGATCCACCAGCTTTTGCCCCATCGATATCCCTTTGCTCTGGTTGATCGAATTATTGATTACGTCCCGGCCAAGCGGGCAGTGGGTATCAAA
>JBCBQD010000218.1:0-10171 GCA_039820425.1 Cyanobacteria bacterium J06635_1
GTCAAAAAATAATAAAAACCGGGTCCGACTAGTCACTATATCTGGCACACTAGACACAGCAAAACGCTAAATCTAGCGTCCTTAACGATATAACTGGCTCTCCCGTACATATGTACTTATGATAGGGGTTAGGGCATTTCCTGGCTTCTATTTTTTTGGCGTTTTTGGGGCTTTGCGATCGCATGTCAGCCGAATTTAACTTTCAACCTGCGATGGACCGCCTGCCGCCCCAAAACATTGAGGCAGAGGAGGCGATTTTAGGCGGGGTGCTGCTCGATCCCGAGGCGATTGGGCGAGTCACCGAGATTCTAGTCCCCGAAGCGTTCTATATCGGGGCCCATCGCGAGATTTACCAGGCCGCCCTAGAGCTACAGCACCGAGGTCAGCCCACCGACCTGATGACCATCGGCTCTTGGCTCAAAGACAAGGGCATCCTTGAGAAAATCGGGGGGCAGGCCAAGCTAGCTCAGCTCGTCGATCGCACCATCAGCGCCGCCAACATCGACCAGTACGGCAAACTGGTGATGGAAAAATACACCCGCCGTAAGCTGATCCAAATCGGCGGCGACATTGCCCAGTTTGGCTACGAAACCGATTTGGCCCTGGAGCAAGTCCTGGACCAGTCAGAGCAAAAGCTCTTTGGCATTACCCAAGATCGCCCCCAAAAAGGATTGACCGCCACCGCCGATATTTTGACCGATACCTTTTCTGATATCGAAGAGCGGTCGTTAGGCATGGTGATGCCAGGGCTGTCCTGCGGGTTTTATGACCTGGATGCCATGACCCAAGGGTTCCAGCGGTCCGACCTGATTATTGCTGCGGGGCGGCCGGCGATGGGTAAATGCTTGAGTGCGCAGGCTGAGATTTTGCTAGCAGATGGGTCTGTAAATACCATTGAGGCTATCTACCAGCAGCGAAAGGCCAGTCTGCTAACCCTCAACCAGCGCTGGCGTTTTGAGCTGACCGAGCCGTCTGTTTTTGTGGACGATGGCATCAAGCCTGTCTTCAGGGTGACCACCCGTTTGGGACGGCAGCTTGAGACCACATTGACCCATCCCTATCTGACGATGCAAGGGTGGCAGCCCCTGTCTGCTCTGTCGGTAAGCGATCGCATTGCAGTGCCTAGACAATTACCCGTTTTTGGCAAGCAGCCTTTACCTGAGCATGAGGTTAAACTTTTAGCCTATTTCATTGGTGATGGTGGGCTAACTGGGCAGTCCCCCCAATTCACCAATAAAAACCCACTGATGCAAACTGACTTTACCGAGGCAGTTCATCACTTCCCCACCATCAAGGTTCGGGTAGATACCAGCCAAGGGACTCGAACACCTTCCTTGATAGTGACGGCGGATACTGACCAGGTGGCAATGCGACGGCAAACCTTTGGGCAATGCCTAGATCAGCTCATGCAATCAATCAATATCAACGGTAGACAGCTAGCTAAGCAGTTGGAGATTAGTCCTTCTTTGGTAACGTTATGGCGTCAGGGTAATTGTGCTCCTGATCGAGATGTGTTTGAAGCCCTGTGTACAATCCTCAAGGTTCTACCCGAGCAATTGGCCCCCGATGGTTATGAATCGATTCGTTGGACTGGTAAGAACCCTGTCACCGCTTGGTTAGACAAGCTCAATCTGTGGCAGCGAAATGCCCATGAAAAAGTGATTCCTGATGTGGTCTTTACCCTTCCTAAAGTGCAGCTTGCGCTGTTCTTAAATCGGTTATTTGCAACTGATGGTTGGGCCTCATTACTCGCCAGTGGCCAAGCCCAGATCGGCTATGCCACCGTCAGTCGAAAATTAGCTCAGCAAATTCAGCATCTACTGTTGCGATTTGGGATCATTGCGGCTCTAAAGCATCGTCGAGTGAAATACAAATCAACTCGACGGGAGGCTTGGCAGTTGGATATTACCAATGCGATCTCACTATCTGCTTTCGTTGATGAAATCGGTATCTTCAGCAAAGAAACCGCTGTTCACCAAGTTGCAGCAACAATCAAAACAAAGCAATATCACACCAACCGAGATCTGATTCCCGTTGAGGTTTGGGATACTTTGAAAGTTGCCAAAGGGCAAGAAAGCTTTGTGGGTCTGGCAAGACGAGCCGGGTTGGCAGGTGTGAGTAATATTCATGCAGGTAAACGAGCACTTAGTCGACCTCGCTTAGCCGCCCTTGCAGATACGCTAGATCATCAGCCTCTGCAAGACTTAGCCAATAGTGATATCTACTGGGATGAAATTGTTTCTATTGAATCGATCGGCTCGCAGCAAGTTTACGACTTAACGATCCCAGGCACTCACAACTTTGTAGCCAATGATGTTTGTGTACACAACACTAGCTTTGTGCTCAATGTTGCTCGCAGTATTGCTGGGGGGCACAAGCAACCCGTGGCTGTCTTCAGTTTGGAGATGTCCAAACAGCAGCTGGTCTATCGTCTACTCTCCTCTGAG
Source organism: Cyanobacteria bacterium J06635_1 (assembly GCA_039820425.1). GTDB lineage: Bacteria > Cyanobacteriota > Cyanobacteriia > Phormidesmidales > Phormidesmidaceae > SIO4C1. Next base: position 2,448 of record JBCBQD010000218.1, read on the forward strand.
GCCCAGATCGAGAGCGGGCGACTGCGCACCGGGCGGATCGCCCAGCATGAATGGGAGCCCCTGGGCCATGCCATCAGTTCACTATCACAGCTGCCCATCTTTATTGACGATACGCCTAACATTTCTGTAACGGAGATGCGCTCCAAGTGCCGACGCTTGCAGGCCGAAAACGGGGGGGCTCTGGGGCTAATTTTGATCGACTATCTCCAGCTAATGGAGGGCAGCAGCGATAACCGGGTCCAAGAACTCTCCAAAATTACCCGCTCACTCAAAGGCCTGGCGAGAGAACTCAACGTTCCTATTATCTCGCTCTCCCAGCTTAGCCGGGGGGTTGAGTCACGCACTAACAAACGCCCGATGATGTCTGACCTGAGAGAATCGGGGAGTATTGAGCAAGATGCGGATCTGATTATGATGCTCTATCGCGAAGAGTATTACGACCCCGATACCCCCGATCGGGGGATTGCCGAAGTGATTATTGCCAAGCACCGTAATGGCCCCACCGGCACAGTGAAGTTGTTGTTTGAGCCCCAGTTTACCCGCTTCCGGAATTTGGCTAGACCAGGCTAGCATTGGAGGGCCTGATATCAATGCTAGACCTGTGCGAAATATGGATCATTCAGAGTGGATCATTCTGTGGTGAACCTCTGCGTCAACATCATGTCTAAAGAAATCGTCAAATTTAGCAAGTTCCTCAGCTACGTGCTACGCCATCGGCCAGACAAGATCGATATCCAACTCGATTGTCAAGGTTGGGTCGATGTTGATACCCTCTTACAGCAGGCCAATGTCCATGGCTACGCTCTGACCGAGCCTTTATTAGAAGAGATTGTCACTACCAATAACAAACAACGCTTTAGCTTTAGCCTCGATGGTCAGCGGATTCGTGCTAACCAGGGGCACTCAGTCTCGGTTGATCTAGGGTTGTTGCCTCAAACGCCGCCTGAGATTTTTTACCACGGCACGGCGCTCAGGTTTTTAGAGTCAATTCTTGACTCCGGTTTGCGCCCTGGCAGTCGCCATCATGTGCATTTATCGCGGGATGTAGAGACTGCCTTCAAAGTCGGCCAGCGCCATGGTAAGCCCGTTGTTCTCCAGGTGGCTGCCCAGCAAATGCATACCGATGGTCATCTTTTCTTTTGTGCTGACAACGGTGTCTGGCTAACCGAGCGAGTTGCGCCCCAATATCTGATTCGGTTAGATGAGGGAAATGTTCAACTTGCCTAACTGAAAATTGCCTAACTGACAGACTGAGGGAGTGTTTTGAGCAACTTGAGCCCCTGATCAACGTAGGCACGATGCTGACGATAGTAAAAACCGGGGGAGCTTTTGACTTTGATAATCATGCTTTCCAGTAACTCACGGGCAGTGTTGAAATCATTTTGTCGAAGCCGGATTTTGGCCATCAGCAGGTAAGCTTCAGGATGGCTCCATGAGGCAAAATGGTTTTTGAAGTGTTCTGCGGCGGCGGTATCGTTTTCGAGTAAGACCAAAACACGTCCATAGGCCATAGAGGCATCGCCATATTGAAACCCCAGATCGATTTTAAGCAGTTGGTTTAAGTGTTCGCAGGCAATCGCAAACTCTTTTTGTGCCAGATTGAGCGATGCTATTTCCCAAAGGGCCTGACGGTTTTTGGATTCCTTATCTAAGGTTTGCTGATAGGCAGCCAGGGCTTTGTCCCAATAGCCCATGTCTCGATAAAGATCACCAAGCCTCAGAAACTGTTGGGCTTTGCCAATATTTCTCGCCTCAGCTTCGAGCTGTTGTTGCTGTTGGCGCAAGACAATCCGAGTGCGATGTTGGCGAATAGCTGGCAAATTACGCGGTAGCCAGCGCAGTACAAAATAAAGCAATGCCCCTAAAACATTGAAGATGATGATCGCAATACACCAGTTAGTGCGATTGTACTCATTTCGGGCACAGTCGTAAAACATCCAGCCCCAGAGTGAAAAGGCCACACAGGCTAAGAAAATTTCCATAAGATGCAGATTATTTCCCTGTTTTTTGGTTAGGGAGGTGTCCCCCTGATATGGCTTTGGCCACTTCGCTGAAGACATCGAATAGGGGTATCCCTAAGGTCCAGAGTGCGATGTGGCTCGCAGTCGTGTCCAAACCGGACTGGTGACTGCTATGTAGGCCTTCAAGAGGGCAGCTGAGTATTTCGACTACATAGTATTAATCTTTACAAGGGATGATATTCGCAAACATACTGAATTATGAAGACGGCGATCACAAGTCCCCCCGCGATCGCCGTCTTAACTTTTAGCTATTCGCTATAAACTGAACTATCCACCAATTCGCAGCAGCTCCACATCAAACAGCAGCGTCGCATTCGGCGGAATCACCCCGCCCGCACCGCGAGCCCCGTAGCCCAGGTCAGGGGGAATGATCAGCTTGCGGCGACCGCCCACTTGCATGGTACCGACCCCTTCATCCCAGCCAGAGATTACCTGACCGACGCCAATGCGAAAGGAAAAGGGCTGGTTGCGATCGCGGGAGCTATCAAACTTAGTACCATCTTCGAGGGTGCCTGTGTAATGCACCACGACGGTTTGACCAGTTGCAGGTACAGCACCAGTCCCCTCTTCTAGCTCGACATACTTCAAACCAGAGTCAGTCGTTACCACGTTTTCTTCAGCCATCTCAGCAGTATCCTCAGCCTCGTCTGCGGGCATATCATCTCCGGGTAGCAAGTCATCAGCTGTCTGGGCGACCAGTGTGCCTGACTCAGTCAGGGTACTCAAGTTAGAGGCAACGGCCTCTTGCCCTGTGCCCGTTAGTTGGGCCACCAGTAGCACCACACAGCAAACCGCTAAAACGCCAAAGCTAATCAAAATTTCTTTCACAACGAGTCCTCCTAGCAGTTGGCCACATTCGGTCCTGTTCCAGACTCCAGTGTACGACTTTATATTACCAACGCTTATTTTCTAATTCCCTCAGCTGACGCTCAAGGCGGTCTAATCGACCCCGCAGCTCGTCCATTTCAGCCTGTCGGGGGACGCCCAAGTCCTGCATGATGTTGCGGATCTGACGCTGCATCTGCTCTTCGATCGTCTTTTGATCCACATTAAACTGGGCCATGAAATCATCCACAAAGCTTTTGGCTTGATCAGAGTTAATTTTGCCATCGCGCACCCATTCTTCACTGATTTGCCGCACCCGCTCGGCTACCAGTGATGTTGTGCCCACGCCAATCATCAACAGCTGCCGCAAAAAATTGGAGGTATCCATAGCCCACAAAGATTGCCTACGGGTTTATTCTGGCAAAATATGGACAACTTAGAAGGGCGGTTTACCGTATGAAACGTGGTTTGTTAAGCCAGCTGACAATTGGGCTGGTGTTGGTGCTAGTTTGCGCCATTAGCCTGAAGACAGTCAGCTCTGGGGTTGCCTATGCTGAAGAAGCATCTCCAACTGATTTATATCCCGATATGGTAGTTGAGTGGCTCAAAATAAAAGTTGCGCCCGAAAATCGCAGTCTATATGTGGAAGTTGATGACCAGATTTGGACCCCAGCCCTAGCCCAATATCCTGGCTTTTTGGATAAGGCCACCTGGTTAAATCCAGCCGATGACACCGAAGTTGTTTTTGTGATCTGTTGGGCAACGCGCGAGCAATGGAAAGCCATCCCGACTGAAGATCTGGCGGCCATTACCCAGGACTTTGACACGGCGTTTCCGTTTGAGTATGAAATGGCGGAAGAGAAGGAGTATTTGCCTCAGGAGCTTTGACGGCCATGCCCACCTGTCCCCAATGTAAACAGTCCGTTACAGCAGATGCTGTGACCTGTCCCTACTGCCGTCTCGAACTCAAAGCCCATGGTCATCCAGGTATCCCCCTGCACCGCGCCACGGTGAATACCTACCTTTGTGATACCTGTACCTATCACCATGATGACAGTTGTAACTTTCCCCAGCGGCCCACGGCCCAAACCTGCACCCTGTATCAAGATGCCAGTGCAGTGGTGAGTCTACCCCAAAAGCCGTCAGATGTTTATCACATCCCTTGGTGGCGGAAGTATACGGGCTGGCTTGCCTTGGGGATATTGATTGGGGTGAGTTTATTGATCACGCTACTGTTATAGGCGATTGTTTGTCTGGCCAGCGACTTAAAGATAATCGTTTTGAAGTGGGTGAGTTTGCTGCGCTGCTAGGATTATTAAGTCCCTGGTTCCTTGCACGCGCGCATCCTGGCTAGCAGCTGATGGGCCAAAATATCTAGCTGGTGTTGATTTAGATAGCTTTTGCCAAAGGATTGGGCAGTGACGCGCCACAAAAATGGTGTGCCAAAGCACCTCTGCACTGGCTCAGTTAGACTGTCCAAATGTCTTGAGGGCTTTGGCAAACGTGATAAATGCACCCAGAAGATGTATAGGGTAGATGACACCGTTAAGGGATTCTTTCCTCAGGATGACTGATTTTTTGAGGTTTGAAATGCCCCAGTCGGGTACTTTTATAAACTAATCGTCGGGCCGATAACCAAACTCGGCCAGCTGCGATCGCGAATGCCGCCACTTGGGCTGCACTTTCACAAAGACTTCGAGATAGACCTTACCGGCAATCAGCTTTTGCATTTGGGCTCGGGCCGCGCTGTTGACCGTTTTCATCATGCTGCCGCCCTTGCCGATGATGATGCCTTTTTGGGAGGTGCGCTCCACATAAACCGTGGCGAGAATGTTGGTGATTTTGGGCGTTTCCTCCACCCGATCAATGGAAATTGCCACCGAATGGGGCACCTCATCGCGGGTGTGCAGCAAGATCTGCTCCCGCAGTAGCTCCCCCATGATGAACCGCTCAGGCTGATCGGTGATCAAATCAGGGGGGTAATAGTAAGGGCCAGGGTCGAGACGATCAATTAAGCACTGCTGCAGGGCCTCCAGCCCGTCGCCAGTTACCGCAGAAAATTTGCACACCGGCCAATCTTGGCTGGCTGCGAGGGCTTGATAGCTCTCGTCTATGGCAGCAGCCTGATCGGGAGATTGCAAATCAGACTTATTGATGCCCAGCACCACTGGCGTTTGGCTTTTATTGAGCAGCTCCGCAATAAAGGCATCGCCGCGACCCGCCACCCCCGTTCCATCGGCCACCAGCAGCGTGACATCGACGGAGTTGATTGCCATGCGAGCTATCTGCACCAGCACTTTACCCAACTCATGGTGGGGTTTGTGAATGCCAGGCGTATCGACAAAAATGATTTGGGCCTGGGGTACCGTCAAAATGCCGCGCAGGCGGTTGCGAGTGGTCTGGGCAATCGGTGATGTGATAGCAATCTTCTGCCCCACCAGATGATTCATCAGGGTTGATTTACCGACGTTGGGCCGCCCCACAATGCCCACAAACCCAGATCGAAATCCATCGGGCGGAGTCGGGATTGAGGCTAAATTGAGGCCATCGACATTCACCATGCTTGCAAATTAAATTCCCATGATGTGGACTATCACTTCTCGACGGTGGCCTCGCTGCCGATGCTCCCAAAGGTAAATTCCCTGCCAGGTGCCTAACGCCAGGCGACCCTGCATAATCGGAATTTGCTCAGAGGTATGGGTCAGCGCCGTGCGAATGTGGGCGGGCATGTCGTCTGGGCCCTCTGTGCTGTGGCGATAGTGGTGGCCTTCTGGCACCAGCTGAGACAAAAAGGTCTCCATGTCAGCGAGCACATCCGGATCCGCATTTTCTTGGATGACCAAACTGGCAGAGGTATGACGTAAAAATACGGTGCAAAGCCCTGTGGTAATGCCTGATTGTTGCACTGCCGTTTGGACGTGATGGGTAAATCTCTCTAGTGATTTACCCCGAGTTTGTAACTGAATTACCGTTTGGAAATGTCCTGTGGCCGTAGTCGCAGTCATGGCGGATGTCGAAGCGCAATAGTAGCAAGATTATCTCACCTTCTACCCTAGGTTAGTTGAAAAGGCGTCGGGCAACCTTGTAGCTCATATCCCAGAGAGCTTGAAGTCCTGTGGGGCTGCCCGAATTTCCGAGCTATCTAGAAGTCTTGTGAATCAGTACATCAAGATTTTTGAATGTTCTAATGAATACTTGACTGGGCACATTAATCCCAGGAATTACGGATGAAAATTCCTGGCCTCTACCGTGTTTTATTGTTCAGCCATGCAAGAGCAAAATCCTATTATTGTATTGGCCCAGGGGGTTTCTACCTGGAACCATTGGCGTCAAGATCACAGGCCACCCGTATCGCCTAACGGAGCAGGGTACTTTCGAATTAATTTACGGGAGGCGCTTTTGATCCGGGCCCAGCTATCAGAGATTAATCTGAGTTATGTCGATGGCTGTATGATCAATCTGGCCGGGGCCAACCTGCAGCGAGCTAACCTGCGGGAGGTTGTATTTTATACGGCTAATCTCTGTCAGGCACGGCTGAGCTACGCCAATCTGATCGGGGCAGATTTGCGAGAAGCCAGTCTTAAAGGGGCCGAACTCTATCGCGCCCAAGGCAAACTGGCTACGTTTTGTGTCGCAGATCTAAGCGGGGCAAATTTACGCGAAGCTTCGTTTATTCAGGTCAATTTCTGTGAAGCCGATCTCAGCCATGTGGATGCTTGTATGGCTGATTTTTTGGGGGGTGATTTAAGTCAGGCCGATCTGCAGCAGGGCACTTTCTACACGGCCAATTTTTATCGAGCCAGTTTGAAGCAAGCCAACCTCAGTTATGCCGATTTGCGTGAAGCTAACCTGAGTCAGGCGAATTTGCAAGAGGTCGATGCCCGTGAGGCGAATTTGGATATGGCCATTTTGAATCTGGCGAATCTGGTGGGAGCTTCGTTTTATCAAGCTCAGTTAAAAATGGCGAATCTGAGTCTGGCGAATCTCTGTATGGCTAATTTCAGTCACTCTGACCTGAGCTATGCGGTTTTGGTGGGGGCGAATCTGATTGGCGTTAATTTTTATACTGCCTGCTTGCAAGGGGCAAATCTGGCGGAGACCGACTGTCGCGATGCTATTTTTAGCGGGGCTAATTTACAACGGGCTATTCTAAAGGGGAGTAACTTAAGTCGAGCCAATCTCAGCGGGGCAAACTTGGCAGGGGCCGACCTGAGCTGTGCCGATTTGAGTCAAGCCAATCTTTGGGATGCCAATTTAGAAGGGGCCAATTTGACCGGGGCGGCCTTACCCGCTGGTCCAACTGAGCGTGCCCCAGTGACGACCGAACCAATTGCGGCTTAGGCATTAATCTGGCTTCCGTTACCCCTTCCCCCTTCAATAAGTTCAATAAGTCTCTGACGTAAACTCCAAGCAAATCTTCTCCGAAAAGAGAGATGCCTGTCTGTATCAACAAAGTAAGATCGTCATTTATTTAGCCGCTACTGGCAATTTGCGTTTATGAAACTTACTTCGCGTTTAGCTGTGATGCCCCTGGCGCTAATGGCTGCTAGCCTGGCGCTGCCTGCCCTCAGTTTAGAATTTCCGCAGACCAGCGATCGGGGTGCACCGCCTCGCTCGATCGGCGGTGGGTCACGGGGGGAGATCTGTGTTGACGTGGCGACCCAGCCGACCCTGACGGCTCTGCTGCCCCACAATAGCCTGGCAACGACCTATGCGGTTGATGCAGAGATCCCCTCAGCACTCTTGTTTTATGTACCCGAGACAGACGCTACTCTGGGTGAGCTAACGGTGGTCGATGACCAAGGCGAGGAAGTCTATCAGCAAACAGTAACACTTCAAGAGTCGGCTAACACCCTTGCGGTGTCCTTGCCCAAATAA
>JBCBQD010000219.1:0-10166 GCA_039820425.1 Cyanobacteria bacterium J06635_1
CTAACTCCCTGGGCAATCTGGGGAGTTAGCTTCGCCCTTGCGATCGCCAATCTCACGGGTAATCTCTAGAGACTGCTGATAGAGGTCAATGGCTCGCTGATGCTGGCTCAGCGAATCGTAGGCATTCCCCAGATTACCCAGGGAGGCAGCTTCGCCGTTGCGATCGCCAATCTCACGGGTAATCTCCAGGGACTGCTGGTGGAAGTCAATCGCCCGCTGATACTGACCCAGCGAATCGTAGGCATTCCCCAGATTCATCAGGGAGTTAGCTTCGCCCTTGCGATCGCCAATCTCACGCTCAATCTCCAGGGACTGCTGGTTGAAGTCAATGGCCCGCTGATACTGGCCCAGCGAATAGTAGGCATTCCCCAGATTGTTCAGGGAGGCAGCTTCGCCCTTGCGATCGCCAATCTCACGGGTAATTTCTAACTGTTGCTGGTGGAAGGCAATGCCCCGCTGATACTGGCCCAGCGAATCGTAGGCATTCCCCAGATTGTTCAGGGAGCTGGCTTCGCCGTTGCGATCGCCAATCTCACGGGTAATCTCCAGGGACTGCTGGTGGAAATCAATGGCCCGCTGGTACTGACCCAGCGAATCGTAGACAATACCCAGATTGTTCAGGGAGGCAGCTTCGTCGTTGCGATCGCCAATCTCACGGGTAATTTCTAAGCTCTGTTGGAGGAAGTCAATAGCCCGCTGATACTGGCCCAGCAAATAGTAGGCATTCCCCAGATTGCCCAGGGAGGCAGCTTCGCCGTTGCGATCGCCAATCTCACGCTTAATCTCTAGAGACTGCTGATGAAAATCAATCGCCCGCTGATACTGGCCCAGCGAATCGTAGACAATACCCAATTGATTGAGGACGGCTGCCTCGTTGCTACGATCTTCGCTCTCGCGGTAAAGCGCCAGTGCCCGTTCATAAAATCCAGGGGCTTGAAACGGTCGCCCGCAGTATCGTAGCGAATCGCCCAGGTTGTGCAGTGCTCTGGCCTGACCTACGGGATCTTTCTTCGCTTCAGCTACCTTCAGGGCTTGCTCATGGTGCGTTAAAGCCTGTTGATAATCATATTTGCGTTTGTAGGCTTCTCCCAAGCTGTTGTACAGCGCCACCAACAGCGGCGACTCTGGTGAAGATTGTTCCAGATCGGTGATTTGTTGTTGCAGGTCTGCAATCTCTGGCTGACTACTTGCCTCCTGTCGGTCAACCTCGCGAGGCATCTCCAACACTTGTCTATCCCCAGCAAGGGCCTTAGGCTGGGCCACAAACTCAAACACGCCGCTGCGCCAGCTCCAAAAGTCGGGGGCCTGTCTTGCTAACCGGGTGGCAATGCTGTCGCTCAGCCACAGCACAATCGGAAACTCAAAGCGTTGCAGGGCTTCGCGAGTCCACTGGAGCGAAAAGAAAAACTGTTCCTGTTCGGATCTCTCGTCGGTGAGCCGCACCCCCAGCAGCTCATTGGCGTTGAGCAGGGTAACCATCATCGATTCGCCGCTCTGAGGGGCGGGGTCTTCAGCCACTAAGTCTTCCAGCGTGGCCCGCAGGCTGGGGTGCTTCAGGTCTAGCCTGGCCCGCCGGGGGGTAATGCCCTGGGTTTGCAACTCTGTTTCGTAGGCGGTGATCAGCGTATCTTGCAGGTTGCGATCGTCGCAGATGGCCAGCAGCAAGTTAAGCTGCCCGGTGTTGGCTTTGATCGACAGCACCAGCTTACGAAATTCGCGTTGATTGAGGGCATCCAGGTCAGGGGCGGGCATAGGCTAAATCAGCTGCTTGCGCCGGAGTAGGTCCGTCACCATGGGGTGCAGGTCATACCACAGGTCATCATTCTCATATTCCAGCACATACAGCCCGTGCAGGAGTTCTAGAAAACCGTCATCTTTAATATCGGGCGGGTTAAAGTCTTGATAGGTTTTCACCAGCAGGTCGTAGAGGTTGGTGCCAAGGGAGCGAGCGAACTGGTTTCGCATTGATTTCACGGCCTCGGTGAGGATAGCCTGATTGATTTTAATATCTGGGTTGCCCAGCTCAATCTCCAACAGACATTCTCGGCAGCATTCCTGTCCCAGCCGCACAAGCTCACGCAGTACGCCGCCGCTGAGCAGCACGATCTGTCGCTTCATCTCTGGTTCGATTAGTGCATCGGGAATGCGTTTTTCGAGGACCGTTTGCAACATCTTGACGTTATCTTCAATAGGCTCAGCATCGGGTTGATGGGCGGTCTCTCGGGTAAAGAATTTGGTCACCGATAGCATAAAGATGCGGCTCTCTGATTCCAGGGTGGCTAGCAGCCGAGGCTCTCGCACCACCGCAATCGGGATCGTAAACACCACCCGGATGTTGGGGGAAAATAACGCCTTGATATTGTCTTGAAAGATAGATCTCACTTCACCAAGATCCAACTTATCCAGGTCATCGATGATCACCATTACCTTTTTGTGAGTCGCCGCTTGAATCGCTGCCGCGATCAGATCGATCTGCTGGGCCAGATCAGACACCCGCCGCTGATAGGTTTCTTTGATCTCTTCTCGAAAAGACCCTTCTTTTTGCAGCTTGCCGGTGAAAAAGTCTAGAAACTTGACGCCCACTGAGTATTCTTGCTTAAGCTGATCGCTGTAGGTCCGCGATTTGGTCTGGGTAAACCAGTTGATCAGATTTTTCTTACTGCTTTCTGAGATGGGCACCTCTAGCTCTAGGGCTTTGCTGAGCAGCTTGAGGGCAATGGAATACAGAATATTAATATGGTTAACGTCGGACATCTCCACGGTGTCGGCAATAGAGAAGCCCGTGACAAATAGATTGTCTTTACGCATGCGCTCGGCCAGCTGGGCCAGCAGCGTAGACTTACCGCAGCCGCGATGGCCGGTGAAAATCAGCTTACTGGCGTCGTCTGAGGCGAGGATGTCGTTTCGCAGTCTAGCCAGGGTGCGCTGACCGTAAGGTACTCGAAAATAGAGGGGAAACAGCTCAAGATTTCGAAATGCCTGGTTAAACTGCTCGACGCGATCCATTATTCTAGGGTCCACAAAAGTAGGGTCCAGAAAGTCTAGCTCATCATACCGGAGGCATTCACCCTAGTGAATGCGTTGCCAAAACTCATAGGCGCTATAGGCCATGGTCACAACCCCCGCCAACAGCGATCGCTCGTCTACCTCAAACTGAGGATGGTGGAGCGGGTAGTTGGTTTTATCAGCAAAGCCGACCCCCAGGCGAAACATGGTGCCGGGTACCTTATCCGTATACAGGGCAAAATCTTCGGCCCCGAGGGAGGGTTCAGGGATCCACTCAATATGGTCTTCGCCGATGGCCTCACGGGCGCAGTCGGCCAACAGATGGGTCAAAATCGGGTCATTCATCACCGATGACACCCGCCGCTGATAGTTGACCTCGTATCGGGCCCCGTAGGACTGGCAAACCCCGGCGATGAGGTTGTCGATCCAGTCTGGGATTTGCTGATGCACGTCGGGATGGAGCGATCGCACCGTCCCGGTCAGCCGCACCTTATCGGCAATCACGTTAGGGGCCCGTCCCCCTGAGATTTGACCAATGGTGAGCACCACCGGATGCAGCGGGTTCAGCGTCCGGCTGATCGACTGCTGCAGGGTGGTCACCACCTGGGCTGCAATCCAAATCGCGTCAATCGCCTCGTGGGGGCGGGCTCCGTGGCCCGACTCCCCATAGATATGAATTTCTAAATCATCGGCGGCGGCGGTGAGGGCCCCCTGCCTTAACCCAATTTTGCCAGCCTGGATGGTGGGGAAAACATGTACCCCCAAAATGGCTTCAACATTGGCCATCACACCATCTTCGATCATCCACTTAGCCCCTTGGGCCGTCTCCTCAGCGGGTTGGAATAAAAACCGAGTCGTGCCTGGAAACGAAACCCCCAACTCAGCCAAAACCATGGCGGTGCCTAACCCAACCGTGGTGTGGACATCGTGGCCGCAGGCATGCATCATGCCCACATTTTTAGACACAAAGGGCACGTCTGCTTTCTCGGTAATCGGTAGCGCATCCATGTCGGTACGAATCGCCAGCACCTTATCGGTAACCCCGCTGCCCGCCAGGTCAGCGACCACCCCCGTTTTACCCACCATCTCTTGCACCTGAAACCCGCAAGATGACACCACCCCTGCCGCATAGGCGGCGGTTTGATATTCCTGACCGCTGAGCTCAGGGTGGCTATGGATATGGCGACGAATTTCGATCAGTCGAGGCGCAATTTTTTTGGCGATCGCCTGGATTTTGCTGAGCATGGAGGGCAGGATGATTAGGGTTAGTCTTTAAAGTGTGGGAGATCCTTGGGGAGGATGCAAGGGATTTAGAAGTTGGGTAGAGGGTAGAGGGCTTCGGCGTAAGCTCAGCCGAACGGTGGTGTGAGCATGGGATGCAGGGGAGGGAATGGGGAGTGGGGAAGACATAAAATGCATCACATTGGAATAATTACCGTTTCGTAACCGGCCAATCCCCATTGGCTAAATAAATTCCCTGCATCGCCCGTACCCGATCCGTGTCCATAAAATATGCCCAAGCCAGTTCCAATTTTTGGTAATCCAGATCAAAAATGACGACCCGCTCCCGCCAGTATTCATTCTCAGCCCTGGGCCGAGTCGGGTCATAATCCTCCAGCGCATCCAGCCCCACCAAAACCGCCTCAGAGCAAAAGGTCAGCAGATATCCCTGCACCCAGTCTGTGCCGGGGGTCATACCCGGATAGCCCAGGTGGGGAAAATCAAACAGCTGACCCCGCGTTAGCGCCGGGATAGCACTCACCAACCCCTCGCCACAATACTCCTGATGGTAATGCCCCCCGGGTTTGAGGGTGCCGTAGACAAAAACCTTGATCATAGGGTTACAGACGGATTATTACCTCCTAGAATGAGCTATGGGATGTTGAAAATTCAATATTGAGAGACAAAGCTGGGAATTACCAAAGCCGCTCAAGCTTCTTTAAAGTTGGACTTTTGGCCATTCGGCTGAATTCACAGCGAGGCATCTCATATCGATTTTTCAATCTCGCAACAGTTTGCCTTAAACTTCGGAGGAGTTTGGTCGTGGAGTCTCGGTACACCCCAGCAGAAATTGAAAAGAAATGGCAGCAGGCGTGGGCTGAGCAAGGGCTGGATCTGACTTCAGAAAACCCCGACCAAAAGAAATTTTACGCCCTCTCGATGTTTCCGTACCCCTCAGGCAACCTGCACATGGGGCACGTGCGCAACTATACGATCACCGATGTGATCGCCCGGGTGCGGCGGATGCAGGGCTACCGGGTGTTACACCCGATGGGCTGGGATGCGTTTGGCTTACCGGCTGAGAATGCCGCCATTGATCGGGGCATCCCGCCAGCGAAGTGGACCGATCAGAATATTGCTCAGATGCGCGACCAGCTCCGCGAGTTGGGCCTCTCCTATGATTGGAGCCGGGAGGTGGCGACCTGTAAGCCCGACTACTACCGCTGGACCCAGTGGATTTTCTTGCAGTTTTATGAGGCCGGGCTGGCCTATCAAAAAGAAGCGGCGGTCAACTGGGACCCCATCGACCAGACGGTGCTGGCTAACGAGCAGGTAGATAGTGAAGGCCGCTCGTGGCGCTCCGGGGCGAAGGTGGAGCGCAAGCTGCTGCGCCAGTGGTTCCTTAAGATCACAGACTATGCCGAGCAGCTGTTGAATGACCTCGATCAGCTCCCCGGCTGGCCTGAGCGGGTCAAGCTAATGCAGGCGAACTGGATTGGTAAGTCCACGGGTGCCCATGTTACGTTTACCACCGCTGTTGGCGACGATATTAAAATCTACACCACCCGCCCCGATACCCTCTGGGGGGCGACCTTCATGGTGCTCTCGCCGGAGCATCCGCTGGTGGCGAAGTTGACCACGGCTGAGCAGCAGGGTGCGATCGCAGCCTACCAAACCCAGGCGGCTGCCATGAGCGAAATTGATCGCACGGCAGAGAACCGAGAAAAAACCGGCGTCTGGACCGGCAGCTATGCCATCAACCCGGTTAATGACGCACAAATCCCGATCTGGATTGCCGACTACGTGATGATGGACTACGGCACCGGGGCGATCATGGCCGTCCCCGCCCACGACCAGCGCGACTTTGAGTTTGCTAGAAAGTTTGACCTGCCGATCAAAGTGGTGGTGCAGCCCGAGGGCACTGAGCTGAGTGGCGATACGATGACCGAAGCTTATCCCCACGACGGAGTGATGGTGCATTCGGGGCCATTGGACGGGGTGCCTGCGGGCAAAGGCGAGGGTGAAAGCGTCGAAGCGGCGGTGCAGTGGCTCGATGCCCATGGCAAGGGGGAAGGCACCACCAACTACCGCCTGCGCGACTGGCTGATCTCTCGCCAGCGCTACTGGGGGGTGCCGATCCCGATGATCCAATGTGAGGGCTGCGGCACGGTGCCGGTCCCCGCCGACCAGCTGCCGGTGAAGCTGCCCGAGAATGTGGAATTTACCGGGCGCGGCGCGTCTCCGTTGTCTAAGCTGGACGATTGGGTCAACTGCAAGTGCCCCAGCTGCGATGAACCCGCTAAGCGTGAAACTGACACGATGGATACTTTCATCGATTCGTCGTGGTACTTTTTGCGCTATGCCGATGCCAGCAATGACCAGCAGGTGTTTGAGCCCGATAAGGCGAATGACTGGCTGCCGGTGGATCAATATGTCGGCGGCATTGAGCATGCGATTTTGCACTTGCTCTATTCGCGGTTCTTTACGAAGGTGTTGCGCGATCGCGGCCTGCTCAACTTTGATGAGCCCTTCCAGCGGTTATTAACGCAGGGCATGGTGCAAGGGTTAACCTATCTAAACCCCAATAAGGGCGGTAAAGATAAATGGGTACCGTCACACCTAGTTGACCCTAATGACCCGCGTGATCCAACAACGGGGGAACCACTCCAACGGCTCTATGCCACCATGTCTAAGTCAAAGGGAAATGGCGTTGCGCCAGCGGATGTGATCCAAAAGTATGGTGCAGACACCGCCCGCATGTTCATTCTCTTCAAAGCGCCCCCCGAGAAAGATCTCGAATGGGATGATGCCGATGTCGAGGGCCAGTCTCGCTTCCTCAATCGGGTGTGGCGCTTGGTGACCGGCTTCATCGAAGCCCAGGGTCAACAATCTCGCGTCACTGCGCCAACCGGCAAACTCAGTAAAGCAGAGAAAGATCTGCGCCGGGCGATTCATACCGCCATCAAAGACGTCACCGAAGACATTGACGGTGACTACCAGTTCAACACGGCGGTCTCTGAGCTGATGAAGCTCAGCAACGCCCTAACTGATTTCAAAGCCACCGACGCTGAGGTCTACACCGAGGGCGTCCAAACCCTGGTGTTGTTGTTGGCCCCCTTTGCCCCCCATATCGCCGAGGAACTCTGGCAGCAGTTAGGTTTTACTGAGTCAGTCCACCGCGAACCCTGGCCCGCCTACGAGGCCGATGCCCTGGTGGCCGATGAGATTACCCTGGTCATCCAAATTATGGGCAAAACCCGAGGGACTTTGCAAGTGCCCGCCAGCGCCAGCAAGGCTGAGCTTGAGCAATATGCCAAAGACTCAGACATCGCCAAGAAGTACCTCGACGGGAAGCAAATCAAAAAGGTTATCGTAGTACCAGGGAAGCTGGTAAATTTTGTCGCGGTCTAAAGTGATGACAGCCATCATCAAACCTAAACTAACCTTCAAGCAATTCCTCGATCGCTACCCTGATGAGCAGGGCAAATACGAGCTGGTCAATGGTGAAATTGTTGAAATGCGGGCAATTCGGTGGCACGATGATATTGCTGATTTTTTGATCCGACAGTTTGATCGAGAAACGGTTCAACAACAGCTCGACTATCGTGTGACCGGGCGATTGGTCCTCGAAACCCGCACCGCTGACGGGCAACAACAAGGTCGCCATCCCGATGTCAGTGTGGTTGACCGAGCCACCTGGCAGGCGAACCGATTTGCTTACGCAGCGTTAGATAAACCCATTCAGCTGGCGGTTGAGGTGGTCTCTACAAATTGGGAAGACGATTACGTCGATAAGCTCGATGAATATCAGCGATTAGGCATCATCGAATACTGGATTGTCGATTATCTAGCGATTGGCAGTCGGCGTTACCTGGGCAATCCAAAAACGCCAACCGTGTTTGTCTATCTGTTGGGTGAAAAAGGACGCTATCAAGTAAAGGCGTTCAAAGCAGACGAGCCTATCGTTTCACATACATTTCCCAATTTGGCGCTCACACTGAATCAAATTTTAGAAGCGGAGTAGACTAGAAATTGTAAGTCCTAAAGTTTACTTGACTGTCCACCCCGTACCCATCATCTTTATGGTTCAGGCTCCTCAGAGAACGTTAACACTGGCAGAATTTTTAGAATTGCCTGAAACGAAGCCTGCGAGTGAATATATCAACGGTTAGGTCATTCAAAAGCCGATGCCAAAAGGGAAGCACAGCAAACTACAAGGCAAACTGGTGTCGGTGATTAATACAATTACAGAACAACCCCACATTGCCTTAGCTTTGCCTGAGCTGCGCTGCACGTTTAACGGACGCTCGATTGTGCCTGATGTCTCGGTCTTTATTTGGGAGCGGATTTCCCTCAATGAAGATGGCGATAGAACTCTCCGAATGCTCTTACCCTACGCTCTTACCCTATGCAAGCCCTCACTGTAAAACTGTTGTAAAGCACGCTGATAGCCATTCACCAAGGGTTGCAAACTATAGACGTGCTGTGCCTGAGATTTCAACAGCTCCTGCACCTCTGCCTTCAGCGCCGCCTCATCTACCCCCAACACTCGGCCTTTCTCAACCACTGGCTGCCCCGCCACCCATAGCCCCTCGATATAATGGTGAGCCCCCCGCGCCAGCACCACGTCTGTCACGCTACAGACATCGGGAATCACATCTTGGGTCATGGCTGCATAATTGAGCAAGGCAAAGTCGGCGGGTTCTCCAGGTTTGAGCCAGCCGCCATCGGGTTGATTGGTGACGGCAGTAACGCCGTGTCGATGGGCGGCGAACATCTCGGCCGGGGTAATCTCTGAGCGAACACCGGGTTTGGCATGGATATTGTAGTTAAGCCGCAGTTCTTCGAAGGCGTCTGCATTGTTATTGAGCGACATGCCATCCAGGCCAAACGCGACAGCCACCCCTGCGTCTCGCATGGCGCGGTAGGCAGCAATCCCAGAGCGCAGCCGCAGGTTAGAGCTGGTGTTGACGGAGAGAATCACCCCCCGTGCCGCGAGCAGCGCCAGTTCATCAGGATTGAGCCACACACCATGGGCCACGGTTAAGCGGGGAGAGAGAAAGCCAATGTCGTCTAGATATTGCAACAGTCCCTGAGGATAGTGGGCATCGGCCCATTCTCGCTGGTAGCGGGTTTCAAACAGGTGGGTATGGATGCGCCGACCCGTCTCAGCAGAGGCGGCGGCAATGGCTTCTAACAGTTCATTGGAGCACCATTGCGGCCCCCAAGGGCAATACTGCACCTGGATTAAATCCCCCTCACATTCGTCTGCGATCGCCTGCACCCGCTCAATCTGTGCCTGGGGCGGCAGCGTCGGTGGGTCCCAGGTGGCACGCACCCGTTCGCGATCAGCCGCGGGTAACAGGGCCAACAGCCGATCAGGATTGCCATACACTAGCGCGTTGCGATCGCGCATCGGCACCGCCAGCGCCAGCCGCACCCCCACATCCCGAGCGGCCTGGCAGACCGCTTGAGTCTCACTCAGCAGGTCACCCCCGGTGGTATTGTGGCAATGGACAGCAGCGCCTACCCCACTGCGAGCTACCCTGGCTAACTCCAGAGCCGTCAGGGCATACATCGACAGCTTGGGCTTTAGCTTCAGGGCCGGTAGCCAGAGCTCCAGGGCCTGATCTAGCGCGCCATAGCCAAAGGCATCTAACCCTCGACCATGATCGTGGGCATTGGCCAGCGCAGGCATCGCCAGTAGCCCTTGTTGTTCTTCCGGCAGGACCGCCTCGACGGGGGTTATCGCCTCAATCAAGCCATACTTAACGGTGATTGAGGTACGGCCAGTCGCAGGCAGCTCCCCCGGACAGGCGAGCAGCTGACCAACTTCTAGAGTTTGGGTAGGCGGTGGTGGGGTCATAACCCCCCATTATGCCGCCGGGAGGGTGCGCTCGGCCTAGGGGGGTAAAAATTGGTCATCTAAAATCTGGTCG
>JBCBQD010000220.1:0-10120 GCA_039820425.1 Cyanobacteria bacterium J06635_1
TCTGCCGCTTCATCCGGAATTTCGATATCAAATTCCTCTTCTAAGGCCATCACTAGTTCTACGGTATCTAGCGAGTCGGCCCCTAAATCATTGGCGAAGCTGGCTTCTGGCTTGACCTCGGCCTCATCGACCCCGAGTTGCTCAGCAACAATTTTTTTGACCTTTTCAAATATGTCGGCTTGACTCATATTTATGCTTTTCCTTCAAAGCAGCAGCAAACGAAGCATTCAGTAAAATGCCTGCCCACAAGCGACTCTCATAAGTGACTTAGCAGCTATAAGAGCGCTTTACAGGATTTAGGCATTTCTTCATCTTATAGGAAAGCGTGACCGTCTATTCGACCAGCCTAAGTCTCTGGCAGTACAGCCCACTGACCTCACAATTATTACGTTCCATAAAGTTTTACAAGAGCGTCGAGACGCTCGAAAAACCACACTGATAAACTTACTTTGTAACTGGAGAACACTCTGAATCCGTAGTTAGTTTCAGAAAACGGATCTTTCAAACGATCCTCAGACTATTTCTAGCTAACTCACTATATATCTGAAATCCTTTAATAACGGAGCCTTCACTCGATGTCTCATTCGGTCAAGATATACGATACTTGCATTGGCTGCACCCAGTGCGTGCGCGCTTGTCCTACTGACGTTTTAGAAATGGTGCCTTGGGATGGTTGTAAGGCAGGCCAAATTGCCGCATCTCCTCGGACAGAAGATTGCGTAGGCTGTAAGCGTTGTGAAACAGCCTGTCCCACTGACTTTTTGAGCATTCGCGTCTACTTGGGCGCTGAAACAACCCGCAGCATGGGCCTGGCTTATTAGGCTGATTTCAAGCTGATTTTATCTAAATCCTGTTTTCACTCGAAACGATTTGCCCCGCTGTCTGATTGGACAACGGGGTTTTTGTATAGGTCGCCCTACGAGCGGGCAAATTTTCGCACTGCAAACAGGCTACCCACCAACCCAATGGCACTGCCTAGGGCTAACAATGAGGCCGGTAACAGGATCATCTGCTCAGGGGTCAACTGTAGCTCGCTCACCAAAAACTGGACAAAATCTGGCTGCTGCTCAGACAGCTGTCGTAAAAACTGGTGAATGGCAATCAGCATGCCCCAGGCCACTGCCGCCCCTACGATACCAAAGGTGGCCCCTTGCAAAATAAACGGAAAATAGATCCAGGTAGAGGTCGCTCCCACCAACTGCATCACCTCAATTTCGCGGCGGCGGGCCATCACAATTAGACGAATGGTGGTCGTTATTACGGCCATCGCTGTCAGGCTTAAAATCCCAATCACAAATAAACTCAGCCACTGGAGGCCCTGGTTTAAATCCGCCAGACGCTGCACCGCCTCTGTGACATATAAAACCTCATCGACCTCGTTCAGGGTTTGCAATTTTGCAGCCACCGCCGGCACCGCTTCTGAGGTTTTGACCTTGACCTTCATCGCATCGACGAGGGGGTTGCCATTTAGCTGTTCGGTGGCACTGTTGATATCAGAGATGCCGAGGTCTGTGGTCAGAGATTGCCAGGCGTCTTCTTTGGTAATGGTTTCTACCTGGGCCACATCTGAGATAGTTTCAACCTGGGTGACCAAGGTTTCAGCCGCAACGCCACTGTTTAAATAGACTGAAATTTCTAACTGACTCCCAAACTGATTGAGCAGACCTTCTAATTGCCAGGTGGTCTGAAGGCTAATGCCAAACAAAAATAGCAGCACCGTCACCGTACTCACAGCGGCCCAGTTCATCCAGCCGCCCCGGCGCAACCCGAGTAAGGTCTCCCGCAGCAGATAGTCTGCCTTTGTGAAAAACTTGTACATGGTCTTATTTAGAACCTATACAGGTATCAGGTGTTGAGATACAAGGCGAAGGGGGCAGGGCGAAGGGGGCAGGGCGAAGGGGAGATGCAACTGATTTCTCTGATGCAAATAAATCTGATATTGCGCTACTTGTACCTGTTTCCCTACATCGGTTTTGGATAGGCGAACGCTTAGCCCTTTCCCCCCTTTTGCCTTTCCCCTTGCTTGACCTCTAACGCCTGACTTTTTGCCTAGCCGACAAACGTCATCTCAATCGAACACCCTAATCAACGAAATCATAGCAGGACTCTGATCGAACCCAACAACCGCCCAGAAAAACCCTGTCAAGCAAGAATAATCTCATCGGTTTGCCCGAGTCGGAGGGTGGCTTGCTAGGATAGAAAGGCGTATTAATTAATGAGTAATTTAGTTACATGGCTGTGGGTATAGAGGTTGATAAAAAAAAGTTAAAAAAGCCGCCCTTAGAGCTGCACTATCTGGGTGATCGGGTGCTGCGGCAGCCTGCCAAGCGGATCTCAAAGGTAGACAATGACCTGCGTCTGCTGGCTAAAAAAATGCTGCAAACGATGTATAGCGAAGACGGCATTGGTCTAGCCGCCCCCCAGGTGGCGGTGCAAAAGCAGCTGATCGTGATTGACACCGACCCCGAAGAAGCTACCAATCAGCCTTTGATTTTAATCAATCCCAAAATTATCCGCACCAGTAAAGAACTCTGTACGGGTCAGGAGGGCTGCTTAAGCATTCCTGGGGTTTATTTAGATGTGATTCGCCCCGCTGCCATCGAAGTCACCTTTAAAGATGAGAATGGTCGACCCCAAAAGCTATCGGCAAACGATCTACTGGCACGGGTTATTCAACACGAGATGGACCACCTCAGCGGCGTAGTCTTTGTCGATCGGGTGGATAACCGATTGGCCCTGGATCAAGAACTGCACAAAAACGGGTTTTCGGCTAAAGATGTCAAGAAAGTTGCTTAGGGGCTTGCTTAGGGCGTTGCATGCAACGCCCGTGCATACACTTTATGCAACGCCCGTACATAACAATCCCCATACCTAATAATCTAGGAGAAACGCGTGACCCCCAAAAGTGGTGTATTTTTAGCCGGGACCTGTATTGCTGCGATCGCAGGCGTCGGCTCTGTATTTGAATTAACCTCCGGCCAGCCGGATTTGGGGGTGGGCCCCACCAGTGCTATTTTGGCCCTCAGCATCCCGGTGGCGGTGACCCTGTTTGTGGCGGCGGTGAAAGATACTCGAGCCAATCAGCAATAGCTCAGACCATGTTTAAGTTCTTGACAATTCTTGAACAAAAATTAAGCATTCTGGCTGAAATCACAAATTTCTCACAAACGGATTATTAGACTTAAGGGTGACGATGTCACAATTTAACCCCCGAAGTTTTGTCTTCAACGGGGTAAATCTTTAGTGTCTGTGAAAATCTTAGTGATTGAGGACGACCAGGGCCTCGTAGACCTGTTAACGAACGTCCTCGTTAGCCATCATTATGTTGTCGAAGCTGTTGACGACGGGCCACCGGGCCTGGAACTCGCCACATCTTTTACCTACGATCTGATTTTGTTAGATTTGGGGCTGCCGACCCTGGATGGTGTTAGCCTGTGCCAACGGCTGCGCTCAGCGGCGGTGACCGTGCCGATTTTGCTGATGACGGTGGAAGATACCCCATCGGCTAAGGTGCAAGCCTTAGATGCCGGAGCCGACGACTACCTGGTCAAACCCATTGATACTGAAGAGTTGCTGGCTCGGGTGCGGGCATTGCTGCGACGGGGTGAGGTGCAACAACCCCCTAGACTGACCTGGGGTCCCCTGTGTTTAGACCCGGCCACCTGTGAGGTGACCTGTGGCGCTCAACCCCTGCACTTAACCGCAAAGGAATACGAACTGCTGGAGCTATTTTTACGCCATCCCCAGCAAATTTTTAGCCCGGATCAGCTGATTGAGAAGCTATGGAGCCTGGAAACCACCCCCACGCACAATGCCATCAGAGCAAGGATTAAAGCGCTGCGAGATAAACTGCACGGGTTGGGGGTTACCCCGATTGAAACCGTCCATGGCAGGGGCTATCGGCTGGCGGCCTGGCCGGGTGCGACAACAGTCGCTGAAATGCCGGTTGCTGTCGATGCCGGGCTCTCCGCTGGGCTCGCTGTTGAGCTGGCCCCCATCTGGGAACGCCATCGGCAGGAATATTTTGGGCATGTGGCCCTGCTGGAACAGGCGATTGTGAGTATCAACACCCAGAGCTATACCCAAGCCATGCAGCAGCGATCCCAACGGGCCGCCCATACCTTAAGAGGGACATTGGGCAGTTTTGGCCTCACTTTTGCGGGGCAACTGGCGGGCGAGATCGAAGCTTTGCTAAAAACGGTTTCCCCCATTAATCAAGCTGATTTCACAAAGCTCATTAACCGCGTTGTCCAACTCAAGCACGTACTGCAAGAGGTAGCCCCCCCGGCCACCCTGACGACACAGCTTTTAATTGTGCATGCCGATCAAGCCATCGGCAAAGCGCTAGCCGCAGAAGCCACCCTTTGGGGACTATCTGCCGAGACCGTGGCGACCCTGGCTGAGGCCCAGGCTATTCTCACCCAGCTCAGGCCCAATCTGGTACTGCTAGATTTTGTCTCTTTAGAGCAACTATCTCAAACCACCGAGATGTTGGCCCGTCAGGGCCCCCCGACGGTACCGATCATCGCATTAAGCGACCAGGTTGACTTACAAACGCGCGTACAGCTTAGCAAGCTAGGCGTGGTTCAGTTATTACAAATGCCTCTCTCTGCGGCTCAAATCATGACAACGGTCAACCAGACCCTCAAACAGTCGCTCAGGTACCCTGTCAAGCTATTGGTTGTCGACGATGATCGCACCATGCTGGCCTGTTTGCAGCACTGGCTTGAGCCATTGGGGTTTGAGCTGATCTTGCTTGACTACGCTAGCGATTTTTGGTCAACCCTGGAGCAAACCAACCCTGACATTGTCATCTTAGACATTAAAATGCCAGATTTTAGCGGCATTGAGCTGTGCCAGGCTATCCGCCGCGATCGCACCTGGCAAACGCTACCCGTCATATTTCTCTCGGCCTATGACGATGCCGATACGGTGCAGCAAGTCTTTGCAGCCGGGGGCGACGATTTGTTACACAAACCCACCAGTCAGCCTGAGGTGGTTACCCGGCTATACAACCGCCTTCAGCGTAGCCACTGGTGCCCCAACAGCAATCATGAGATCGGTTGTCTATGCATTTAATCCGCCACTAAACACCGCATTTAATCAGTCACTAAATACCGCCCCCGCCGATATTCGGACAGCACCATGGTGAATCAGATCAAACAGAACATGCTGAACCGGTTTACGGCTTTACCCTGTTGTAGCGGCGTTTTGTTGACCGCTGGTGTCACCCTCACCATCGAACTCTTTAGGCAGTACGACGTGCTTCTGCCTGCGCCATTTTTGCTGATTTTAACCACAATTGCCTTGAGTGCTAGTTTTTGGGGTCTGCGGGCGGGGGTGTGCAGTGCTAGCGTGTGGACGCTTTATTTAATCTATGCAGCGCAGGTACCGTTTGGCCCCAAAACCCTCACAGGTGGGCCCTTTCAAGTTGTAACAGGGATATCATTGGCCCTGTTGCTGGCCAGTTTGCAGGGTCATAAAACCGATCACAACAAGCGCCTCACCCAACATCTCACGACAATTCGTAACACCTTAGAACAGCGGGTTAAAGACCGCACCCTTGATTTGGTCAATACCAATGAGCTGCTGCGGCAAGAAATTAGCGATCGCATCCAACTGGAAGCCCAGCTCAAACATCGCATTGCCTTTGACCAACTCATCGCCAATATCTCAACCCGATTTATCACCCTCAACGATCAAGCCATACCCCCTGCCATCGATCAGGCGCTTAAAGCAGTGGGGGAGTTCACCCAGGTTGACACCAGCTTTATTTTTCTATTTTCAACCGACCAAACCACCATCAGCCTGGCCTATGAATGGGTCGCCCCAGTTTACCCGTCGCAGATTGCGCTGGTTCAAAATGTACCTGTGACGATGTTTCCCAAAAGTTTGGCAGACCTGCTCCAGGGTGAGATTGTGCACATACCCGATGTGGCGAATGTACCCGTCGAATTGGCGATTGACCAGGCGGGTTGGCAACAGGTCAATCTACACTCAGTGCTGACAGTGCCGCTGGCCTCTCAAACCAAGGTTCTGGGCGGCGTTGGCTTTGCAACCTTTGATGGCAAAACCCAATGGTCAGAGAGCGACACCCAGCTCTTAGAAACCTTTAGCCAAATCCTCAGCAACGCCCTCCAGCGCCAGCACACCGAAACTGACCTGCGCAAAAGCGAAGAACGCTGGCAGCTGGCCGTGCAAAACGATGGCATTTTTGATGTTGACTTACGAACGGGTGAGACCTTTTTCTCAACCCGTTGGAAAGAGATGCTGGGCTATGCTGAGCACGAACTTAGAAACGATAACAACGAATGGTGGAGCCGCATCCACCCCGATGACTTAGCCCATATTATTGAGGCTGACTGGGCCTATCGCCACGGGCAAACCCCCTATTTTCAAGAAGAATACCGCCTGCAGTGCAAAGATGGCCACTATAAATGGATCTTAGGCCGAGGGCATGCCCTATTTGATGACAACGGTGAGGCCACGCGGCTGATTGGCTCCCATACGGATATTAGCGATCGCAAACAAGCCGAAGCTCAACTGCGTCAGGTGAATAGTCAGCTAGAAACCCGAGTACGAGAGCGTACCGCCGCTTTACGTGCCAGCGAACAGCGGTATCGCATGCTCTACAACCATACCCCGGTGATGATGCACTCCATCGATCGCCAGGGGCGGCTGGTGAGTGTCAGCGACTATTGGCTCGAGAACATGGGCTACACCCGAGCCGAGGTGCTTCATCATAAGTCAACCGATTTTTTAACCGAGGCCTCCCGTCAGTACGCCCTCAAAGTCGTCCTGCCAGAGTACTTTCAGACCGGATACTGCAGAGAGGTGCCGTATCAGTTCGTCACGAAAACCGGCAAGATTATCGACGTGTTGCTCTCTGCCACCGCCGAGCGGGATGCTTCGGGGGAAGTGATGCGATCGCTGGCGGTGCTCATCGATGTGACCGAGCGCGCCGCCATCGAGCGCATGAAAGAAGAATTTATCTCAGCGGTCAGCCATGAGTTACGCACCCCTTTGACTGCACTGCACGGGGCACTCGATTTGCTCTCAACTGGCCTGACGCCCTCCGGCTCAGCACAAGGGCAACACGTCATCGAGATTGCCGCTCAGCATTCTCATCGCCTGGTTAGCCTTGTCAACGACATTCTAGAGATAGAGCGCTTAGAGTCTGGCATCCTCAACCTCAATCGCACCCTACTCAAGACCACCGAGCTGACCCAGAAAGCGATCACCCTTGCCCAGATGCAGGCCGAGTCAGCCAGGATCCACCTCGAGCTTAGCGACCCCAGCTTTGATCTGGTGGCCGACGGCGATCGCCTGATGCAGGTGCTGATCAACTTACTCAGCAACGGTATTAAATTTTCTGACCCCGGCAGCAGCGTCAAGATTAGCACCCAAAGGCTAGCAACTCTCCCTGCTGAGGCGGCTTCATCAAACACCCACCTTCCTAATACAGACCCATCGCCCCCCGCAGCGACACCTGTCATCTTATTTAAGGTCGCAGATCAAGGCAGGGGTATTCCCGCCGATAAACTCGATCAAATCTTTGAACGATTTCGTCAGGTAGATGCGTCTGACTCTCGCCAAAAGGGGGGCACCGGCCTGGGGCTGGCCATTTGCCGCAGTATCGTCCAACAGCACGGCGGCCAGATTTGGGTAGACAGTGAGCTGGGTCAAGGCAGCTGCTTTTATTTCACAATTCCCCAGGGCAATGTGGGTGAGATTGCAGCCCTCCATAAAAAAAATCACCATCAATCACCATAAAAAAGATCTATTAAATAATTG
This sequence comes from Cyanobacteria bacterium J06635_1, assembly GCA_039820425.1. Lineage (GTDB taxonomy): Bacteria > Cyanobacteriota > Cyanobacteriia > Phormidesmidales > Phormidesmidaceae > SIO4C1. The sequence goes on from JBCBQD010000220.1 coordinate 7,795, forward strand.
ACCCAAAATCCTCCAATCACTGACAGAATCAGCGTGTCAACAGGTTGCCTCAGTCGCCTCTGTGTGCAATGGTAACTTCGGGACATTCTTCTAGAAATTCAGCTAATCTTTCCAATTGCATCAGTCCAGGTAGGCCATGAAGCGGGTTTTAGTCATTGATGATGAGGCTGGCGTCAGAGAAATCATTCAGCTGTCGCTAGAGACCGCCGCTGGGTGGCAGGTGCTAACAGCAGACTCAGGGGCACAGGGGATTGAGATCGCCCAGGTTGAGCCCCTAGACGTTATTTTGCTCGACGTGATGATGCCGGACCAAGATGGCGTCGTCACTTTTCAGCAATTACAAACCGACCCCAAAACAGCCGACATTCCGGTTATTTTTTTAACTGCCAAAGCCCGCAACACTGAGTTGCAGCGATTCACAGATTTGGGCGTTACTGGCGTCATTACCAAACCCTTCGAAGCCAGAAATCTAGTCAGGCAAATTCGCGCCATCCTGAAGGATGCCCCTGGTTGACTCACAACACTTTTTGCCAGACGACTCAAACCGTAGCAACCCCGGCAAGACCAGCCTACGCCGGTTCGTCAAAACCGGCCCCCATTGATAAGCCCCTGATAAGCCCCTGATAAGCCCCTCGCCTGTCACAAAAAAGTCACAGCTGCTTTCTATACTCGGCCAATGAAATAACCCCTTTTGTGAGGTACATGCTCATTGCACCCATGCATGACCCACGGTTCCTAATGAGCATTTATTGAATAATGGCCACCATATACGTCATCGAAGATTGCTTAATCACCCAAAACTTGATCATGGATATCCTCCAGGCTAACGGGGCCTTATGTCTGGGCTGCCGACGTGTTGATGAAGCCCTCCAAACCATGCCCGTTGCCCCACCGGACCTGATCATCCTAGAGCCCCTGACCGACCAGCGACGGGGGTTCAAATTCTTTCATGAAGTTCGACAAAACCCCAAAACTGAGTATGTGCCGATTGTGCTGATTACCGCCGCCGCCAAAGCAAGCGTCCGCGATTTGCTTGAGACAGCGGGTGGCCCTACCCTGTATCGGAGCAAGCCCTATGACCCCAATGAGCTGGTTGCGATCGCCCAAGCCCTTTAGCCAACGACCCGTGAATGCTACTCAACGCCTTAATGCTAGCAGTCGGCCCAGTATGCCCAACCCGCCCGAACACCTCGACGCCGCCCTCGTCGTTACCATCAGCGTTTTCAAAACCCAGGCCCCCAATGCATTTAAGCCCCTCAAAGCCTTCCTATCCTTTTTAGAGAACCCCAAAGATATCGAGCAAACGTTACTACAGGCCACCTGTGACTGCGCACTCAATGCCGAAACCACCTTTAATTGGATAGTGCAAAACCGTTTAGCCCTTAAACCCGACTTAGATCTCGATCAATACATCCGCAAACTGGTGCTCAATAAACTCATCGACCAAGGCTTTGCCCTCGGCCAAGATTTTAGATTTGAGCTCAAGACCCAGCTATGGCTCACCCCTAAAGCCTGCGCCAGCCTGCTGCAACTTTGCAACCCCGCCGAAATCAAATTGATCACCAACTTACTGGCACTTAAAACGGCTTAAAGCCCTTAACGAGACTTGAACTCGTGACCTCTCCCTTACCAAGGGAGTGCTCTACCGCTGAGCTATAAGGGCAGTATAGGATTTGTGATTTTAGATTGACGATTTTGGATTAATTAAGTTTGTGCACCCTAAAATCCAAAATCACAAATCTAAAATTGTTTGTGGTGGGCCGGGCTGGATTCGAACCAGCGTAAGCATAGCTAGCGGATTTACAGTCCGCCCCCATTAACCACTCGGGCACCGACCCTTGTCTACCACAATTCTGGCGTATTCACGGTTATTGATCGTAGCACACGCCAGGCACCTCCGTGAGAGTAAATTCCTTGAATTTCACGTACTCTCCAAAGAATCCCGAAAATTAATAATAGATCTACAAAAGACCGGATACAACCAAATGACAAGGAAGAATATGTTAATCTAATTTTGATTGAAATTAAAATATCTCGCTTATATCGGACTTTCCTATATGAAACCGCTGTTTTATCTCAAGTCAAGAAATAGATTTTAACTGCATGTTCTACAAGACTTTTAGACATTTTTCAAAAAGATTTTTTTGATTCAAGATTCGGTGTATTTGAAGTTATATATTGACTCTAATAGCCTTTTTTTAGGGCATTGAAAGGTATTGAGCTGACTTTTTTGTTTTAGCTGCGAACCTTCTGAGTTTAGTCCAGAAGACTACACTTCGAAGATGTTGAGACCTATTTTTTTATCATTGGTGCTGTAGAAGGAGGA